>NZ_KV791961.1:7609-222076 GCF_001808035.1 Proteus sp. HMSC14B05 | reverse complement strand
TTAAAAAACCGCGCCTTATATCCCCGACCTGAAGAACGGGATTTTACGGTGCTTTGGATAAAAACTGCTAAATATGCTTTAATCATGAGCATAAATTTTAAAATTAATTAGGCAATTTATGTTCAATTATCCAGCAACATCCCATTTTGACGAAGAAAGTGAAACTTACGAGATTACTTATCGTGATTTTGACAATATACATGCAGTGGCATATACAGAAGATGATATTGAACTAGAAGCCTCGGATATTTTACATGTAGGACTTGAAGAGTTTATTTCGAGTAAAATGCCGATCCCTATGCCTTCTGAGCCTCAATCAGGGGATTTTATTGTTTATCTTCCCCCTATTAGTTGCTTAAAAATCGCATTACATAATGCCATGTTAACAACAAAAACTAAAAAGGCAGATCTGGCAAGAAAAATGAATCTAAATAGCGCCCAAATTGAGCGTTTACTCGATATCAATCAAACTTCAAAAATCGATAGCCTAGAGCAAGCGCTTTACCTATTGGGTTACCACATTGCTATATCTGTGCATAAACAGCGCTAGTTCGATATTTTCATCTAATAAAAAAGGTGGCCATAATAATTTACGCCACCTTGCTATCATATAACTATCTATCATATAACTATAGAGTATACAAAATAGTATACAAAGTATGACTACTTATCATGATTAAAGTTGCTTACTCGCTAAGTATTTAGCGTGCTGAGTATAAATAGCAACGATATCTTCATTATAACCCACTAACCCTGCAACTTGGTTAACCATATCAATATGATCTTGCGCATAATCATCTTTTATCAATTTGCCTAATCGCATACTCGAGCGACCAACTAAGCCGTCATTTTGTTTTTCAGTAAAGAATGTATTTAACACACGCATTGCCGCATGAGTAGGATCCAGTAGATTCCCCTTTTCCCCAGCAATTAATCCCTGAATATAGCTACCAAAACAGTAGTAATGAACCCCATTGACGATTTCATCACCTTCACCACCAGGGATTTTAGGTAATGCCTGTGGGTATTTGTTATTAAATTCTGTGACTTGCTCTGTTGTTAAAGACTCTAATGCGGCAATAGCATCTTGAGGATCGCCTCTATGACCAGAAAATGTTGAGATAATAGTACCAAATGCATTTAATACTTTTTCGACAATATATTCTGGGATACTGTCTTTACGCATAATGCGTCGATATAAGTCGGCTATTTCTGAACCATGATTTACACCATTAATTGAAGTTACCGAAGCAACACTATCAGGATAATTAGCCGCAACGTAACGACAAGCTAATGGCCCTTGGCTATGACCTATAAAATTCACTTTTTTCGCTTGTGTCTCTTGTAAGAGAGTCTGGACAAATTGCCACAACTGCTTGCCACGCACTTCATTTGAATTAAAGGCAGAAAGAGAAGCGGTAAAAACTTGATGCCCATCTTGCCTTAAGGCATCTGCAATACCATAAAAGTAGGGAAAACCAACAATTTCATTAAAACCAGCTAAACCATGAACTAAAACGATAGGATATTTCGTTGACATACATCCACTCCTTGGGGTTAAAAACACTTAATTAAATTGCTAACATCCTATTAGCAAATGTTGAACTCAATAGATAAATTGCAATAAACAATATTATTGCAATTCTTTATTTGCTATCAGTTTGTTTAGAATAAGCCTTAAATTACGATCGTAAAGTACTATTTTCATTTTTCTCAATAATAAATATTAATTCGGCCATAATTAACATCCCTTCCACAATGCCTTCTGCTTTTTTGAGTTTTTTTCCGATATAAGTATCAGAGCATCGATGCGCTTGTGCTAATTGAATAAATGTTTGTCCAAATACATAGTAATCGACTAGTAATTCATAATCTTTTTTATGATTTTTTAGTAGTTTACTCATACATACCGAGACTATGATGCCTTGGCGATCAGTACAGGCTTTTCTTAATTTAACACGTATTGGCACATTTTCACGTTTATTTATTGTTAATGTATTGATATATAAATTATTATTTACAACCCATGAGCCCCAGGCTTCCATCAGTTTTGATATTTTTTGCATATAAACATCCTGTTTATCTTTCTAAAATACACTATATGATCACATTGTTTTTTTATACAGTCCTTGTAGTATATAAATATAGTTATTTATCTAAAAAATACAATAGAAATAATAAAATTAAATATCAATATATAAATAGAAAAATAGCTAAAAATAATATTTCTAGCTATTAAAATAATATAAATTTATATCATAATTTTTGCATCAAAAATTAGATAGATATAAATTAATTTATTATGGAAGTGTTTCTTCTGGACGCAAAGTGAGTACTTCATACCCATCAGCAGTAACTAAAATAGTATGTTCTGATTGTGCCGATAATTTTTTATCACGGGTGACTACAGTCCAACCATCTTTTTTGGTTTTTATTTTGTGTCCACCTTGGTTAATCATCGGTTCAATGGTAAAGGTCATCCCTTCTTTTAGTACAACACCTTGTCCTCGAATACCATAATGTAATACTTGAGGGGCTTCGTGCATTTCTCGACCAATCCCGTGTCCACAATACTCTCTTACAACACTATACCCATGACTTTGTGCAAAGCTTTGGATTGCATGACCGATATCACCGAGTGTTGCACCTGGTTTAACTTCTTTGATACCTTCCCACATCGCTTGGTAAGTTGTTTTGACTAATCTTCTTGCTATAGGTGAGGCATCTGGCATGACATACATCTTGCTAGAATCAGCAATAAAACCATTTTTTTCTAGTGTAATATCGACATTAATAATATCTTTACTTTTTAATAGCTCATCTGCTTTAGGAACACCATGGCATACTACCTCATTAATTGAAGTATTAAGTACATACTCATAACCATATTGTCCTTTGCTTGCAGGTCTCGATTGCAGATCATGAGTAATAAAATCGTCTACTTTACCGTTAATTTCTAATGTGGAAACACCTGGCACAATAAAATCATCAAGCATTGTAAAAACTTGGGCTAATAAACGACCTGATTCACGCATTAATTCAATTTCCTCAGGGGTTTTAATCGTAATTTTATCCATATTAATCTCCTTTATATTTACTTATGCTCTTGTTTTATTGCTTCTTTTTCTAACATTTCATTAATAATCATTGGAAACGTTTTTTCTGGATTTAATTCTGCTTGAATACCAATTTTTATCCAAAACTCTGCTTGTGCATTAACTGATCGAGACATCACATTACTTGCTTTACGAAGATACTCATGTAGCTCATCAGAAATTTTTACAATACCCACACTTAACCCTTATATACGAATTATAATAAAACATATATATTATATAATAAAAGTAATCTATTTAGCTTGCAATGACCAGATAGTGCTTCTATTTGGATTTATGTGCTTAAATCTGCATAAATGCGTATCAGTTATTAAAATAGCAATACAAAGTAACCTGATAAGTTATAAAAGAGGTCGATAGATATTGATTGATCTTTGATGCGGCTTTATTTTGATATTTTCTCTTTTCGATTATAATTGTAATATCTTGTCCTCCTTTACTTGTTCTCTTTCTTTGCTAGCACTGCTTATTTTTCGCCTTTCTCCCTCTAAAAATTTCTGCATTCAGCCCTCAATCATTTAAAGTCAAAATATATTATTTAAGGAATTACTATGTCCCAAAAACCTTGCCGTATTATTTTAACCGGAGGTCCCGGCTCTGGTAAAAGCACTATTATCAATAAGTTAAGAAGAAATGGCTACTCTTGCTCAATAGAAGCAGGTAGAGCCATTATTCAAGATCAAAGTCATATTGGTGGTTCAGCCCTTCCTTGGATTGATCCGATCGCTTTTGCTGAGTTAATGTTAAGCTGGGAGCTACGATCATGGCATGATGCATCCAATATAGATGATAACAGCAAACCTTATTTTTATGACCGAGGCATACCGGATATAGCAGGTTATTTACACTTTTGTGAGCGCCCTATTCCCCAACATCTTGAAAACGCAATAAGGCTATATAGATATTCTACAACCGTGTTTATAGCTCCGCCATGGAAAGAAATTTACTTACAAGATAAAGAGCGTCAACAGACATTTGATGAAGCCGTAGCAACTTATCAAGCGATGCTGGCGATATATAGACAGTATAATTATACCTTAATTGAATTACCCAAAGCCGATGTTAACCAAAGAGTAAAATTTATTATAAACAATATAACATCGCTATCTTAGCTTAGCGCTTATATTGACTATACCATCAAGGACAAAAAATAGACTCTCCTTGATGGTATTATTTAATATGAGGCAATAATTTTTAAATCTGGTTTTTCTCCTCGCATAATAGCTCTTTGCTGTTCATGCACCGCTTCATTAATTGCCTTTTGTTCTTCAACTGTTCGCGTATTCTTTCCACAAACTAATGTTGAACAAACCGGATATCCTATATTATGCGTTCTAGAAGTGCCAATTCCGACACTCATTTGCTCGGTACAGCCAATTAAAAACATAAATGGTATTAACAAAAAAATTGGGCGCATAGTCTTCCTAAAACATAAAGGTTAAATTTAATATGCATCAAAAACATATTTTGGTCTGTAGCTCCACTTAACTTCAACTTCTTGTTTATCTTTATTCCATACAGGTATCGCTTCTGGCAGAATAATCATTGACTGGTCATTCTTTCTTATACGTTGTTCCTTTTTATAGGAATATTCGCTATTAGTAGATGTGGTTGGCTCTTCAAATCCAAATTTAAATAATTGATTGAATTTCTGTTTTTCCTCCTTGGCTTGCATTTCAAAACGAGATTGTTTTGATAACATAAATGTGGGATAACGACTTTCATCGTGGTGATATTGAACAGTAGGAGTCGCTATCTCTGTTGCCACCTTTTCTATAGAGCCAGATGTATTCCTCTCTTTATCAACACAACCAACAACTACAAATAGAGCTAAAATTAGAATAAAAGACCAATTCATATCTTAAATAGGAGCAATAAATAGATGTAAATAATTATTCCATAAAATTTATAGACGACAAAATGAATTACAATTATTTCATATAAAAAGCATTCTTTATTCAAGTAACAAGAATATATAAAATAATAATATAAATAGATGGGTTATGGCGGGATAATTATCTTGATTAGAGATTGTAATATTAAGTAAAAAAGAAATATTTCCACAAAAAAACAAGAAAGAAATAGTTTATATTAAAATAATATTAAGATGACCATATAATAACACTGGTTATTATATGGTCATTGTTACATTGGAAAATTTTAAATTTGAAATAAAAATAAAGCCTTATTATTCTCTAAACATAAGACTTTAATTAAATCTATTTTTTATTGACCAGCAGACATTTTTTTCATTTGCTCTAAAGAATCTAAAGCTTGTTTACAGGTGCTTTCTTGAACATCTTTAGGTAATGCAGCAAATTGTTCTTTTGATTGAGCATATTGTGCTTTCATTGTTTCTGCTTGTGCTTTAGTTGCATCATTTTGTTCCATTAATGCGACATAGGCATCAGTTTCTTTAAAATAATCTTCGCAAGATTTTGTTAATTCAGCCGAAACAGCAACAGAAGATAATGATAATAAACCTAGTGCTAAAATAATATTTTTCATAAATATCCTATATTTTGTAATTAATAAAAAAAATGATACCTGCGTCTTGAATTTTTATTATCGCAAAGAAAATTAAAATTAGGATAAGGATAATCTTAATTGCCATTATATTTCTGTATGAATATCAGATAAAAGAATAATAATTAACAACTAAAACTGGTATGTTTATAAAAAAACATCTCTTTATAAAAACCTAAATAAAATTTAACTATACAACTTAACTAAATTAAATATTTTTATGCAGTATAAAATAAAAACATATAAACAGTATTAAAACTTTTAGTTCTTATTCACAAACAATCAAAAGATATAAATATCATGAGAAATATTATCTTTAAACCATAATAAAAGAAGGCCATTAGCTATATGGCCTTCTTTTATTATTTCTATTTAATTTTATTAATTACATACAGTACTTATTTGTGCTACTCATCTTCTGGGGGATTTTTTAAGATCTGATGTATTTCTTCTTTTAGACGTAATTTTTGTTTTTTTAATTCAACAACTTCTTCTCCATATCCTCGCCTATCTCGGTGTTCTAAGCGTACAATTTTATGGTCAAGTTCATTATGTTGTTCAAACAGGGCTCGGAAATGGGGATCAGTTTGACGAAGCTTAGCAATTAAATCACGATATTCTGGAAACATATTACCTACCTTCCATTATCAATGAGTGATGAGTGTCATACTACTTTTAAGTCTCCCTTAAATTGCTGTCACTGTCATACTCTTTATGTGAAAAACAAGAGCGATATCAAGTAAAAATTAACATAAAACTACAACAAAGTAGGATATCGACACACTATTGCATGAAATTGGTCTAACTTAAGACTATAAAACAGGATAAGATAAAAATGCTCATATTTTATACGAACATCACTATTCTTCTATCAAAAAGCACTTATTGTTAATTCTATAAATAAATTTGAATTAAAGTAAAAGAGTTCTCTAATAGTTTTTATATACCCATCTATTTGAGACACTAAGCCCAATGCCGCCACATTGGGCTTTTCTTTTTGCAATCAGTAACTTGATAACACTAATAACTTAACTGATTGAAATAGAATAGCTAACAATCTATTCAATAATTTTTTATCGAGGGTTTTAGTTAAGATTGTTGATTGTTACCCTCGTATTTCATTAATTACTATGACCATTTTTAGATTGTTCTAATTGTAATGCCTGCTCCTTCCACTTGGAAAGGGCTAGCTCCTTTAGCCAATCTGCAAGTAATGGCATCGTTTTTATTGAATCTAATGCAGCTCGCTCTTGTTTGGTTAAACGAATAACAACGACTTCAGTTTTCATTGTAGACATATCAGCCTCTTTTTATAAAAAAAAGAATACTGACATAAAATATAAACAGAACGGTCTGACTTACATCCTTTTACAAAATATTATAATTTAACTTACATTAACAAAGCATTAAATACAAAAAGCAGTCCTATTCCCCTTGCTTTAAATATAAAATTCACTTATTAAAAATAGTTATTTTCTTTCTATAAAAATAGATACAGTAGTGAAATTAATATATCATAAACCATAACGTAATCTTAAAGATTGAGGATAAGGATAAAAGTATTTTTGTTTACTCAGATAATTATCTGGGTATTCTGATAAGTAATGATTAATTAATGTTAATGGTGCCAATAAAGGTTGTATTCCTTGACGATACTCTAAGATCAATTGGCTTAATGCTTGTCGCTGCTTAGAAGTTAAATCTTGCTTAAAATATCCTTGCACATGCATAAGAACATTAGTGTGATTACGACGTGTGGCTTGATGTTGTAATAGAGCCATAAATCGATTACGGTATTCAACAAAGAAAGTCTCTAATGAATCCCAATCTTTATTGTTAGCAACAAAGCGCCCTAGTTGCCGATAAAGCGGTTGTGAATGAGCTAATAACAATAGTTTGTATCTTGTATGAAAATCAATTAATGCCTGGCGAGTAAAGTTATTTATTTTCAATTGATTTAGCTCATTAAGCGCAAACACCCGTGTAATAAAATTTTCTCTAATATAGGGATCGTTTAACCGCCCATCTTCTTCTATAGGTAACCACGGCATTATTCTTTTCAGATTTTCAGTAAAAATGCCTGTACCCGATTTTTTATTGCCGTTGCCTATTGGATCATAAACCCGGACACGTTCTAATCCACAACTGGGTGATTTTGCACACACGATATAACCGCTAAATTTATTAAATCTCCTCAAATATTCGATAGAGTAATCATTCATCATTTGGGTTAAGTCACCTTCACTTCCATTACTAAATTTTAACCTAACTTCACCAGTCTTAGACTGAACTAATCGTAATGCTGGTCTGGGTGTCGGTAAACCAATAGCCATTTCTGGGCAAGTAGATTGATATTCAAAGAACTCAGATAATTCATCAGCAGCAAGATGACAACATTTATGCCCACCATCAAACCTCACTTTATCCCCTAATAAGCATGAACTAATACCTACGATAATTTTTTTATGCGTAAAATCATTTTGTTTAAGACTCATAAGAGTTTTGGGCATGGCTATGACCTCATATGAAACAATCACCTAACCTGACTAATCAGATTAATAAATCTATGCTCATAATTTATCTTAGTAACATAATGCTACTTTTACTATGTTTATCATTTAATTAGTTTGTAAAATATTATTAAAAGAAAGGATAGCCGTTAACCACTGATATCACAATATTGATAGATATGAATAGCAAATAGCTAATATACTTACAGCAAATATTAGCTATCTGATTAAATTGATTGATATTTAGTGATAATTAAGTTATTAATCAATAAGTTAACACTGTGTTAATGCACGGAACTATAATACTCAATAGATAAATCATCCACTTTTGCACCACTAAACTGAGCCCATAGTATAATTGCAGATAATACTTCTTTTTCATTCGTTGCAATAAATAGATTTACAAAGGACGTTTCGTTCCATAGTCCACTCACTTTATAAACCACTTTGTTCATCTTTACTCCACCTGACGCTATCAATGACTTTAAGGAAACACAGATTCAAAACTGTTATAAAGTTATTTTTAACATGGGTGCACTTTTGCTTTTTCCAAGTCATATAATCATCAAAAATAGATGCTTTTTCTAAACATATTCTATTTATAACTATAAGTTTTTATTATATTCACCTTGTTATTGATTATTAGTATTAAGCCTTTCACTGCGTCAGTTCGTAACTTTCAGAAATTAATGATTTTAGCTCAGTATCATCAAAATCTGTGTCTAAGCGAATAGAAATCCAATGCTCTTTGTTCATATGATAAGCGGGATAAACTGCTTTTTTTAAGCGTAGAGCACCCACTAAAGGCACCGGTACTTTTAAGTTAATCACATCGACTTTATTATTTTTACCCGTATCAAATAGCTTGTTTTCAGCGACATCCATGATGACTGCGAACCATTTAGAATGATTATGATGTCTGAAAACCGCATAATTAGGGTACTTACTCCATAAATATTCGGGGATTACGGCATATGTTTTCTGTATATACTCGATAAGCTCTTTTCTATTCATTGTCCGGTCATCTCATAAAATGATGTATAACTTGGTCACTAAACTCATGATCTCTAACATTAAGGCATCAGCCTGTTAAATAATTTATTATACATTTGTTATTTAACAATGCTAAATGTAGAGAAAACCCGACTATATTGTTATTATTATTGCTACTTATTTTTATTATCAATACATAAATTATTTATAAATATTTTTAGTATTGTACATATTTTTAGCGCTCCAAATAAGTAAAAATAACTAAGTATTAATATCTAATTTACAATTAATTGGTAAATTTTAGTTGATTAATTCTCAATGGTTAGATAATTTAACGCTTATCCATTTTTGATCATCTTAAATGGACACACACTTTGATTTGATTATCCCCGTTTTGCTTAGTTATATTTTATAACTAAGCTTTTTTCGGTTACTTTAAGCGATACACACTAGAAGCAATACTGTTATTTATCAAACAGTTGTCATTCTATCAAATAAATTAATTCTCTGAGGCTAACTTTATCTCCAACTGTGTAACGCCTTCTTGATACATTTTCAATTTATTCAAACTATACTACTTTTTTTATAATTTTTTATTTCTCGCGGTAAATAACGCGACAACTCCTTGAATATGAATAGATACATCGTAAAAAAAACAAGATAATACTTTTTCTAAAGCATCTGCCGAGTCAGAATAGTTACTAAAAATACCTTTTTTGTTATAAACAGACATCAATTTATTACCAAAAAAATTGTGTTCAACATCAGCCCCCAAGATAGTAGCACCATATAAAACACCCTTTTCCGTTAATATTTTACTTATATTTTCTATCACTTTCTTTTTACCTTCCATTGTGCCAGGTAAGCAGTGTAATAGATAAAATAAAGAAATAGAGTCAAACGATGAATTGAATTCATTAGGAAATTTATGATAGATATCATGCTGTAAGCAATAAGTTAATTTATCATCAACAATATTTTTTTTAGCATAATCTAAGCTATTAATATTAAGATCTGTTAATGCTATTTTATTTATATTAGCTAAAGCTCTTTTTAAGTAAAATCCTGTTCCTACACCAATATCCATATGGTTCTCACCAAGATTATTTTTAAAATGAGGTAGCAAATATTTATCTGTATCACAACGCCATGCATAACGGTTAGAAATATTTAATACCCACCAGTCATAAAGTTTTAATGCTGTGGGGGTATATACTTTAACTCCATTGTGAGTGTCTAGTGCCATACAAAATCCTAGTCGTAAAATGATTATTCTATGATTTATACAAACCACGAATAACTGGAAATAACGAATAGTTAAACAGGTAATCATCTAAACAAGACGGCATAACATATTGAAATTAAATAAAAAACAAATCAAACTCTAACGGTTAAGTAAGGTGTTATTGACATTAAAAGCGCCGATTGACCGGTTAAGAAATCTTCTTTCTCAGCTTAATGATAAGCAAACTTATTCATCTGTTTTATTTTTAGTAAATAAAAGATATTAAATCGCCCTTGCGCTGGATTATTTTATACATTTTACTGCATAACCAATTGATATTTAGTATAAAAAACCACCAAAAATGCATAATCACAGATCTATACAGCATAACGCCATATTGAAATAATATAGTAATATCTTTCCATAATCAGTTAGTTTAATAAAAACAATTAAATAGAGTAGTTACTCTACTGTATTAAAATAAAATTAATAATTACTAACAATTAATACTTACCTTTATCATCTAAATATGATTAAGTGATAATACTAACATTAGCTAATCTATTTTGGTGATAGTTATGTCTTTGAAACGTAAAATTGCGCTGGGGAAAAATGTATTAGAAGCTGCTCAAGAGAGAGTCCAGTGGATATTTGATACTTTTGAACAAATCACTCTCTCCTTTTCGGGAGGGAAAGATTCTACTGCGCTTTTTCATCTTGTTGTCGCACAAGCGCGAAAACAACATAGAAAATTTAATGTGATGTTTCTTGATTGGGAAGTTCAATATTCTGCGACTATAGATCATATTATAAAAATGAAATCTATCTACCAAGATTGTATTGAACAGTTTTACTGGATAGCACTCCCTATCACCACTGAAAGTGGCATTTCTCAATATGAACCTACATGGACAGCATGGGAGCCTGGTAAAAAATGGGTAAGACAACCGCCAGAAGATGCGATAACTGACCCTCACTTTTTCCCTTTTTATCACCCAAATATGCTTTTTGAAGATTTTACCCCTGCATTTAACCAGTGGATCACAGGTAATCATCGCAGTTCGATTATCCTGCTAGGCATAAGAGCGGATGAATCTTTAAACCGATTTATTGCCATTAGTAATAATCGAAAGTTACGTTATGCCGATGATATTCCTTGGACAACGGCATCAGCAGAAGGCTTTTATTATATGGCCTACCCTATTTATGATTGGCATGTTAAAGATATCTGGACTTATATAGCGCGTTTCAATTTACCCTATAACCCTATTTATGATCTGATGCACCAAGCGGGCGTTAGTTTAAGTCAAATGCGTATTTGTGAACCTTTTGGGCCAGAGCAACGCAAGGGACTATGGTTATATCATGTGCTAGAGCCTGAAACATGGAGTCTTGCTTGTGAACGAGTGAGTGGAGCTGATGCCGGAATGTTATATACGAATCCTCGTAATAAATCAGGTTTCTATGGGCGGCATCAAATTAGCAAACCTTCCCATCATACGTGGAAATCTTATGCTCACTTTTTATTAGCCAGTTTACCAGAGAAAACAGCAGAACATTATCGTAATAAAATAGCGGTCTATCTTCGCTGGTATGCCGAACGAGATTACCCAAATGGCATACCTGATGCACAAGAAGGTGATACTAGCACTAAACAAATACCTTCTTGGCGACGAATTTGTAAGACCATCTTGCGTAACGATTTTTGGTGTAGAACATTAGCATTTAGTCCTACTAAATCACACTGTTATGATCGATATTTCAAACGGATACAAGGAAAACGAAAAGACTGGCAACTTATTTAGCAAGGTGTGAATATGACCATTGAAACTATAATTTCTGTTTTAAAAGAGTACCTAGCAAAACTAAATGATGAACAAAAAATTGAAGCTCTCAATAAAATAAAAATATCGCTTCATCAAATAAGCCCATTTAAAAATGAACCTACTGACTGTGTTCTTTGGATAAAGCAACAACAAGTTATCGCTAATGACTATAATCCCAATGTCATGTCTCCGACAGAAAAGAGATTACTAGAAACGTCTCTGGTAAAAGACGGTTATACTCAGCCTGTTGTTGTCTTACCTATTCAACAATCCAAAAATAAACCATCACAATGGCAAGTCGTTGATGGTTACCATCGTTATTTATTGAGTAAAAAAAATAGCTTAAACAAGCGAATTAACGGCTATTTACCTATTACTATACTTGATGTTGAAAGTCATACTATGGCTGACCAAATGGCAGCGACTATTCGCCATAATCGGGCTAGAGGGCAACATCAAGTGGCAGCAATGTCGGATATAGTTAGAGATTTATCAAGATTAGGTTGGAATGACCAAAAGATTGGTGATGAATTAGGTATGTCACAAGATGAAGTACTACGTTTAAAACAGATTAGTGGCTTAGCTGAATTATTTTCAGAGCACGACTTCTCAGAAGCTTGGACGGTTAAGTAGAAATAACTTTGTATAAAGCACCAATAAATATATTTATTGGTGCTTTGTTAGTAATATCAACGACCATAGAAATAATTTATTTATATGGCTTACTTCCGTTTCTTACTAAATTAGTATTAATTTATTATTTTTCAGTAAGAAAAATTCATATTGATGACATCCTATGTTTTATCTTAAAAAAACTAAAAAACAGCTTATTTTTAGCTCCATATTATCTTACTAAAATCATACACCTAAATTTATTTATCATTCAAAAAAATAATAAATAATTATAATAATTTTAGATATTCTCTTCTTTATTGTTGCTATGATAATAACAATCAAATGATTGATATTGACGATCGTAACCATTCATTTGATAGATAAAAGCTATCATTATATTACAAATCGATCGATAAAAACATTTTGATAATTACTTTATATTGATATTAATATATAAGAATAATCGATAATTTTGGTTATAAATACTAAAAATTTGCATTTATGTTAAATTTTACCGCTATCGATCTAAAAGTGATAGTTATTGTATTTCTGACTGTAGAATTAATAGCAGTACTAAATTAATACAGATATATAACATTTAATAGCAGTTAACTAAAAGTTAATTGCTTTTAAAAAATGCTTTATAACCTTATAAAAATAGATGATCATGATAAACTCCACTATTGCACACAAAATAAAACAAAGAAGAAAAGAGTTAAGACTAACAGGCATAGAAATGGGAAATCGCTTAGGGATAAGCCAGCAACATTATTCTCGAATAGAAAATGGCAACATAAAAATCACGGTAGAACTTTTGTTTTCTATTGCATTTATTCTCAATATGACGCCACAAAGTTTATTACCTAATTATAATTTATTGGATAAAAAAATCATTAATCTTTCAGATGAGAAAAATATCATCAAAGCAAAACAGGCTTTATCTGCAGAATTTATTATACCAATAAAAGAAAAATAATGCCTTATACATATTATTTAACTTTATTCAAGAATAATTATTCTTTTTGCTTGATTAGATATTAAAAAACTCGCAAACAAAAAAATCAAAAGCATATTAAGCCCTCATATTAGTAAAATCCCCGCCAAAAACAAATTATACTAGACCAATCAACACTATAGAATATCGATGGAATTCCCTTTTCGAAGGTATGCTTAATCGATACTTAAAATAACACCGTTGTTAATATTATACTGTGATACAAAAAAAGTTATTAAGATAACTTTAAGATTATTTATAAAAATATAATTATTCTTATTTATTACTATACATGTTGATAATTTTGTATATAAAATTATCAACAATCCATGCTTTTTATAAACCGGAGAAATCAAGTGCGATATATATTATTATTCTTTATCTCTTTGTTTTTTATTGTTATTTTTCTATTAAAAACACAGGGCAGTACCAAAAACGATGTTATTAACCAACCCACAGAAATAGAAAGAAAATTAAATAAAAAAGTCGAAAGATGTATGTTTCACTCAAAAATAAAAACTAAACGTTTGCCTTGGATAATGTTAACACGTAAACGTTCATGCTCTTAGTGAGAATAAGTGATCACTCTGGTTATTATAACTACTTTTACAAACAATACCGCTTATTTTATAATCAAAAAATCGATATTACTTATTGAGTTATATTAATATATAGTATAGTTTATTAATTCCTACCTCTTACTATAATTAATTAAGTTTTTCTAAAAACTGAACTTATTCAGAATACTATAAATAAATTATACTTAATATAAATTAGTCTATATAATATCCTATGCAATTTTATTTTGATTATGAGCTAACAATGAGTTCTATAAAATCACCTATAATTATCTCTATCACCTCAATTGCAGGTGGCGGCAAAACAGCACTTTCTCATTATATAAGAGAAAAGCTTCCATCAAGCAAATGCCTTCATTTTGATGATTTCGACTGCCCTACAGCACCTGAAGATCTCGATGAGTGGATAGAACAAGGTGGTAATTATAGCGAATGGGATATAAAGCCATTTGTTGAACAAGTTAATCAGACGATAGAAGAGTCTCAATATACTCATATCATTTTGGATTATCCTTTTGCCAGATCTCACCCAGCGCTACAACAGATGATCGACTATGCTTTTTTTATTGATACGCCACTAGATATCGCATTAGCAAGAAGAATACTGCGTGATTATAAAGAGAAAAGTGGAAATGATATTATTCATTATTTAGAAGAGTACTTAATCTACTCACGGCCCTCATATACGGCAATGACAGAAAGAGAAAAGCTGAGTGCTGACATTATTATTGATGGTAACGCATCTGTGTCTTTAATTGCACAGAATATCCTAAAGTATATTGTTTAACCTTAAAGCTGTGCCGTATTAAATCAATAGCACCCACCAATTTTACTATTACATACGGTGATCTTCTGGTGCTGTCTAATCGTATTGATTACGCTGTCAGAATATGGATCTGGCTTCATCGCATCTTTACTCGATTGCTCATATTTATCAATATCAGACTGTGGTGTCGAACATCCTGAAACAAAAAATAAAGTTAATAATATCGCTGAAACTAGCTTCATATAAAGTCCTATTGAGCTGAATAAATATTTTTCAATATCATTTAGTTATATTCATTTTTGTTACCTAGTGTAGCAGTCTATCCTACTATTTTACGACTAAAATTAATCTTTTATTAATTGATGCTCACCTATCATAAATAATAATGCTTATGAAAGGCACCCTGCATGTGAAACCCAAAATTTCAACTCTTAGGGTGCCAAAAAATTAAACTGAAAATAGAATAGATATTAGCTATCGATTTACAACATTGCTTTGATACTCTCCGCAAGTGTTGTTGTACGTCGGCCAATTAATTTACTTAGGGTATGACTATCATCAAATAATCCACCTTTGGATGCGCCGATATCAGAATCAGCCAGCATATTTGATAATTTATCGGGTAAGCCTGCCGTTTTTAACGCAGCGACAAAATCGGCCTGACTTAAATTGTTATATATCACTTGCTTCCCGCTTTGTTTAGTCAATTCCTTAGCCAATTGCTCTAATGTCCAAGCTTCATCACCCGCAAGCTCATACACTTTACCTATATGTCCTTCTTCACTAATTACCCGAGCAGCAGCCAATGCATAATCGGCCCGAGTGGCTGAAGCTATTTTGCCATCACCAGCCGCCCCCAGAAAAACGCCATGCTCAATTGCTGCAGGGACACTTGCCAGATAATTTTCTGTATACCAGCCATTTCGTAATAAAGTGTAAGAGATCCCAGAATCAGCTAGCATTTTTTCTGTTTCTACATGTTCCACATGCAAGCTTAATGGAGAGCGATCAGCATGTAATATGCTAGTGTAAGCAATAAATTGTACATCTGCTGATTTTGCTGCCTCAATGACATTACGATGTTGAATGGTACGTTTGCCAACTTCACTTGAGGAAATTAAAAGTAATTTATCGACACCCTGTAAAGCTGTTATTAATGAAGCTTTATCATTGTAATCCGCCTGACGTACTAAAACGCCTTTCTGACTTAAAGACGATCCTTTTTTTACATCACGAGCAAATGCCACTATTTGATTAGCAGGAACGGTTTGAAGAAGGTTTTCAATCACATGTTGACCTAATAGGCCTGTTGCACCAGTAATTGCAATCATAAGATAACTCCTTAATGTATCACTTGTGTTTTGATAACATAGCACCTAAACTTACTAAAAGTAAGTACATACAAAAAGGTAAGTATAAAATGACAATATCCACACTCTCGCAGCAATTACGTGAAGGAAATTTATTTTCTAAACAGTGCCCATCCAGAGAGATCCTCAAACATGTTACAAGTCGTTGGGGCATACTCATTTTAATAGCCCTACGAGATGGAACACATCGTTTTAGTGATTTACGACGTAAAATTGGCGGAGTAAGTGAGAAAATGCTGTCTCAATCGTTACAAGTATTGGAGCAAGATGGTTTTATTAACCGAATGTCATATCCTGTTGTTCCACCCCATGTAGAGTACTCTTTGACAGATCTTGGTGAGCAAATAAGTGAGAAACTCACGCTTCTTGCGGATTGGATAGAAATAAATTTACCTAATATCTTGTCACGACAAGAAGTGGAGTAGTATACAGATATTATTTCTAATAATTATGTATTTATACTTTAGTTAATAATTATTTATACCAAGATATCTTTATGCAATAAAAATGGATGGTTATTGAGCCATCCATTTTTGTAGTCAAAAAAATCATTCACTTTTCTCAAATAGAAAATAACGCTTTAATTTTTTTGAAAATAATATAATAGATGTCAACCAAAGGGATAATCCAGCCAGAATAAGTTTACCTATAATCCCTCCAGATCTTTGAGCATCATTATCATAGCTTATACCACTTTCGTTCAAAGAAGTTAACCCATCATGGAAATTGCTCCATAACATGACGATAATGATTGGTAGCCAAGCTAAGATAGTCAATACCCGCGCCCTTTTATCGCACCTAAAGGAAAAGTAAAGCGCTGATATTTGTATAATTAAAACTAACAAACGAATAAAACTCCATAAATAAATTTCTATCTTTATCTCAGCGGGCATATCAAAACTATACAAATTTAATAACAGTGATGCATTGGTTATAAAAAAATATAATATCAGTATAATACAGCAGACAATCAAAAATTGAGTTATCCATAAAGAAAGTGGCTTTTTCATAACAGTTCCTATTTAAATAAAATAAATCATATCGTTTCTTTATTCTGAAGTCATTATTTTAATAATAGAAAACTCATTTCTATATTAGATAATAAATAAAAACTGGTATATTATTTACTAATAACTTATCTTTTAAATATTTAGTATAAATATCTATATCATTTTTTGACACACTTTCTTGTATCAACAGTATTTAATCTTTTAAACATTTACTACTGTATAAACTATCATGGTTAAATCTCATTATGCGTTCACATAAAGTGCCCCCTCTTAAAGAGGTTTGTTATGAACACATATACTCCAACGATTAAGTGTATCTATTGCGAGCCATAAACACCCAATCCATTTTTCTAGTGTAAGCTTGCACTTCTTTAAGCATCTGGTTTATTTTGCCCTTCTTTATTCAAATATTATAATTTATAGGCTATTACAAAAAATTAAGGCTACACATTATGTGCAGCCTTAATCTTATTTAAGCTATCTCACTAAATTAGCTTTTATCTTTATTTTCTATCGCTATTGTTTGCCGTTTTTCTTCTTCAGGTAACTCATACTCAATAGCAATGGTCAGAAGTCCACTTGATAAATCGGCTTTTTCTATTTTGACATTTTTACCGAGGTCAAACTGCAATGTAAACTGCCCTTGAGATATACCTCGGTGGATCCATTTATCATTGTCTTCTTCTAATTTTTCTTCTTTTTTCCCTTCAATCAATAAGCGACTTCCTTTCAATGAAACCGATAAGTCATCTTCTTGATATCCAGGCACACTCACTGTTAGTTCATAATGGTTATCATCAATCTGTTTCAGATTATAAGTCTGAGTCGGTGATGAAATTGGTTTACTGCCTGTTAACTGACTAAACAGGCGATCTATCTGATCAAAACGGTTTGAAAGTAGATTGTCAGATAAAGTTGGGAATAATGAAAAAGGTTTAATATTAGGCATATAATTCCTCCTTCAGTATTTATTGAATTATGGGCGATATCTGATTGGCCCAATATATAAATATGAACGAGCAAGTATTTTTCAAGCCCTAAAATCTAAATTTTTTATCTTTAGTCAATATAAGATTATAGATAGCAAAAAACCCCGCCGAAGCGAGGCTTTGTATATTCAACTATTTAATGCTTAGCTCATTTGAGCTGTCATCACACTTTTGCAAAAGATACATTTTGCGCCGTGTGGATTGTTCACTGTAACATCAAATTGTGATGTTCTATATTGTGAACCGCGACAACTTGGGCATTTAAAATAGAGGCGAATTGTAATAGCGCCTTTAGAGAGCCACCACGTTGCCTGCTGCTGGGCCTTTCATACCATTTTCCATGGTAAATGAAACTTGTTGGCCTTCAGCTAATGTTTTGAAGTTATCACTTTGGATTGCAGAGAAATGCACGAATACATCTTTGCTGCCATCTGCTGGAGTAATAAAACCAAAACCTTTACCTTCATCGAACCATTTTACTGTACCAGTCATTGAATTAGACATAGAATTTCCTTTAATTTATTTAATTTGCCATAAGGCATATGTGGTTTGTTTGGTATTTTTACTTATGGGAATTAATTAGAAGGAATTCGCAATGAAGTGGTATCAAGGATAACGCTAAACGGGAACAACTTTAAACTGACTAACATAAATAGGTCTGTACTTCCAAACCAGTGACTTCATTAAGCCATAGAAAAACTCAGATAGCAAACTTTATTTTTGGTGAATAAAAAATCTATCAATAAGATTGATATAGACAAAATCATAAAAACTTATCAATAAAAATAAGTTTTTATTTCCTTAAATCAAAGAATTAAAATAAAAAGAGATACCAGATGTTCTTTAACCAAAACATGATCTGGCATCTCACATCACTCATCTTTCCACATTCAAATGATAAGAATAAGATTAAGATAGAAATTAATCAGTTATAAAATAGTTTTTAGTCTATTTTGCTATGCTCATTTTTCATCAGTTCAAATACAAAAGGCACTGAATTTCGCAAAGAGACATTGTATACATCTAAATGACCAATATTCGGATATTCATATACATATGCATTTGTGCCTGCTTCCAATACATCTCTTGCAAACTCTTGTTGCCAACGAGTTAACACATGAATATCTTCTAAACCAATCCCTATAAATACGGGCTTATCAACAAGAAGTTTTCTATAATTTAAACTTGACGCTTCTTGCTCTAATAGCTCGTAAAACTTAGGTTTTAAGCTATTTGATGCGTTTAATTTATTATCCATTACTAATTGACTTAATGGACTGATACAAAGCGTTTTCGCTTTTTCAACATAAGGTATTGCTAATTCTTGGAAATAATCTTCCACTTTTAAGTTTGGATTTTTATCAGCAGCAGAAAGATATAAGTACATCGCGTAAGGTAGCTTTCTATCACCTTCATCTTGAACACCATCACTAATAAAGTTTTCAAGTAGATTATCACTAAAATAAGGCGTCCCTGTCACTATCGCACCTAAGATATTTAATTCTGGTGCATATTCAGGCTGATAGCCGACAGAGGCAAATGCAGCATGAGCCCCTTGAGATTGCCCCATAAAGATAAAGCGATTACTTAGCGAAAACCCACCTTTCAAGACAGCTTTTGCACTATCCAAAGCGCTCCATGCTATTGCTCTTTCATCCATATAATGATGCAACCCTGATGAGCCTAAACCTGGATAATCTGGTGCAACAATCGCAAACCCAAGGGATAGCCAAGTATTTAAATATTGCGATACGCGACTATTTTTAGGCGTTAATGAGGGAGCACAAGTTGGCGCTATCCCTACCGTACCATGATTCCATACAATGACAGGCCAACCATCTTTAGGTGCCTGACTTTTCGGAATAAAAACAGCACCAGTATCTTCACGGATAATTTCTCCATGAACACTATCACAAGAAGTATAAGATATTGTGTATTGCGCAAAAGCTTCGCTTAACCCTAAGTCAGACGCTAGCTCTTGGCAATGTGTTATTACACCCGGTTTATTAGGGAGATTTTCATTAGTTTTATCGCAGGTAAATAACGATTTTTTAGTAAAGTGTTCCATAAATATTTCCTTATATTATTGATAAGTTTTTTTCCATTTAACTTAATTAGTCTTATAACTAGGGCATGTTTTTAGGCCTGTTATTCGCTAATTTCAGATAACAAAAAACCTCACTAAATGAGTGAGGTTTAACAAAGTTTAGTGTGCTTAGTAACAAATTGCCCACTATTTAGAGATGATAAGGCAAATTTTTTCGAAATGCAATCTTTTACTGTATACAATTACAGTATTTTGTATATTAATGTGTACTATTTATCTTTTCGCCAACTAGGTATAGTTAATCAGTACAAAAAAATGTTGATAAATCATCACGTGATCGCCTTGCTGCAAATAGTGTCGATATTACTAATGGGTTAGATTTTATTGGCGAAGCTATTTTAAATTTCTCCTTTGGCATCTCATTGCAACTAATACACATTAATAATGCTATGGACAAATTGGTTTAATCTATTGCAATACTTAGTAGTTACTATTAGAGGCTTTCTAACTAATTGGTTATATTAAAATCTCTATCAACCCCCGTGTTGATATCTAATTAAGTTTTATTTTTGCTTCATTTAAACACCCTGTGAGTATAAAAATCACAGGGTATTTTTTGTTTATAAATACCATTCTCTATATAACTATGTTATTCATTATTGTAAAAAGCCAATTAATAAGCTCACAGAAGTAAGTTTATTAATTAAAAGTTATGAGGTTCTTTAGCAACAGCCTTACGGATCATCATATCCAATCAATCCGTAATCTTAGACCAATGTATTTACCTTTCACGTCGATAAGATAGTCATCGCCCTCAAATAGCGCACCTGAAGTATATATTGGAATATCACCATATACATAGTTATCTTTATATCTGCAATATAGTTGATAATGAGTGTACCTACATATAAATCAAAACAATAGCATCAAAAGTTAAAATAAAACCTAAATTAAATTTATTAAAACAATATTGACAAATATAGGGATATTATTTTTAATAGCTTATTAAGCTTAGTATATTAACTAGTGACTATATCATCAGTTGGAGAAAAATATTTAATATTAAAATAGCTCTGAAAAGACTTTGTAGATAAACTCACCTATCTCTTGTTTATCTGACATAATCTTCTTCAATAAAAAACCACCAGCAATTAACTGATGGCTATCAAGTACAGTTTGCACTACCCTACCTAATGGATGTTAAATATTTTTTAAATGATTTCTTTATGTTACCTAAATCATCAAAACTCCTCTTTAACATAGCATGTAGTGCGCAAGCCAGTTATCAATAATACCGGAATACCGCTATTCAATTAAAATTGCTACATTAATTGCCCCTGTATATTTATTGGCTTTGATATTGCCATTAGCACAAAGGTTAAAAATTATGTTTTGTGTAAAACTCTTCATATTTTGTTGTGCTAGTTTATTACTACCGACGAGTCGCAAGGCCTCTTGTGCATTGGCTTGACAAATACTTGATTGTGCAGATTTTAAAGAAGCCACCACATAAGGCAGTGTGGTGATATTTTCAGTGCTACTGGTGGATAGCTCCATCCCTGTTTCACTGCCTGAGACTAAATTATTAAAAGGGCTCAGGGTGAGATAAATATTTTTATTAGCATAAGGACAATTGACACTGATACTAGCTAAATTATCTGCTAATTTAGTAGGTGTTGCATAATTTTTCGCGATTTGAGTCGGAAACTGAATATTGGTAGACGTTTGGGGGATAACGTCACAGGCTTTGAGTGCTTTAATATTCACATTATCCGTTGAACTTAATAATGTCTTAGAATTTGCAGAAGAACTTGGACTAGTGCTAATGTTGGCATAAAATCTTGAACCATCACGCATGGCATATTCACCGGCCTCTAATGGCCCGATGGCATACGCGGAATAACTGGATATTGTTAATGTTAACGAATGAACTTTATCACTACCATCTACGTATCGTGCTGAGAAAAAATCACTATTGCCTTGTCTGGGCAAAAGACCCCAACTTAATTCATCATAATTAGAGGAAAAATTATTATACATATTTGTCATAGCGGTGGTTTTGGAACGACTAAATGAAAATGACGCATTCTCATATGTGCCATTAGCTCTTTTATAACGCAATGTACCATATCCACTGGGTGCTAAAACAATAAAGGCCCCTTTGGGATTGCTTTTATTGTAGATAGCCACACCCACTCGACCGATTTCGGGGTAAAAAGGCAGTTTACCTATCACAAATCGACTAGGCTCCCACCGAAAACCTATATAAGGTGTATTCGCCTCAAGCACTGACCTTACCATCCCATAATTTTTCGTTGTTGAACCAACTGGCGGAGTGACCTCCCCTAAATAACCTGTTGAGCCAATAGGAACGGATAACTCTAACGCATTAGCGGAATGAAAGAATATTATTGGTATCAAGAATAACGATAAACCGTATCCCCCTATTTTTTTTATCATTGATGGATACATCGAATTTCGATACTTTGTCGAAAGTGCTCTTTTATTCACGTGTATCTCCAGCATTAAAATAAAAATAATGTAAATATATATAAATGATTTTAAAATAATAATATCACTTTTAAATATGATTACATCAGCTATTTCATTATTTTAAGATAATTAAAAATAAAGATAGAAAAATAAATTAAACCTTTCATTAATAGATTATTGAAATTAGAATAAGTAGCCTATTTACAACAAAAATTTTAATTAAGAAATAAAAAATATTTATTTATTATAAGTAATTAAATTTAGGGGTTATTTGATCTACTTTAATCAAACAGGGCTCTTTAATAATGGAATATAATCTAACTATTGAAGTGTTAAATGAAAAAACGAACAAACAGTGTTTATACTACTGGATTTAAGCAAGAAGCGGTCGCATTAGTCAGCGAACAAGGTTATAGCGTTCCAAAAGCGGCAGGTTTTTTAGGGATCACCGATAAATTACTTTATAGCTGGAAAGCAAAACTCGACGCTGAGTAATCAGGTAACAACTTGAACGCCAAAAATTAGATAAAAATCGTGATTTAATTGCTCAAATTTCAGGTGATTTTGATAACTCGTTTTGATAACTATTTGATAACCATTTCAAAATTGACAATAAAAAATGTGAACTAATAAGCTCTCGTTAACTATTTCTTAAATCAATAATTACATATGTTTGATAATTGCGTCACCGAACTCGCTACATTTCAGCAATTTAGCGCCGTCCATTAGACGTTCGAAATCATAAGTAACGGTCTTCGCTTCGATTGCGCCTTCCATACCTTTAATGATTAAGTCAGCGGCTTTTGTCCAACCCATGTGGCGTAGCATTATACCCATAATAATTAGGTAACTTATTAAATAAATTATAATTATTTGGGTGATAATTTATTTTTTATGTGATATTGATTTGTATGTAACTGGTTGATTTTTAGCTTGGGTTGGAGTGGTTTTGGGGAAGTGATTTGGAGTGTTCGAAAAATTATCAGATTTACTATCAAATATTCAAACCTATTATTTATATTAAATAATAGAAAATAATAGTTTGGTTATAATAATTAAAGCTAGTAATAAATTAGAGTATTTTATTTAAACTGAAAATAAAAAATAACAATTTATTATGTAACCTTTCGAACGTGTTTATCAGCTTTGAGCGAACAGTTGACATTGCTAATAGCGGTCTATGTGAAACTCGGAGAGCAGGTTAATTTTAGTGTTAAACACAATAAGAATACGATGATGTATCAAAAAGGAAGCATTGTATATGTAATTTAAGCCCCAAGCGGGGCTTAAATTACATATCATTCGCTATCAATTCGGTTGAAAGAACCCTTGGAAACAATATATTTTTTGAACACAGAAAATCCATCATCTTTTCAACATCACTTTCATGCTTAACAATTATATATTTAATATCCTTTTGAGAAAAAGGCAACCTGATGCTTTCATATTCTTCGTTGTACTTTCTCTTGTCATCTTGAGTTACTATGTTTTGTCCAGCAACGATCAGTGACTTTCCCTTTGACATTTCTATATCCGGAACAAATCGCCACTCCCTCTCATCTGCAAAAATATAGTTTGGTTGCTCTGACCTATTTCTTCTTTTCAAAGTTGCCTGGTAATTTTTCATGTATCGCAAAGGATCTATAATTTTATTGTAATTACGTTTCGCCGCTTGATATTTCCGCTTTGCATTATTAATTTGAGCATCTGTTCCTGATAACTTAATTTTTTCTAAAGACTTATGTAACTTCTTGTTTTCTTTTTTTAACTTCCTAAGTTCTAGATTGTAATTATCGAAAACAGAAGAGGATTTGGACATGTAAATCACTGGGTTTAGCCCATTTTCATTTGCCCAACTTTTGGATAATCCGATGCCATAATGACCATAACTTTCAGTATGCTGATTAAGCTGTGTTAGCCTAATATCACAAAATGAAACCATCGGTATGGCAATATTTCTATTTGTGTGCGGGCCTTGTATAAATTCTTTAGCGAAAGAAATTCGAAAATTGCTTGATTCAAGTATCTTAAATAAGGTTTCTAACTCTTTAGTAAAATGAAACAAGGTAGTTGGGTATAAGCTACGTGACATAATGATCATCCATAATGTTTGATGTATTAATTAAGTAAGTACAACAAATCAAGGTTATCAGTACGTTTCATACATCAGCAAGCGGAATTATCGATAGTAACCTGCTCCCCGTTAATCAACACTAAGTGCTGTTAGCTATTCCGCTTTTGTCACCAAACCTCCGTATACAGAACTCAAAAGACAGCTATGAGCGAAAACCGAACGCCCATACAGACGTCCTATATTCTGAAGTGGGCAGGCAGATTACTTAACCCGCTTCCCCGTTTCGTCAATAACCTTCTCGCCATCCTCTTTGGTAAACGCTCCTTTCTGACCTTCTGTTAGAATATCCAGCACTATTTCTGAAGGGCGGAAAAACTGCGCCATATACGACGCGACACATCATTTAGTTACCTTGAAAAATTGTGCAATTTTGCACTAAATCACAATTTAATCCTTATGAACTCTATAAATATAACAATCTATCATCATTCCACTTTTTTTTGATTTTTACACCATGTAACATTGCTATCATTTTCAGTCGATTATTAAGAACTCCAATGACAAACTATGATTTCAGAGCACTCAATAATGAAGAGTTTGAAAGACTAGCTACAGACCTCTTAAGCAAGAGAGAAAATATACTTATTGAGCGTTTTAAATCAGGAAAAGATGGTGGAATTGATGGTCGTTTTTATCACTCTGGCGAAGTAATAATCCAAGTTAAACACTATGTTAAAACTGGTTATAGTGGATTATTAAGTAAACTTAAAAGCGAAGAAGTTGCAAAAGTTGAAAACTTAAAACCTAATCGATACATTTTCATCACAAGCGTTGGTTTATCCCCTGCTAATAAAAAAGAAATCTTCGATTTATTTAATCCTTACATTCTAAGCAATAATGACATCATTGGTCCTGAGCATCTAAATGATCTTTTAACACTTTACCCCGATATAGAACGGAACCATTACAAACTTTGGCTTTCCAGTACAAATTTTTTAATGAGTGTACTAAATAATGCTGCGATTCAAAATAGTAACTTCCTGATTGAAGATGCTAGGAAAGAATCATACAAATTCATCGAAACCAAGCAATTAAAAAAAGCGTTAGAGATTTTAGATGAAAATAAAGTTGTAATTATAACTGGTTTACCTGGCGTTGGTAAAACCACTCTTGCAAAACAAGTGATGCTTATGCATTGTAATCGCGGCTATGAAATTTACCACATTGAAGGATCAATTTCGGAAATAGAATCTATATATTTTAAAGAGAGAAAGCAATTTTTCTATTTTGATGATTTTCTCGGCGCTACTCTTTTAGAAATTTTCACTAGAAACTCTGATTCTAAAATTGTTCAGTTTATTAAAAAAATCATTACCGACAAAAACAAAAAGATGATTTTAACGTCAAGAACCAATATATTAAACAGAGCTAAAAATCTCAGTGATTTATTTAATATAGAAAAAATTGAAAAAAAAGAACTTGAGATAAATGTATCAGATCTTAGTGATATAGAAAAGGCTGATATACTTTACAATCATGTTTGGCATAGTTCATTATCGCAGGAGTACATTGATACTTTTTATGATAATCGTAATTATTGGAAAATAATACATCATCCAAACTTTAACCCACGGCTTATATCGTTTATTACAGATAGCGATAGAATATCAGGAATCGATAGTTCGAATTTTTGGTCATATATCGAAAATTCATTAGACAATCCTGAAATGATCTGGTCGCACTGTTTCAATAATCAAACACGTGAGGAAGTCCTTGATCTAGTTTGCTTGGTTGTTTTTAATGCTAATAACATTGAAGAACAGGATTGTAAAAATGCATTAAAACGCGTTTTCAATATCAAATATAAAAATAACTTTTACTCCAAAGTAAATAAAATAGATGAATACATAAAAGAGTCAATAAAATCAACACTTAATAGAAGTCTAACACCACTAAATAAAAATGTAATGATAAGATTGACACCATTCAACCCATCAGTGTCTGACTATATCATCAATCGCTATGCTACTGATGAAACCTCTCTTTCACTTTACTTTTCAGCTCTTAAAACAAATCAATCAATTAACACTTTATTCTCTTTGCACAGCAATAGGAAAATCAATTCAGATGTATTTGTTTCAGTACTTGAGTCAGTACTCAATGCCGTTGATCTTAAATGCTTAAATGATTACTCAATTCATCTTCTTCATTCGGTCATACATTCCAATTTAATCTCCACCAATAAAAATAGAATGGTCTATCCGAGCTTATTTTTAAACATTAAAGAAGAATATCTAACTTACGATTACGAAGTTGGTGAGTGCGTGTTATGGGCTGTAAAAAATAATCCAAGTCTATTTTCCGATCAATTCATCTCTGACTTTATAAATTATGCCATGAGGTCTAGTTGGAGATATACTCTCAGCCATGACGATTACCTCCCCTTAGCACACTTAATCAATCTTCGACCTACAATAAAAGAAGAGGAAGTTACTCAGGAACTAATGGAACATATCAAAGAATATTGGCACGAAAATTATGACGAAAGATCTAAAGCTGATGACATTGCATATGACATGCTACATGATTTAATTAATGAATACGATCTTCCCTTTGAGGACAATGAAATTGAATATATGTATAGTAAAGTCGATGCATCTGCACACCTCTCTGACTTTTATGATTATGATGACGATGAAAGAGAGCTCTTCTATAGTCGCAGAGATGAAAAAGAACATAGCGAAAGCTATATAAACGATTTATTTCAAAAACATTAGCTAATTTCATAACTCACTATTTTGGCTACACATGAAAAATATTATTGCATAAATGCGCAAACTGCCGGAGGCCAATCTGGTGGTTTGTTATTGATACATCAGAATGCACACCTGAATAGTTCAAAATTGATTTTTCAAAAAATTTCATTGTGGTGCTCCATCATCAACTCCCTTTTCCAAAAGCCCCATTTGGATCACACAAAAAATCCACAATGTCTCTTTCATAGTCCTGCTACAACTCCCCCCCTGTTGTAACTCAGCTTTTGGCCCTTATATTTCCAATCCCAGAGCATTGTTAGAATTGGGTTGTTCCTTTCAAATCGCACACGCGCTTCCAGTTTAACTTTTCTGGCCTCCATCGTAAGTTGTCCTTTAATTGCCACATCCACCTAACTAGCCCCTACCGCTTAGTACGTTCTGAACTTAGCAATGCCCGCTTCTGGCACAAAGTCGACCACCAACAAATATATCCTTTTTTAGCAACTTTTCATCCTCACCAACTAAACTAACCAACTAAACTATTCCTATCACCCACCATACTCCCTCACATCAATATAAAAATACTGCTTACCTAGTGAGGTTGTTGACATCTGTCCGGAGACTATCATCGAATGAGGAATAATGCGGTTACCTCGCCCACAGAGGGTTACCCTAATTGTTTTTCCTCCCATCGAATCCATCATCCCAATATGCCCAATTATTGTGATTAATACCGTACAGGGGAAACCGACATCCACGCCATTCCAATTATTTCCTGTGAGTACAAAGTTATTTCCCTCTAATAAATTAAGCGGTCTTTGGCTTGAAGCGTGTGTAATAACACCTTTATGATAAATTTGAATTCCCCATTTTTGAGGATGAAGTGAAATATGATAAGAAGACTTCACAAATACATAGAGCTCATATTCTGCTGAATTACCTTGAATAGTATCAATTAAGTTCACACACCACGCATTGTTCTCAGAAATCACTTCAGATAATCCACATTTTTAATTGTACTGTTTTGGGGAATAGTTTTGGTGGGGTTTTGGGGAATAATTTTATAGTACAAAAAACAAACGGGAACTAATAAGCTCCCGTTAACTATTTATCAAATCAACAATTACATATGTTTGATAATCGCGTCACCGAACTCGCTACATTTCAGCAATTTAGCGCCGTCCATTAGACGTTCGAAATCATAAGTAACGGTCTTCGCTTCGATTGCGCCTTCCATACCTTTAATGATTAAGTCAGCGGCTTCTGTCCAACCCATATGGCGTAGCATTATATAAATCAACCATTATTAACTATTTGTTTATTAAGATAAATTTACTCTTATTTGGTTAAAAAGACCATGTTTATACCTTTTTATAACTAATTGATTACCATAATACTTTTATTGGTTTTGATAACCATGAGTTGGCTTTAAAAAGATCCTTATATAATATGTATATATTCAGTATCATTTGTTAAGATTATAAAAATATGTGATGGCTTACTATTTAAGGTATATAAAATGTCTTTGATTGATGAAATAAACAACGCTAGGCTACAAGTTCATGCAGATTCATACCCTATGTCAATAGGAGAGCTTGTAAACTTATATATTGATGAAGAACTTGAAATTCATCCTGAATTCCAACGGGTTTATAGGTGGACACCTGAACAAAAAAGTAAGTTAATCGAGTCTATATTGTTAGGTATTCCATTACCATCTATTTTTGTATCTCAGAGACAGGATGGTGTATGGGATGTCGTAGATGGATTACAAAGATTATCGACTATATTTTCCTTCATGGGGGAATTAAGGGATGAAAATGGAGATAAATTACCAGCGTTAGAACTATTATCTACAAAATATTTACCTTCACTATCAGGAAAAGCATGGAATAAACCTGATGATAAAAGTAATGAATTAGATCTTGATATTAAACGAGTTTTTAAACGAGAAAAAATTGATATAAAAATAATTAAACGCGAAAGCCAAGATGATACCAAGTTCGAATTATTTCAAAGATTAAATACTGGCGGATCAAAGTTATCAGATCAAGAAGTCCGTAATTGTATGCTGCTTATGATAAATTCAGATGCATTTGAGTGGTTACAAGAAATATCTAAAAACGAAGACTTCTATACAACAACTCCTATTTCCAATAGATTAGAACAAGAAAGATATAATCAAGAATTAGCTTTACGTTTTATAATTCAAAGACATTATAGTGAACCATTACGTAAACTACATTCAGATGTAGGCCCATACTTAGATGCTGAACTAAATCGTATTTTTTCTAAGAAAGCCACTGTTATTGATTATCAGCATGAAAAAACAATTTTTGATAAAACATTTTACTTATTGAATAAATCTCTTGAAGATAATGTCTTCAAAAAATACAACCCAGAAAAGAAACGGTTAGAAGGTCCCATATCAATCCCAGTTTATGAAGCTTTATCCACAGCTGTTTCGTTTTATATAGAAAAGAACCCTAGCTATATTGAATCAGAGCTAATAGAAAAAATAATATCTGCCAGTACACAAATATCCTCACATTCTGATTTTATCAATATCTTAGAAAAAAACACCCGACCACTAGATAGAATGGTCGCAATGATTAATCTAGGAAAGGAATTAATTCAGTGAAGATTAGAAGTTTATATGAACTAGATAATGCATTAGATCAAGATCTAGCATGGAGAAAACATGAAATAAGTACAATAGTTGGGCAAGTTTCATCTTCTAGAAAGAGTGCAAAAATAACTTTAATGAGAGCTGCAATAGCATTGATGTACTCTCATTGGGAGGGGCATGTCAAAAATGCATCCGAAATATATCTCACGTACTTAAATTCAATATCACCTAAATATATTGAGATGAAAGATAATTTCAAACATATTAGCCTAAGAAGTAGATTTGAAGAAGGATTTTCTATAAAAGAATATTCCTCTCAAAAAGAAATTTATGAATATATTTCATATGGGTTAAATTGTAACTTTAACATTAATGAAAAACATATAGTCAAAACAAATTCTAATTTAAAATCAGACGTTTTTAGAAACATCATGGAACAATTAGGTTTAAAATTTAATGATCTTGAACTAAAAAGCAATTTTATAGATCAAGTATTATTAAATAATAGAAACTGTATTGCTCATGGTGAACGACTTAATTCTCAAGATATTACCAGCGCCTATGATAATATAAAAGAAGAAATTATAGAAATGTTGGAAGTAGTCAACAGAACTATAAAAAACGCAGCCTCTAACCGAGAATATTTAAAAGATTGTAATAATTAATTTAGTTTAATCAATGGGGATATCTTTTACTATACTCACAGTAAGATGCCTCATTCTTGCCCTTGAATTTAAAAAATCATTTGTCTTTTCTGACTTAAGTATTTTTATTAATTTTCTACAATCACTTAGCTTCCCAGTCTTAGGAATTAAAACAATCATGTGATTTTCTACTGCAACGGGACCTGATAAATTTATCAAAGTAGCTGACGCTCTAAATTTATCTGATGGACTAGATGTTCTTTTTATTAAGATTAGAGGTGGTGTTAAAACTTTCCCCTGAAATCTGCGTTTTTCAGTTGATGTAGATATTTCTTCCCATACAAGGCTATTTTTAGCATGGAAATAAGGGTATTCATTACCTTCTTCAGGATCTCTATAAGCAACTAAAGGACCAATGCAAACATCAAAAAATTTAGATAAAGGGGTGTAATTACCTAAATCAACAACCCATTCTATTTTTTCTAAATTATTTTCAGTTTTTATACCAGACAAAATAAAAACATCTACATCTGTTTGTGAATTAAATCGCCCATATATTTCACACGTAGCCTTCATTTCTGAAGATATAAAATCTCTAAAATGATGATATCTACTACCGCTTCTTAAAACATCAGGTAAGATCGCACTAATATTACAATGGTTAGGTAAAATTCTAATATAATGATCAAGAATAATACCAGCAGAATTTACTTTCCCTTGCTTCCAGTAGTTAATCCTAGGTGATAACCAACTATTAAACGGGGGATTCATTATTACATGAGTTATTTTTTCTACATCTTTGGCTGTTACTGTCATTGCATCTCTAGTCTGAATAAATGGCAGTAAATCTAGAGCCTCATCAATATTACAATCACTATGCGCTCCTCTACTCAGAGCTTCAATAATTATTCTTAGCTTTGCCGTTGTAACGAATGCAGCATACAAATCATAGCCCCTTAGTATATTTCCCCATAATTGTAATGTTTTTGAAAGTGTAACCTCAATTTTTAGTTTTCGTGAACAAGCAATTAGGAGATTACCAGCTCCACAAGTAGGATCTAATATAATAGATTGTGAAGATATCGATTTACAGAAAGAGTCTATTGCTTTAACTGATAAATCTTCACCTGTAAAAAAGCAACCGGCCTCTCTCATTTCTTCTAATGGTAGAATAGAACGCAGAATTTTATCTATTGAATTAAGATCAACTAAATTAGGGAAAAAGTTAGCATCTAGTGACTTTATGTTTTTCATTAAATATTTATTATATTGCGCTAACTTTTCCACTATATACTCCTCTAAAATCAAGATGCTATCATACCACCCAACTGCAGTTACTGCTAAATTATTATTTTGATAAAGCTCTATTTATAATTGGTGTCCTGATTTTCTTCTTCTTTTTGTCTGAGTTCCACTTTCTGCGCCTCTTCCATCTCACGCACTCTCACGTTATAGATGGATTGCTCAGGCATCTGTACACGAACGGAAATGAAACGACCATCAGGGATATCAATTGGGTCTCCATCTTTGTAACCGTCAATTTTATTATTGGCAAACTCAGGTGCGTTAGGGTGAGTTCGATGATACGTTCTCACGAGGATAGAACCGTCCTCCATAACTTTAGAGTCTACCCATATCAACGGCTGTTTATTAACATCGAGTGGAATTTCAATACCACCATCAACACCGCCCCAACCTGCATCTGAGTTAAAGCCTAAAACGCCTTCGATAAGATATTCACCCTGAGCTACTCGAGTAACTGTAGCGCCTTCTGATTCGTCGTTAGTGGTGAATGTGCCGTCGGGATTGATGTTAATGATTGGGGAGGCCTTTTTAACAAACCCATTACTATCAACCGTTGTATTTGCAGAACCTAATAAAACATTCCACCAAATATCACTACCTCTTTTTGTTGCGATAGTGGGAACACCAGATGAACCATGAAAGAAAATTTTTACCGAATTATTCCAGTCGTATTTTAAATTTATTCCAGAACCCCAACCGCTAAACCAATCACTTGTTCCAGCGCCACCCCCTTGACGGAAAAACATAGTAGGCATGTTTGTATTATTAAGCATGGCATTATCCACACCTTCTACCTGACGGTTATCCAATAGCTTAAATACACTTGGAATAGCTTCTGGGTACTGTTCACTACCAGTGATACCTTGCCTGCAGTACAGCCCTGTGTAACCATCCACCCCATCACCGCCAATAGACATCAACTGAAAACAAGAGCCGTGCCCGCTTTTATCACCCCAGTTTCTAAAGTTAACTAACCCTACGGCTCTTGTAGAAGTACCACCAAATAAGGTTTTATAATCAACAAACCCAGATGAATACCCAAATGGATAAGAAATTATATCCCTAAGTCCCATATAGTGTTTTCTAAAATCATGGTAGCACTGTAAAGCAAGGCTAGTGTCTTTTTCTACAATAACCGGATTTTTATAATCATATATTTTACTTGAAGATAATAACTTTCCCCCTCGAGTATCTGGAAACTTATATGTATCAGCAACTCCATTTCTTTTAATATATATATCAGGCTCTGTTCTAGTTAAAGATAACCATGCGGCATTTTTTTCGTCACGAGAAACAGTTCCTACAGCATCAGTAAATCGAACTTCACCATCTACCCACTGAATGCCACCTTTCTTTGCATCTAGCTTATTGGCAATATCCCCCTGTATTTTCTTAATGCTATCGAGAGTGACCTTTTGCCCATTAGATAGCTCTACTGTTACCACACCGTTATTCATCATCCATTGATCCATTGCTCGCAGAAAATACGTCGTATCTGATGCAATAGCGGTCATACGATTATTAGCGTCGCTGTATGAGTTCGGCTCAGTGAGATTAATGCTGTAACTAGTGTTTTTTACGGTAAATGTAGCCGGTTGTGAAATGACTAATTCTGTATCGCTATTAACTCTATCCACCATGTAAATAAAATTAGCGTTACCATTTTTAATTAAAATAATGGTTCCTGAGCGAATAGCAGGATTATTTACGGTCCATTTAGTTCCTGTGCCAGAGACAATAGCAGACCCTGACACTGTGCTAACAGTGCCTGTTGTGTATATCATGATTTATTTCCTAAATTTATTTTTTTATAGGTGAATTATCTTTGCAATATATTTTGTCAAACATATCAGAGCTAACCCAACCGCCTTGCCATAAACCTGCTTTACCGTATCCAAAATACATATTATTATCATTATTATAACGACTTAATTTAAAACTCTGATATTTTTCAATAGTCTGTATTTTAATTAAACCAACACACTCCACTGTCTGATAATTTATAGGTTTTCTATCAGCACAGCCTGAAATAAATACCGCAATAGATAATAAAATTATTTTTTTCATAATACCTTCTTAATATCGCTCACATCTATTATTAAGCAAGTAGATGGAAATCTAGATAAATCACGATTTGCACTGCCTGTGCCCCAAAGAACAGCTTCTTTATATCTTACTTGTAACGTATTTCCCACTCTTTTAATAAAAGTATCCATCCAAGCCCCTTCAAATCCATCTTCCCATATTCCTCCCATTCCGCCACCAAAAACGAAAGCTAAATCTTTTATATTTGGTAATTGATAATCAATATCTTCTTTCCATGATGCAATAAAATATCCTACTATTTTTAGCACCCCCCAATTAGAGTTATAAACAGTCTGTTTTGTACTACTATTTTTTATAACGACTCCATATTTTTCTTTAAAAATATTATTCGGAAAATCACCAAATTCAAATACATCAACACTACCCGAAGAGTCATTATAAGGTTGGGATATCTGGATATTTTTATCACTTCCTTTTATGGCTCCCCCAATAACTTTAACAAAAACATTATTAGGTGATACAGCAAATAACTTTGTAGATAAATGTGGGGTGTTCGGTAATTCAGTATAATATCCTTGATTTCCAGATACTATCCCGCCTTTCATTACAACAGTCTGCTTTCTAATACAGTTCATAACCGTATTAAAACTATCTATTTGAACATGGCGATCCTTTCCTTTTATAATAATGCCATATTTACCCATCAATATACTCCATAATATAACCTAATGATGTCATCATATATATCGATTAAGCCATTTCTATAAACATTATCGAGTTCAAGAATAATTACCCCGTTATTAATATTTAAAGTAACATCTCCGGCTAACCCTCTCATAAAGGAAGTCCCAAACCAAGCAAATACTTCTCCATATTTATTTAGATCAGAATGGTCATAACTAAAGGTTTTTTTAGTCATAAGTGGTATAGGAGTAATATCATGCCAACCAACAATTCGGCCGACTCTATCAGATGTATTTAATAAATTAATTCCATATTTTTTAGATTTGATTACCATTCCATAATTATCGCTCATTTGTGATATCACCAATAATAACAACGTTATACCCAGTTTCATCTTTTACATATAAATTTTGATTGGTTAATGTTGTTCCGCCATTACCACCATACATTTCCAGTTTGTTATTTTTAACGTCAATAATAAATCCAGATTTACCCGGCACATAATTATCTGATCTTATTGACTCTGAAAGAACCATTTCACGAATAGAAGCCTTATCTAAAAACGCCTCTTTGATAAAGAACTGCCCGTTTTTGGCATACATGAATAATTCCATCTTGCCATTTACAGGGTTATACCAAGCAAAGTTATTCGCGTTATAGCCAATGAAACTTTCAAGCTTGCCGTTCTTAACCTGAGCACTAATTACTTGCCCTGCTGCATTGTATTTCACGTTGTTATGAACAATCGTAATGTTGATGGAATGGGTAACTACACCGTCACCGGTTTGACTAAATTCAGCCTGCATTTTTTGGTTAATCATGCCCTGCTGTTTGCCGAATTGCGCTTGTACCTGTTCTTCGGATTTAGCCATGGCTTTATTCGTTTCAGATATCGCCTCTTTGTTGGTCGCAACATCTGCACGAATACGGCCGACTTCTTTATCTGTATTACCTAACTTCTGGTTGGTATCATCAATGCGTTTATTTGTTGCATCATTGGTTGTTTTTAACTCTGTGCGGATCTCCGTAGTTGTTTGACCGAACGCCTTGTTTAACTCGGTTATTGATGTTTGAGTTTCTTTAATTTCTGCACGTAAGGCTTTATCGTTATCCTCTATTGATGCATATACACGCTTAATATCCTGCGCCCATGCTTCATTATCAGAAACTCGGAGTTGTTGTAGTTGAGTAATACCGGCTTGAGCATTAGCGGAATATCGCAATACATCCGTAGATAGCGAATAGGTGGCATTAGTTAGTTCAGCAATAGACTCCGTATTCCAATTCAGTTTTTCGTCAAGTTGTTTGCCTGCCTCTGTTGTCATGAATTGGCCGTCTAACTCATCGAGTATTTCTTTAGTATTACTATCAGGTTCCCCTTTAGCCTCAACAAATACCGATTTTCCAACCGCGTTTATACTGCGAACATAAATATAATAGGTATGTCCTGCCTTTAGGTTACGTCCTTGTATAACCCACATAGAGCTAATACCTAAATACTCAGCACGATTTTCCACATCACGAATATCCGTGATCTGTTTTTCTGAAAACCAAAACTCATACTGTGCTCGTAAGCTATTTTGACCACCAGATCGCGGAATAATCCCTAAACTAAAATAGCCCGACTCAACCTCAATATAACTGGGTGGTAATGGTGGATTAATCGCAAATGAAGTTGTGGCCACCTCGCCTTTTTGTTTCCGATCATTTTGAGGCAGGACGGATAAAACATAATTCCCCTGAGGCAAACCACCAAAACGATATATCGTATCCGTGGTTGAGGCGGTGCCGACAATGCGATCACCAGTGGTTAGTTTTAATAAAAAATCTACCCCTCGACTGGAATAAGGTGTATTCCAACTGGCTTCTACTTGCCATGCACTTGTATCTGATTCGATATCCACAGAAAGGTTTTCAACCGGTGGAATAAATCCACCTAGTGGCGTATCAGGTTTTGGCTCAAATTTAGCCCCTTTATCAACAACAGCCTCTTTTTCGGGCGTGTGTTGCACTGCAATAACCGTAAAGCTGCCATCTCCGTTATCAGCCAAGCTGATGGCACGAAATAATCGCCGACGTAAAGACGGAAGTGTTAATGTCCAAATTCCGCCTTCTTGTAACCCTAACGGCAAAGTATCCAGCTTTATTTGATTAGATGCGGGATAGCTCACCACTTCATAAGATTGCGGATCACCTTGAGCATTGATGAGTGTGACACTTGATTTACCACTTTTGGGTGTGTCGATATTGCGATCTAAGGTTAATGTTTGAGAGGCATAATCAATATGTGTTAGACGTCCACCAATTTGATTATCCGCGTAATTATTATCAGCAATTTCGATAATATCACCCGGCATATGACGTAGCCCCTCACTACCGATATTAAATTCAACCGTTTGAGTTTCTAATTTCTCAGTAGTTAACAACCAAAGACCATGACGATGAGCCTGACCTCTGCTAGTACAACCAAATGCATCGACGCGCATCACATTGCGTCCAAAGCGCGCTATGCTAGCATCATCTTCAACTAGCTCAACACTGGTTTTCCAACCATTGTTTGGATCAATAAAACGAACTTCGACGGCAGTGTGACGCGATTTTAATGCGCTAAAGCTGTATTGGAAGTTGCCATCAATTACGTTGGCATTAGTATAAGGCCATACTACATCAGACGGTCTGTCTTGAATAAAGGTTAATGTTCGTCCGTTCCAGACTGGCATAATGCGCATCATGGCACACATATCTGCCATCACATCATAGGCTTTACGCATATCCGTAATGTAAGCATTACAGGTTATACGTGGCTCTTTTCCTCCAAAACCATCATCAACCTGTTCGTCACAATAACGTCCTATCGCATATAAGGCGAATTTATCAACCTCACTAATATTGAAGCGTTTCCCCATGCCATAACGAGGATGAGTTAACAAATCCCATAATACCCATGCTGGATTATTGGTAAATGCCGGTTTAAAGGTACCGTCCCAAATCCCAGAATAAATTCGTTTATCTGGATCATAATTACTCGGCACCTGAATAATACGCCCTTTAATTAAATAATTACGGCGCGGAAATTTATTGCCAAACTGCTCACTATCAAACATTAATCCTGCAACAGCAGAACCCGGATAGGTTTGTGAAATATCCACTAACTCAGAATAACTCGACCAAACGGTATTATTTTGAATTTTGTCAGAAGTGCTGTCTTGAGTGATACGGATCATGCGCACACTGAACGGAACTGGGGGCAAATCATCTAAAATAACCGCCATCAAGTACGGAGAGTTAGAGCGTTTACCCTTAATCGTGACGTTTTTCTCTGTTATCCATACCCCATTGCGCTGGATTTGGATCTGTAATTGAACAGATGTAGGTACTCGATCACCATTATCTTTAGTTTCAACCAGTGATTGCGTACCAAAGGTTAGGCGTAAGCGGTCAATATTGGGCGAGGTGATAGTGCGAGTGACAGGGGAATTATATTTAACCTCAATCCCCACTGGCACTTCATTCGCAGACGCGGTAAAACCACTCATTGCCGGTTGCTCTAAGGTACCCGCCCGCCATTGTGCATACATTCCATTAATCGTGCTATTGCCAGATCCATCTATCACCGGCGTATCATCTAAATAAATGCACCCTAAATCATCCATCGAGCCTTGAATATGAATAGGACCTTCAATCGGTCCCTCACTGATTAAATCAATTAATGAGGCTTTTTGTCGTGATGTTAAATCGTTTGGTGCCTCATACGGTGTTCTTTGACCGCCACCACCTTTACCCATAATACAAGCTCCTCTTAACCACCGTGTTTGCCGGCATCGATATCTTCGCCATCACTGTCATCCATAATTTCAACAGATTGTGAAATGACGCGTGAACCACACATAATTTCGCCGTAGGCAATGGGCACCGGCATTCCTTGTGCAACGGCATTATCAAGATTGCTAAAATAAGTATTGCCTTTTTCTTCATCACCACGAGATAGATTGGGAGGTTTTGGAGACGGGATCAGCATTTGAGCGACACCACCAATCATCATAGCTGCACCACCCGCCATCAAAGAAGTCGCTACTGTTGCGGAGATCCACGCTGGCCCCCACCATCCCAATGAAAATAAAGCAGCACCTGCAATAAATTGAAAAACACCGACATTTTTAGCCCCTGATAATTTCGGCACAATATGAACTACTGCATTATCAGGTAAGGTTTCATTGAATCTTTGGTTAATGTCTTGTGGGGAAATATCAGTACCCGCAATGCGCACTTGATACCAACCATCACGAATAGCTAAGCGTAATGCTGGAAGTTGAATAAAAAGCGCGTGAAGACCTTCAGAAGCAGTATTCACATTTAAATCAAAGCGACGTCCAAATCGTTGCAAATCCCCGTAAAGTCGGAAGGTTGCCAATCGCGGTAACGCCAAATTGAGTGCGTCATTCGTTGCCATCGTTCGTTATACTCCTCGCGTTTGCTAAGTTGGTTTGGAATGTGATGTAAAATCGTTTGATTGCCTAAATAAATCCCCGCGTGGTTGGCACGAGAGCTGGCATAGCAACACAAAATAATATCGCCGGGTTGCGCTTCTTTTTTTACCTGCCGAAAACCACTGCTTATCATATTATCGAGGTACAGTTCTTTACCTTGGCGCCACCAATTATCTTGTCGCTCAAAATCAGGCAGATCATGTCCTGCCAAATGATAAGCATCACGAAACAACCCATAACAGTCGGTTGAGCCATGAATAAAATGGCGACCTAATAGATGAGATACTGGCTGATAACAATGAATTTTTTCATTACAAACCACCCACCACGGCAATGCACTGTTCACCTGCAGTTGTCGATCTAAGGTGCTGAGATAAGGTTGACCATCAGGGTGACTGTGTACAACGGCTATCACCTCGCCCTGCTGTTCGGCTCGAATAAAATCATCAAAAGAAATCGTGAAATAGTTTTTCGGATCAGTGTGCTGATTAACACAAGGTAAATACTGTTCACCCTGTGCGGTACTTACCAATAAGCCACACGCCTCCGATGGCGCTTGCTCTTTCGCATGCGCCAAAATTGCTTGCTCTATCATAAGAAACACCTTAGGAGGGAGTTAATTATTACCAATACGGGAAGTGGAGACAAACGCGCCTATACGTGATTCGTTTTTTCGTAACTTACAATCACTAAGACGTTTGCCACATTTGTCTTTTAGTGGATCAGTGGTTGGCTTTCCCCATTCGTCAGCAACAGGGGGGCCTTTGTAACCACACTCTTCTGAGCGATAACAAAAATTACAGATATCAGACAAAATAGCACGCCCAGGCAGCATTAATCCGTCAGTCTCACTCGGTGTGGCTAACATAAAGGTAGCTGTTACTGAATTTAAACTGGTCATCTGCTCAATGATCCAACGTGTCACAATTTCTTGTGATGGGTCGGCATTAGGATTGCCTTGAGGAAAATTTACTGCATCTAAAAATTGAGTGCTGACAATGCGTCGTACCACCAGCCCACCGATTGCACTATCTAATTGACTGGCAATCCCTGTAATCAATCCAAATAAATTCGACAATGTAATAGTGGGTCGCCCTGAGGGGCCTTTGCCATTAAAAGAAAAGCCTTCACCTTTCACGGGATAAGGCTCATAGGTGTTTCCTTGCCAGATTAACGGCTCTTTACGCTGATTAAGTCCATCAAAAAAGCGGTACCGAATACCACCTATTTTGGTTAAATCAAATTCATAAAGTTCAAGCAAAGCATCATCAGAGGAGAGTTCGGTAATACTAATTCGCATTTCAGGAGGAATATGTTGCATATTAGCTCCAAATAAAAAACCACCCAAAAAAGGTGGCTTATTATAATTTCCGTAAATATCTTAAATAATACAATTAATATGATTTTTTATAGTTTCCATCCACAGTATTTTGATACTGATTTTGAAACTTCATCTATATGATCAATTTTAAATTCGCTTACAGTTTGAGTTCTACTATATGGCTTATAACCAATAATTAATTTATTACTATTATTTATTTTTTTTATAAACTGTATTGGACTTAAAGGAAATAAAGTATCATTATCTCCCCCTATTTCCCATCTTTCGGTATATGCTTTCTGCCCATCAATTCTGATAGTAACTTTGCTATAATCATCCAAACTTATAAAATCATCTGTCGCAAGGAACGCATCAGTTTTATTATCAACACATCTTAATACTAAAGCTCCACCACCATTTTCGGGTGGTAATATTGCAAAATAATCTATTTTATCAGTTAATTTATTCTCTTCTTTAGTTATGATCCATTTTCCTAACGATGTATTTCCACTACCAATTACACTAAATGAAGTAAATAACAAAACTGTTAGTATTATATTTTTCACCACTATTCCTTATTTCAATAATCTAAAGTGAAATAACCTATATAACAATTAGTTATTTTTATCATATTGAGTCATGATGTATTTATATATTTTTTCAGCATCCTTGCATTGCTTTGAGGTATCATTGTCCACAACACACTCACCATGATAACGTGAGATCATAGATACAATACCAATAGCATCTACAAAGTATTTTTCACACTCAACATTACTTTTACATGCTTCTTGTTTTGCATGATCGATAACTGTAATTTCATCAATAGCAAAGGAATAAGAACATGTTAACAATGCTATCGCACCAAATAATACTCTTTTCATATCACCCTCATTAAAGTTATTTTTATCAATCAGCATAATTAAAACAAAGTCTGTTCAAATTCCGCTGTTATCTCCGTTCTAATCATCCCTACTGAAGACGACCATTTTCGACATAGTACCTTAATTAATTCTGATTGATGAGGCGGCTTCCATAAAAATGCAGTAACGCCAGCATGTTTTTCTAAAAATGATTCAATTTGTAAGCTTTCACTATTTATATAGATAAGCGTTACATTGTATTTTTTTAAATGACTATTAATACCGTCAGGGCGACGCTGTTCATAGCCGTCGCTAAATTTCACTGATTTTACTCTAGGCTCAAACTCCTTTTTCATATCGGGTTTGACTTTCCATTTAAATGTTTCCATCTACATAGCTCCACCATCACGACGTTGGCTCATAATATAGTCCTGAGCACCTCGCTTACTAATTTCATAAACTTTTTTCAATGCTTCAGGCCCTATCTGACCATTACTACCATCATTTTGTATAGTAATGTGATAATGCTGGGTAACGCCTCCTCCCTGATTGGGCATTTTCGCAATAACGCCCAGCTTCCCATCAGCACCACGGCGCAAAGGGAAAATGCCTTCTGGCCCAGCTTCTCCCATCAACCCTGCACCTTTTGCAAACGCAAACATGGTAGGTTTATGAACAATCTGTCCACTGTAAGCACTTAGGCTGGTTGAGTTGTAAACACCACCGTTAGCATTCGCGACTGGGGCGCCAAAACCAAAGCCCATCGCCTCTATTCCTTTAACTAATGACATTTTAAGTAAAATATCCGTTAGCATCTTAAGAATCGATTTCGTAAAGTCTTTGAAATTGGCTTCACCTTCAAATAATACGTTGGTTAACTGGCTACTAAACCCATTGAGAGCCATAGAAGTGGCATTTTGCACTTGAGAGTTAACATCAAGCACGGTGTCTTTATAATTGCCCCATGCTGTTTGGGCACCCGCTAACCAATCAGCCCGTTTCTGATCTTCAACTTCCCATGTTTTCTGTTGCTCGGCTAACATATTATTTAGCTGTGGATTCTCTTTTTGGCCTGCAAGAAGTTGAGCGCGCTCTAAATAACGTTGTTGTTCCCTTGCTGATTTACCCATGCTTTCTTCAATCGCTTTACGTTTTTCCGATTGTTGAGCAATGTATTTATCAGCCTGATCTTGCATCTTATTTAAACGCTCTTGCAAAGCCACTTCATCACCCACTAATGCGAGTTTCTCCTTTTGAGCCAGAATATTTTCTTTATTTGATAATAAAGACTTTTCAGCGTTAGTTAATCGACGTGTCAATTGTGCTTCTTCTAAAATTGCAAATTGTGCCTGCTCTTTTTGGAATTCTTTACGTTGTTGACTAATAACATCATTAGCACTTTGATGCTTTTTAAGCATTTCTAACTGTGCTTGCAATGCAAGTAAATCACGAGAAGCTTTTTCTTCTTCACGATCACCAGCAGAAACTTTATAGGGTTTTACTTTTGGTGGTTGTAGCGGTTTATGATCCCTCCAACGACGATTTATTTCTGTTTCATATTTTTTAAATTCTTCAGTGCTTAATGCCCATTTTTGTGCTTCCAATTGAGCCCGTTCTTTGTTTCTTCTGGTTTCCCGATCTGCGTATCTATTCTCTAATTCATCTCTTATCTTTAATCTATTTACTTCTAATTGCTCATTAGATTTTAAGGCTTGAGCTTCTTTTTCAGGTTTTTCCAAATCGTAGAGCTGATCCCTAAGTTTACTTAAATTAGCCTTAACATCCTCAACCGTTTGCCCTGTTCTGTCATGATGTAGTTTTACAGTAAATGGATTTAACTGAAAATTGACCAACATTTCTTCATGTTCACGGATCTCATCCTGTAAAGAACTCCCAAGTTTAAAACGAAGTACAGCATCTTTAGCCTGATTAGTCGCATTTTTAATTCGAACCCAAGCATCCTCTATCGTTAGCAGTTTGTTAGGTATTTCATTGGCACCGTCATTAATAGATTGCGCATAAGCATCAATCGCCAGCTTAGCTGCTTCGGTTTTATTACCTTGCAATTCGAGAGTTCGAATTTGTTCTAATTGGGATGCAGTGAGGTGATGATTCGCTTTTTCTAATTCAAGCGACATTTGAAGCGGTTCATCTTGCAGACGTTTAAACTGATCAATAGTGATATCAATCGCCTGACCTGTGATGTAATTCATCTGTGCGGCCGCTTTTGAAACACGGGAAATCTCATTATTCGAAAATACCCCAGTACCGACGACGCTTGAAATTGATAATGCCATTTCACCACGCGTGATCCCGCCACCCGCAAGGGTTTTCGCCATTTCGTTTAATTGGCTCGCTGATTTATTGGCGTAGTTACCGGTTAAAATCAGTTGTTTATTAAACTGAGAAAATTCTCTTTCTGCATCATAGGCTAGCTTTGCAACGCCTGTTAAACCTGCGGTAATTCCTCCCCAGATACCACCACGAACCAGTGAGCCCATATTAAATGAGTTGGCAATACCCTGAAGACGACCAGCTAATGACTTGCTGTTTTTATCAAACTCTTTGGTTTCTTTGCTCGATTCAAATAATCGACGAATATAAATTTCTGCTGAAGAGCTGACACCTAACTGAGACGCTTGATAACGCAACATCTGTTCACGACTCAAGTTTTGAATAACAACTTGCTCTTTTAGTCGCTGAATAAATCGCGTTTTTTGTTGCGTTAGAGACTCTTCTTCTCGGCGCAACTTCATTGACTCTGAGGTAATGGCAGAAATCAGTGTCCGATAGTCTTGTTGATGGATAGTGCCCTTTTTTACCTCTTGATTAAGCTGAGCTTGAATGGTTCTTAATGCCGACGTTCCTCCAGAAAGTCCTTTAACTGCTTCAATCTGCTTAAAATATTTTTCAGTATTTGCATCTTGTTGATCTTGTATCGCCTTTATTCTTGATTTAGTGACATTCTGAATTTCAGCGAATTGCTCACCTGTAATTTTTAGCTTGTCATAAGCCTTTGTTGATTTATCTAAAACCTCTGTGAGTTGTTCAAGTGCATCTCTCGTTTGCCCAACATTTTGAGCTTGCTCTAAAAAAGCATCAGCTTGTTTGCGTGATTCAATAGCTGAGCGCGCTTCTTCTTGCGCAATGCGTTGGTAATACTCTGCTCGTTGTTGTTGAGTAATTTCTTGTTGATTGTTAAGTTCTTGAAGAGACTGCGCGGTACTCTCTGCTGAACTGCGAGCAGATTGCGCTTGTTGTTCAACCAGTTGAGCCATGCGTCGTTGACTGGCTTCGGCTTTTTCTGCGGTTTCTTGGAGCTGACGTTCTACTCGCCCCATTTGCTCTTTAAAATCGGCTGTTTCAGCCCCTAAATTAATCGTTAGATCCGCTATTTGTTGGCTCATATCGTATTCCGCCCGCTATCCCTTCACTTACCGCCATCATGGTTTCATCGTCCATATCAACAACAGGTTTACGTAACAACACACTAAAATCCTCTGGTGATAAGTCTTTACCACCACCAAAAACACTGGCAACCGTGAAATTAAGACCAGAAAAAGCATGATCGATAAGTTGAATGGTGAAGGGAGTTTCATTAAAGAAGTGTAACCAATCAGCGAGCTCGGTCGCTGTCATCTCACTGAGCATTCTGCGCCAATCAGCACGTTTAAATTCATGTGATAGGCGCAGAATAAATTGATGTTCACGGGCAACTACTTTTCCAGTGACTCTTCCTGAACATCATCTTGATGGTTTTCCCTTTCCGCGTTTTCAGTTTGTGCCATCCCGCTAATGACCAGGACTTCTTTTGCTGCTTTGCCAAGCGCCTCTGGTGGCCACTGCGAAAGCACTTCATGATAAACCTGCTCAATATCACGCGTTTCACCGTGTGCTAATGATCGAGACACTAACCAGGCATTCGATTCTGTGTTTGCACGAATAATGAGTGCTGTTTTTTTTATGCCTTCAGCCTTTTCAACATCTTCGTTTTTTTGAGATTGTTCGACCAAAAAATCAAAGTATTCAATACGCTGTAATGCTGATAACTCAAACAACTCAATAGTGTTATCACTATAAGTAAATTCTTTTTTCTTTAAAAACATATTATTACCTTTTATTCAGTGTCTTTTTTAATAACGGGTGCACTTTTTCCTTGCTCTGAAGCTGATTTAATTTCTTCTGCAAGCGCAGGACGGCCACTGTTGGTGATCTTAATGGTACGGGTGATCACTTCTTTCGCAGGTACCGTTTTTCCAAGCGAACTAACCCAACCTCGATAAATATCGACGGCCCCATTGGGGTAACGAATGCGGTAGTGACGAACATCCCCTAGTTGGAACCAATCAACCAGATCTTTTTGACCTTGTTCACCCGGTTTCCATGCCAGCGTGATGTTGGCCTCACCCGCTGATTTTTCCCCCTGAGCAGTGGCTTTCCAGTCCGCATCTTCGTCATCAAGATAGGTATCGTCATAACTGTCTGCGGTAATTTCACCCGGCTGTAGCTCTTTAATTTTCGCCAGTCGTGTCCAATCCGTATCAGTAAACGGATCTTTTAATGGGTCTTCGGTACCGCTATAAATCCAAAGCGTGGTACCAGCACCCTTTACGGGTGCCAATGGGTTTGGTGTAGGCATAATGATTCCTTTTACATTGAATAATTAATTTGATAATGGAGATCGACCGACCCCCACAACCCCATTTCTTCATCACGATGGTAGTCGTAGCCGTTAGGGGTCATATTCTCGATAAGCTCGGACAGTGCGGGAATGGAGGTCAGCGCAGGATAAATCACGGCTTCAACCCATTTATCTAACTCAGCATCAGGGTTATTCGCACTGAGAAAAACTTCTATGTGAACAATTGCTTGCCAACTATCTTCATCGAGATTTTCACCTGTTGAAATAGCATCGGTGATGTACACCGCAATGGCTGGAAAGTCGTTTTCATCCACAAAAAAAGGGCGACCATCAAAGACTGTCACCCCATTGGCATGAGGCTCAATCGCCTCTTTAATTGCATGTCGGATCTGTGTATGTTTGATCACCAACCCCTCCCTTTTATATAAAGCCGTAACTGTTGCTTTAAGGCCGACGCCATTTCTTTGGGCATATCAGATTGAAGCAATTTCTCTGATTCTTCGGTGTAAGCTGTTGTTAGCGGTGTGACGAGCGGAATTTTCACCACCTCGATGGGATAACGGCTTTGACCAACTCGCTGAAGAATATGCCAACGGCCATTATCAAGCTGTTGAATAAAAGCATGAGGAAAAGAAAATCTCCCCACCTTCAAAACACTTCCAGCGCCTTTCTGATTACCTCGTTTTCTTGATAGCTGAACGCGCGCATTACCTAGGGCAATGGCCGGCAAATTACCCCGATTTATCACTAATCGAGCGCGAGGCGTTTTATAACGGCTACTCGCTCGATTAAGTCGAACACGTTGACGGATCAGGCGTTGAGGTACTTTGGTTTCGGCTGAAACCCGTTTAACACTATGGCTAATGACACGGCGAACAACACGGTTAATCGCCATTGCCGTTGCTTTCGGGACCATTTCATCATTAATGCTATTCAGGTTTTTAATGGCTTGCGCTAACCCTTTCATATCACCCACCTATTTGATCCAAATATGTGGTTTCCCATTAAACTTTTGGTGTCGAGTGACTTGATAGGCTTCCCCCTCAATTTCTACGGCGTCACTGCGCTTAGGGTGATATGTTGAAGAAAAAACAACATAGCTCACCCCGTCACCACTCATCGGTCCCAATTCAGGGATAAAGTGAGATTCGAGTGCTTGATAAAAAACACCATTTATACGGATGGGAACCCCCATCCGTTCTTCGGTCACGTTATCCATTCTTTTTACCAACCGTTCAAATGGATTCATCGTTTCCTACCTTATGGCGTACCCGCTGGTGCGAACACATTGAGTTTAATCGTGACATGTTCACTCGATGCATCCGCATCATCCCAAACCACACCGGCAGGTGTACCACCGGTATCCACCACGACATTGTCTTTAACGGACGCCGTCGTACCGGCTTTTAAGGCAATACCGGCTTTCTTGTTCAGCAAGAAAACACCTTCTGCAAAACCATCACCGGTTTCGTTAGGTTGAATATCCGTGATCGCAACACAAGCAATAGCGCCAACGTGTACCAGTTGGCCACTTTTTATGATCTCTTTTGTGCTGTTAATTAGGGCAATCGTGCTACCCTGTTGTACATAATTCTTAGCCATAAAAACTCCTTCCGATGCCGAAGCACCGGATTTTAGATATAAAAAAAGCCCATCAGGGCATCAGGATAAAACGAAGAAAAAAGACGTCTTACTTACCCGTCACTTTCAGTAGACCGCGATAATCAACTGGCGCTACACCCGCATCAATACGCACTTTTGTCGTGACACCATCAGAGGTAAAGCCTTCTAGTTGATCAATATACGGCACATCAATCCCATTTAAGTACGCCACTTCAATGGTGTCGCTACCTTGACGTGAAACCATATACCAATCTTTCTCGCTCGCATCATCTAAACGAGGTTCAGCGATAATTTCCGCTAAATCACGGATTGGGTTAATAATATTAGAATTAACATCCGCACCTTTCACGCTACCTGATTTAACCACTTGGGTTGCTTGTGTTTCCAGTGTGGTCGGTACCAACATAAATGCCGGACGAATATTGAGTGTTCGTTCGCCTTCTTTTTGTTGACGCATAGCAGTACGACCCGCACTGATGGTTTCTACATCCATCCCGCCCGTGAGTATGTTTTTATGATCGGTACTAAATAGTGCTTTTTTATCGCTCATTTTTTCATTGTCGATAAGTACCGCATACACCAAATCACCGATGGTGGCTTTCGCTGCTTCACCTAATTTCTTTGGTACATCCGTCAACATATTCATGTCATCATTGATAATAGCTTGACGGCTAATACTGAATAATTCACCGTAAGTTGCCAGCGCGATGGTTTCGCCTTTATCGTTCAACGTAACGTATTTATACTCAGCGCCTTCACGCACTTTACGTAATGAAGGGAACGCCCCTAACCCCACACGATGTGCAGTTTTAAAGTCACTGAGTTGTCCTTTTTTCGTCCATTTTCCAAAGGTTTCGTCATTTTCTTCCCAACCAAGCAAAATCGCTTTATTCGCGACATCCAGCAGGATATTACCGAAATCAGAGGTGCTGTGCGTAAAGGCCATACCAATCATTTGCATCGGATTATACGTAGCCACGCCAACACCACGCTCCGTCAGTGATGCGCGTGCTAACTCACGCAGTGTCATGCTGTTATAGGCGTTATCTTTTTCATAATCCTGATAACCCGCACGCGCCATCACAGAGGCGCGCACACTGTCACCGACGATATTGCCGTTTCCTGCGTAAATATGCGCATTATCTTTATTGGATGGCTCAGGATTTTGTTGCTGTGCAATCGTATTGAGCAATTGCTCACGCGCTTTTTCAACAGAACAGTTCGCATCTGCTAAACACGTGATCATTAGCTCATTATGACGACCACCGAACATGGCAAATAAATCTTTAATGCCATTTAAGCGTATTTGCTCATCCGCATAGGTGGCGCTAGGCTGTGGCTCTGGTGAAGAATTTGGTTGAGGCTGTTGCGTAGGTTTAGTAGTGTTTTTGGGGGTAATTTGATTTTTAATTGCACTTGGCATAGATGAAAATTCCTCAATTCGTTTAGATGTAAGACTTGCCATTGCTTTCACTGGCTCAATCACTTTATCGGCGAAACCGTGTTCAACACACTCGTCACCATCAAGCCATGTTTCCTGCTCTAACATGGCGGTAATTTCTTCGGTTGTTTTCCCTGTTTTCGCCACATAAGCAGGGATTAATACGTTTTCTAACTTGTCGAGTAAGTCAGCATATTCACGCATATCATTCGCATCTCCCCATGAGACACCCCACGGTTTGTGGATCATCATCATGGCATTTTTCGGCATAATGACCGTATCCCCGACCATCGCAATAACTGAGGCCATTGAGGCGGCCAAACCATCGATATAAACCGTAATTGTTGCAGAGTGGTTTTTAAGTTGGTTATAAATGGCGATACCATCAAACACTTCACCACCGGGGGAGTGAATATGCAGATTGATATGACTGAGATTACCCAGCGAGATTAAATCTTCCATAAAGCGTCTTGCGCTAATTCCCCACCCACCGATTTCATCATAAATATAGATATCCGCCGTTTGGTCTTCTTTAGCCTGCATGCGAAACCAGCTTTTTTGATTTACTGGCCCCGACATTTTAGGCATCATCATCGATTTCTTGTTGTTTAGCATCTTGTGCCCCTTTGTCATTAGCAGGATCAGTATCAAATACCAGTCCTAATCGTTTATTTTCGTCAATTTCGGTTTTACGACGACGTTTCACATCCGCAGGGTTGCCCCCTTTGGCGCGTATCCAGTCACTTTCTGTTGACGCACCACCACGTAACAAGGTTTTCCAAGCCTCAGACTCTTTCTTCGGATCAATCCATGGCATTACAGGGCCACTGTAAACCGCATTAAACAAGGATTTAGGGTCAACATCAGGTGGAACGGTTACCACACCACTGGCTATCGCCATTTTTAACCAATTGCGATACATCGGACGTGTGATGCCTGCCACAAAGGTATCTTGGAAAATGTTATAACCTTCAAATGACTCCACCAGCTCTTGTCGCTGAGCGCTATACGTACCGTTATAGTCACGGGCGATACTGGAATAACTCCCCCGACTGCCCGCAGAAACCGCACGTAATTGTCCATTGCGAAACGATTGTAGGTTGGGGTTGGGTCGGTCTGATTTGATCATGCCGACTTCTTCACCCGGTTTTAAACCGTCGTAAATCATGCCCGGCTGAATATCAATATTACGTTGCTCATCTTCGTCATAGTCACCCTCAGGGAAAGAGCCGGCATCGCCTTTTTTGATGTACATGCCCAATGAAGCTGCAATACGTGCGGAGGTTAATTCCGCATCTTCGTAATCTTTTAACGCACTTAAGCGCATTAAGATCCCCGAAAACAAACTGACACCTCGCGCTTGATGGAGCCGACGAGTGAATTTCAGGTGCAACATATTTTCGGCATCAATGGTTTTGATATCCCCTAAATTGGCACTAAATTGAGGGAGGTTTTTATATACCTGATACCCAGTGGGGCGCCCCCATTCATTGAATTTAATACCTTGGATAATCTTACTTTCTGGCATATTCATGTGGATCGGCACAAAGTCAGGCTCTAAGGCTTCGAGCCAAAAATAGATATTAGCTTGAGCCTCTAATCCTTTCGCTTTACCTTTGACCAGTTGAGCAAACACTTCGCCATCACGTAACCACGTTCTGACCAGTAAACGCTCTAATACAGGGCGACTAAATTGTCCGGTTACTTCGGGCAATACTGACCACTCCGCCCACGCTTGACGAATATGTGAGGCTAAATCTTCATGAATTTGCCCTGCACCATCGAGAGGCTGAGGCTCAACAATAATGCCTTTTGCCCCGACAATGCGCTCTTCCATCTTATCGAGAATACCGATAGAGATATCATGATTGTTATCTAGCCATCGCGCTTGCTCGCGTAAGGAAGTACCACCAAATTGCGTCAATTGGTTTGCATTACGATTTTCACGTTTAGCGGGATGAGTACGAGTGGGTAAAACGGCTTCATAAGCTTTAATTTGTAAGCGAGAGCGGAGACGCGAGGCTTGCCAGTTTGGGGCAAAATAACCAATGGCGCTGTCTAATAATGTCATCTAAACCTCGCAAGTTTATACATTGGATTGCCTCGTTTTCTCGATATCAATGCCGACAAACGAGATTCCCAACGCTCACGACCTTTTATGATCTCGTTGAGATTTTCCATTGTCATGGCTTGTCCATTAAAAGTGATGGATTTGCCTTTTAATACCGCCTCTTCCGCTAAACGGTATTGCTCAATCATGTGTTCAATTTCTTCTTTCGTCATATCCAGCCTCCGCTGTTTGATACCGGTGCCCATGCTGATACCGCAGGCGTTTCCTGTTTTGGGGTTTCGGGTGAGGGTTTTATTTCAGGCTCTGTGGCTATATCGGTAATTGGCGAGGAGGAGGAAAGTGTCACATCAGGTAACCTTGCCCATTTAGGCGGTTTTTCCCAATTGATCCCTTCGTACCCCTTTAATATTACCAAGGCATGGGCGTAAACCATTAGGTCAAATGCCTCATTAGCGCCTCGACCCGGTTTTTCCCAATGCCCTTTTTCATCACGCTCTTCATACGTCAACTCGTCATAGAACGATTCATCCAACCAATCAGGGAAATGGATATAGTTAGGCCCTACGGTATCGCGCGATAACGCAGAACTGATCCGGTCCTTAAGTTGGTCAGTTTGCAGTAAATAAAGAGGCACATCCCCTTTGGCTTGGGCGCGCCGTTCAGAACGACTGGTGTTATCGGGGAATGACTTGGTGATTAACTTACTGCGTTTATGCCCGTCACCCTTAAAGAGATAGACTTTACGATGCAGTCCCTCTTTTCGACAGCGACGCCAAAATTTATAGGCATTATCAGTAACGCCATCTTCACCGCCGGAGTCTACCCCCAACATCATGATCCCCATCTCATGGTGAGGATAGTGCTGTAATGGGTAGGTTTTCTCTAATACATCGGTAATTAATACCTGCCAATCCTCAGGGTAAGAGCCCGGATCAATTCGCCGGCATTCACCGTTATTGTCATAACGTAGGGATTGAGTGATTTCAAAGCGGTCAATCACCCAGCGTTCGCCTTTTTCGCCATAACCGACCACTTGCACCACAAAGCGACGTTTTTTACCACCTTGCACGTCAACCGTGGCGACCAAGAACCGCACGCCTTCTGGTACCACTGACTCATCCCAACTTTCCGTACGATTAATCAGTTCATCACTCCGGCGCTGTTCTTGTGCTGTACGGGGTAAATAAGGTAAACCCCAGTCTGTATTGGTGACCGCTTTTAGGGTTTCTTCACTGCCGGTTGATTCGTATTCTTGTTCTGCAGTTAGTAACTTATAAACTAACTGAGACAACGTTTGATAAGCAGCTGCTGGGCCTTCCATCCAAAAAGAGGCAATACGCGAACGACGCCCTGTACCTGATATCCTTCCTTGCTTATCAATGGACTGTCCTTCAATCAACCACACCCCTTTATTATTGAGCTCCCGTTTTTGATGGGGTTCGATACGACCTAAACAGTGCTGACACTCCACATACGCAGATTCACTTGCTTCTACGGGATCAGGATTATCACGATATCCCTTCACCGCATCATAAATAGGCTGAAAATATTCGTGGCAGTGAGGACATTGCCAGTACCAGCGACGGCGATCACCCCGATTATAAAGTGATAAAATACCCGTTGTGGGCGGGGCTTCGTGAGGGGATAAACGACTCCATTTAGTATCGGTAATATCACGCCCCGGAGAGCTTTCTACCAGCGTCATACCCGCAGACATAAAAGTGGTTGTCCGTTTTGAGGCTAAAGAAAAGCCATCTCCTTCACCATCAATATCTTCGGGAAAACGGTCATAATCGGTGAGTGCCACACACTTAAAGTCAGATGAGGACATCACATTAATCGATGGCCACCCCATTTTTAAAAAACTGCCCGATAAAAAGTATTTATCAAACACGTTGTTATCGTTACGACGAGGGCTGAGTTGTTTGCTGACTTCAGGACTGCAACGAAAGGTGCGAGAAAGCCGTTTTTTGCTGTGCTCTTGTGCTTTATCTTGCGTCATTTGCACCAGCAACATATCAGAAGGATCGCACACAATATTGTAAATCACCCAGCCATCAATTAACCCGACCGTCTTTCCTGTTCTTGCAGGACCCACAAATATCACGGCATCATAGAGCCGTGACGATAAACAATTCATAGGTTCAACAATGTAAGGGGATACTGCCGGATCCCAAGGAACCGAGTTACCCGCTCCCACAGGTACGCGCATATATTTTGCCACAGCATCCGCAACTGGCATTCGCCTCGGTGCTTTAATGAGTTGAGCTACATTTTTTCTTAATGTGGTTGCTGACACTGTTGCTGTCATAACTCATCCTCACCGCTCTCTTCATCATCCGAGTTATCACTTAAAACTTGATGTGCTATCTGGTCGCGGAGATCATCAATAATACCTTGTACGCGAGATACAGCTGTCGGTGTTAACGCGCAATCACGTTCTAATATGTCAGGTAGCGTTTCTAACACTTGCACCATCGCTTTAGCCAGTGCTGAATATTCTCGTGCAACGTCTGAGGCCGGCAATAGCTCCCCCACTTCTTGTTCAAACTTCAAACGCTCCCGCTCAGACTGATACCACGCCTTCCGATCTTGAGGTAGCATTTCCTGATTTTCGACAGGGGCTGGCGCCTTCATCATTTCAGATAAAATATCAGTGAGTGCGTAGAGTTTTAGATTTGAACTATTGCCCGCAACAGGCTCTAAATGGTTAAGACGGGCGGAAGCTGTTTGTCGATGGACGCCAGAAAGTGCTGCTATCTGGCTGATATTGAGCTTTAATTGTTTGAGTTCTTTGTCCATATTTCATTTGTTTTATTCCACTCCCGGAAGATAGATTTGAGCTTCATTAATAATTCGCTCTCTTGCCATTAGCAGTAATTGTTTTCTACCACCAACTCCCCAATTAGCCATTGTCCTTGCACAGTGACTGACGTTTTTAGTTTCCGCATTAATGGCATGATCTAGCTTGTTCAATTTAGACATAACATCTAAACCTTTTCTCGTCGCATCTTTAAACGTGTTGTAGACAAGAATTTCAAACTCAGGCTTTAACCAAGCTGCATATCGAATAACAACTAACTCTAAAGCCCAAGTTCCCTGATTAAGTCCACCTTTAATTACTTTAACCGATGCACTTTTTGTTGCATCGCTTAAAGCTTGAACAAACCGCTTTACTTGACGACTTTTCAAAAATGCACCGGGTCTTTGTGATTCCGTTGCTTTACCATCCGCAACAGCGGCTGCATGCAGATCATTTAAGTTATATCTACCCTCACTATCAACACGGACAGATACACCATTAATACTGACTCTTGGATATTGCATAACGTATTTCCTACATTTGAAATGAACCCTCGTTCACATAGAAAATCAGCCCGTCGAAGCTCGCCAGCTATAACTGACTTCCTCGAAGGCTCATATCAAAGTGATTGGATCCGACGTTTTAGTGATTGCGCTGTGAATGCGCAGTGAAATGAGATGTACAACAATAAAAGTGAGAGTTAAAAGTTTGAGTTAGTGATGAACAAAAAACAAACAAATTCATCACTGTTATTTTTTTAACATATATTTATCAAATAATTACACTGGTGGTGACGACCGATAAAAATTGAAAAATGCGCCGTTTCCCGCGTGCGCGTCGCCCCGTGGAAAGGGTGCCCCGCTGGGAGTACCTTTTAGATTAATAAAACTATAAATTGAGACACACATCCTTTACTAAACACCTAATAAGCATTAAATATATTAATCAATCACTGATTTATGAATAAACTAAAAGGTAATATCATGAATATCAAAGAAAAAGTAAACACTATACTTCTTTGTGACATTGCTAAACACTTAGGTATAGATTCGGATATAGATCCAGATATTATTAAATATGCAATTACATCAAATAATGAATGGGTTATCAGTGCCAAGTATTCAATTTTATTAGATGATGAATCATCTAAACATACCAAAGAAGATCGTGATTTTCTTGTGGAAATATTAAACATGTATAGAGGACTGTCTGCTTGCTTGAGAAAATTTTCTAAGGATAAACAACAGGAATTAATCAAGAAAAATAATCTCAAATTAATTGATAATTATATTCAAATTCCTGGTTTCGATGAGAATAATGAATATAAATATATAAATATTCTCGAAGGATTTTTAATGATAGATAAATTTCCTGAACAAAAAAAACCTATATCCAACACTCACACCCAAACAATTGATGGATATCGCCGTATGATAAGTAGTTATAACAACTACGAAATACTAGATAGAAATTGGGATATTACTGAAAGCGAATTTCAGGATATATTAGATAGTGCACCATACAGCATTTAACCATTAACTATTTAATTACTAAGGGGTTATATGTATCAGCCCCTTTACTTCTGACTGCACCATGTTCGATTAATAGCGTCAGACCATGCCTGTTGATCTGCATGTCTTAATCTAATGAGTTCAGCTATATCATTATCTTGTCGATCCGCTCGCATACGTAAATCTGCTAGTTGAGCCTTGAGATCCTGCTCTGACTTATTACTGATAAGTACGCCACTCAATGAATGACGTTTGTAGAATTAAATAGGTTTATGTCTCTCCATCGTCACGCCCCTCCTTCTACCTACAGCTGACGTTGCTGATAATGACCGATAAATAACAAAACGGTGGTATTCGTTGTTTTTGATTCTCACTATGTGCTCTCTGTCGAGAATAAAACAGGTCATAGCTAACATAGGAGACAGCGACAACGCTACGCCTTCTTCTATTGGCACGAAATAAAAATAGCAGTATGATTAATGAGTATTTATTTTTTGCTTAAATTCAGCCACCCTGTGAAATCAAACTCACAGGGTTATTTTTATATTGTGCTGTTTATTTAAGTGGGAGATAGATAAGAATAATCAATCTGGTATATATACCTACTTAAGCTATACTAAGTAGCTATCGCTATACTTTAATTGATATCTTGCTAATATTGCCCAGCTTCCCATGCTGGGCTTTTTTATTCCATGCATTCTTGTTTGATATAATCCTGCAACCCTTTAATCATCTGTTCTGACTCTGCAATTCGCTCTCTGAGTAACCAATAATTTCGGATAGCGGTGTCAGTAGGTCTGGCGGTGGTTGCATCATCCAGCTGGGAGGTGGAAGTGGTAGTGCTTTTTGGACACTCGGCTTTGATGTACACCCGCTCAGGATTACGCTCGCTAATGTCACGCAAGCGACTAATTTCATTCTTTGCATTAACAAGCTCCTGTGTGTGCCTTGTATCCAGTTGACTTAGTCGCTCTATGCGTACTTGATAGTCAGTATTGATATCCTTCTGCTCTTCGAGTGCGGTAGTAAGTTCTTTGTTGTTTTCTGTCAGTGTGTTAATTCTTTTCGCTTGTGCATTAATCAGCGCACAACCACCAGCAACAATCCCCACCATCACAACGACAATGTAAAGTTTCCAGTGTTTCATAATTAGTACCGATGATGTGAGAGAGCTACCTGACAGCGCTTGTCTAAGCTTGCTTTATCGTTAATACATGAATTATCAATTGAGAGATAAATGCCACTAGCGACCGAGATGAGTAATGTAAGAATAAAACCGACGATGATGATTAAAGACTTCCATTGCATAACGCTGACTCCGCCTCTCTACGACTGACTAACCCTCGCCATACTTTTCCACCCGCATAAACCCAGCGTTTCATTTCTTCGCAAGCACCATACTGATCACCAGCATTTAATTTCTTTAGCAATGTAGAACGTGCAAAAGCTGTGGTACCCACATTAAAGGCAAAGGAATATAGAGAAGCTTTTGTTTTATCATCGACCGGCACTTTAACCAGGATATCGACTTGCTGTTGCGTTCTGATAAAGTCTTTCTGCAGTAACTCGTCACACTCTTGTTGTGTATAGGTCTTACCTTGAATGATGTCGTTTCCAGTGTGTCCATAACAAACCGTCAGAATTCCAGCAACATCACGGTAAGGTTCATAACGCACCCCCTCAAAATAACCAATCACTGTTAGTGCAATACTTACCGCACCAGCACTCGCAACAGCTGTCACTTTTTGTTTTAGGTTCATTAGATGTCCTTTTTAGCTTTAGTCAGCATCTCACCGACGATTTTTTCGATTTCTCGCGGGTCACTAGAACAATTTCGATGAACTAATTCAGCAAATAACGCTGTTCGTTTTCGCTGTTCTCGCCGTGTCATCAGATAAGTTGCTAATCCAAGAAGCATGCTAAATCCCATCCCTATTACAAAGCCCCACTCATAAAGTGAGAGACTTGCAAAAAAGGCAGTCAAGCCAGCTGTTCCGTAGGTAGCATTGGTTAATTTGTCCATGCGCATATACACCCCCTACGGAGTGTCCGTTGATGATTAATGTGAGTGAGTTAAACGTGAGAAAATAAAACTTAAGTTAAACTAATAGGTCAGCCCAATGTAATTAACCGAAGGAATGGCTGATTAACTTCGGTAAGGAAACATCATGGAATATGAATTTGAAAAAATAAAAGATCCACGAATTAAGGCAGAAGAAATGGCGCATACCACACCTCTGCTATTTTCATTGTTAGCAAAACTAATAACTGATAATGATAAAAATAAAGAAGAACGCCTATTCAGAATGTTAGATAAAGCTCTAGAGTGGAATGAACAACTACCAGTTAAAGAGCAAATTGCGTTAGTAGGTCAAGTAACTAAAAAGGCTTTAACTGGCAAGTAGTAGCACCATTACTTTCTTTTATTTCAATAGAGTTATTAGAAATAGCCATGAGCATGGCATTCTTAATAACCTCTAACTCACAGCTCGTTAATTGCATACTAGCGAGCTGTTTTTGTAACTCTGCTATTTGATAACCTTGACTTACTACTTGTGCTGACAACGTATTAACTAACACTTCTAAATTTTGATTACTCATAACTATCTCTCTTATACGAAAAAAGACCGCTTACTCGATCTTCAAAATAGGTTGTTCGGAATAACCGAACATGTGAACTATCCGGAAATTCCGGAGAGTTGAACTTGTAAGACTTACTTACGGATTGATGCTTTTATTTCTTGCTCGGTTTGTTCAAATCGCTCTCTCTCAAGCTCCACACCTAAAACCTTTCGATTAAGTTTTAGTGCTGCTTTCAGTGTTGCACCTGATCCCATAAAGAAATCAGCAACCAGATCCCCTTCACGACTACTTGAGCGAATAATGTGTTCCATCATAGCTGATGGTTTCTCACAAGGGTGTTTACCGGGATAATACTGAACAGGTGGATAAGCCCACACATCGGTGTAAGGCACATCTGCAGTTACAAAAAATGGTCGTCTTAATAAACCATATTCTTTTATTAATTCTTGATAATCTTTTTGTAAGGTGAATTGTTCTCGCTCTAACTCGGTAAACTGGCGGGATAACGGCGATAACTTTTCTTGTTTATCAGCAATGTGTGTAAACAGTGTTTGTAACTTTTTGTAGTCTTCCTCGCTAGGTAATTGCCACTGACTATTGCTGAACCAATGACTGCACATCTGCTTACCTGTTGCTTGGTCTATTGCTTTTGCACTCACCTGCAGTGCTAAACGAGCATTTCTAAAATAATCAATCAGAGGCTTAAATACGCTCTGCTTTAGCTCTTTGCATTTTAAAGAAAATTCAGGACCTTTAGCCGTGACTGGCTTTTGATAATGTTCAGCAAAGAGAATTCGCTCTGTTGAGGGAAAAAAAGCACGGAGGCTTTCTTTATTTTGTCGTCGCCATGGTCCTGATGGTTTAGCCCAAATAATATGGCTTAATACATTAAATCGCCCGCGAACAAGCAGTTCAGTATCTGATGCCAATTTAGAGCCACAGAATAAATACAAACTGCCATTGGGTTTTAATACCCGCCAGAATTCAGCTAATACTTCATCAAGCCAAGACAGATATGCCTCAACACTATCCCACTGATTATCCCATGCACACGATTTCACTCTGAAATACGGTGGATCAGTCGCAATTAAATCAATGCTATTTTCGGGTAGTGTTTTCAATACAGATAGCGCGTCGTCATTAAATAGTTGCATCAGAAGTCCTTTTCTACGCAATAAAAAAGCCGATGACGGTTAAACCACCAGCTTTATAAATTCTTTATATTTTTTAGGCTGTACGCATATAGCTATTTCCTTGCTTTGCGACAAACCCTGCTATTTCAAACTGAGTTAATAAAAACTCACAATTTTCATTACTTAGCCCAGTTTGATTTGAAATTGCTTGTACTGTTTGCCAATCATTTTTTGAGATTGTTTCAAGTACACAACTTGCCTGTGTTGTCATATCACACTGTTTTAACATGATATTTTATGCCTTTGGTTAGTTATTGTGCATAACTACACATGTAACTCTGACCAAAGAGAACAGCAAGTCTTATCTACTAATTGCCAATAAAAAACCCCGCAAAGGCGAGGTTATAAACAATTTTGGCAACATACCAAATTAGACTTAAATATCGCTTATTTTGTTCATTTTTGCAAGTTGTCGTGACTATTTTTATTAATCAGCTCTATTCTAACTCGCCTCATGGAAAGTAATGCCGACTTATCTAACTCACAACAAATATCTAAAAGGCTATTCCAATATATATCATAATTCATTTTCCAATTATTACGTTTAACACCCACCAAGCGAGCCAGCTCTGTTTGTGAATAATTACGCCTAGTGTAAGCCTGAACCGATAACCAGACTAATGATCTTAGTCGTTCTTTAACTTTTTTAGTTATCTTTTTACCTTTATGCTGTTTTTCAAATTCAGACCACACATGAACACTGATATTAACTTGATGCTCAAATTTCAAACTATATCCATAACAATACATTATCCATGAGTGTTGCTCTTCACTTAATGCATTGATAGCCCTACGCCATGAGCATAATAAAAAATCCACAGGCTCTATCATCGGCTTTGGTGTTCGACGACAGCGAGTTTCTAATACATAGATTGGATCGGTATCACGACAAACAAAACGACCATTTAATTTTAAATCTCGTATTCTAACTCTTGGTGTTGCTCTCGTGTCTGTTAACCCAAAATCTTCAAATGCTTCTAACTGACCTTTTGTTGAAGCCCTTAAGTTTGATGTAGCTATCGATGCCATATCACTTAAATATTTCAAGTCATGCGCATAAATTGGCATATTTCCTCCACTCGTGCCGTACACACGTTAAATAAATGCACCGATACCTAAAGAACGGTTTAAAAAATGAAATAACAATTCGAGTTGATTGCCGTGAGTCGCTTCCCATTGTTTTGGGTCTCGATGTAACTCATCATGGTGAATGCGGCATAATGGAATAGTGAATAGGTCATGAGCTTTAGTACCCATGCCTCCCATACCATGACCGATGATGTGATGCGGATCATCAGCCTGTTGCCCACACACGCAACACGGTTGAGTTTTTACCCATTGCAACCATTGGGTATTTTCCCAACGTTGCATTTTAGGTTTCAGCAGAAATGAGGCTGGTGGCTCCGGATCGACAGCAACTTTAATAACCGGTTTTATCGCCTCTAAACGCCCGCTCATTGCAGATAATGCTGATATTTCATTTGGAACAATATCAGCCTCAGGAAATCCGCCGTGCACTCTTCGTTCTTTGGGTTTATCAGGCCAGTCCAACACTCTCCGCAATATGGCATCAGGTAATTCATCGATAACGTTATGCATAACAGCAAAGGTGAAAAAATCAGGTATCGTCAGCTGGTGGCCATCATCTAATCTCAAACGAAAACGAATAGTATCTAACATCCAATCAATACGATTTTTATGAGCCAACTCAGCAACCCACCCTGCTGATGAGTTTCGAATATGATTATCGTGATACCAACAAGTGCGGATCACACCCGCTTCATGAAATGTGATCACCAATTCATGATGATGATAGTTATCTGCATCGTTATTAATCTGACAACAATGAATATGATGAGCGACCCACGTATCCATTGGTGAAACTTTATCTATGGTGTGGATCACCGGTTTGCTATTGAGAAACTGAACAATGTGCTTATTATTTAAAATCGGCTGTTCATCACCGGTTAATGCGCCTGAGGGCAACACATCTAAACTTTTCGGCACATCACTAATAATTACGCGTTGATGGTTTCTAAATTGCTCAAGCAACTCAGCTCCAGGTTTCAACAACACAACCCCCAATTCTTTTTGAATATACGGCGTTAACAGTAACTTCATGCGCTCACCTGTTTATTCAACATCACCATACGGATCAACTCATCCGTTTTACTCTCAAAGAAATGCGGTTGGGTTTCACGAGGATTATTAGGGCTCGTCATATTCTTCCCAAACTGACAACCTCTAGCCGTAACAGACCAAAACTCTTTCGTTTTGCTAGCAGTTTTCGTGCTTGGGCGTGATAGACGTTCAACAATGCCTAGTTCGGCTAATCGCTTATAGGCTTGCTGTGCTGAAATAGGTAGGTTGTGTTTGTTGATCAGTGTTGATAATGCAACTGTTGGACGACTGGAGCCATCCATAGATCCACTGGGTGCATCAATCGCATACACAGGTGCTAATTCAGGTAATCCTGCCATGACCTGTAATTTTTGATAAGCGCCTAACTTTGATGAATTCGAAAAATTTAGACTTTTAGACATCGATTCCAGTAGTATCACACCCGCTTGAACCTTATCACTGAGTTTCTCCTGGTGCTGTTGTGATACTATCGCATCAAAGGTACGGATCACTTTTAAATGAAAAGAAGCGCTGATCCACATTGCATAGGCATACACTAATTCTTTGCAAACATACGTCCCTTGGTTATATCCACCAGCGACAGTGGCAATAGGCGCTCCTGTGATCTCAGGAGCGGTCGAAATTTCATCAATTAACTCTTTCGTTTGAGCCAATGAACTCCAGTTCGATGGTTGGTGTCGTTTTTCACCACCTGACACTCGATGTAAATCATTTAAGCAATAGCGACCGGCTATATCTCTACGAACCTGAAAACCATCAATAACAATTAATCCATTCATGCTATTTCTCTCCACGTTTTATTCGTGACCGTACATCACGTTATTAAATGAGCGGATAGTGATTTCTAACTTTCCACCCTTTACGACTTCCATTAACATCACATCCATATGCTTTACCTGCTGATCATCTTCCCAAATACCCGCATGTGTTAATGCATCAAATGGGGCCTTTAAAAAGTTATCAATATCCCTGCGCTGTTTTGTTGGTGGGTATAAACGAACTAGGACAGAGACATTTTCTTTAATAGCTTTAGGTTTTCGTTTTAGTTGCTCATAGACAGAGGCGATCGTGTTAATTCGAAACTTACGCCCTTTTTCACTGATCAGCGTTCGGCCCTTAATATTTCTCCAATACGAGTTAACGCTAGGTGGAAATGGCAATGTGAGAATAAGTTCAGGCATAAGTCCCCCACACTCCAATTAGCAATGTCACTACAAACCAAAACCCAACGAACAGAATATATTTAGTTAGCATGATTACCTCTTGCTGTTCTGACTAATGAGTCATAAGGTTCTGTTGGCAATTTACCCATGAGATCAAAATTAGAGGTGGCATGTTTTACCCATTTGATTGTGGGTAATGCGCGCTTTTTGGCCTTTTGTGTTTTCAGTTTTTGCAAGTAGGTCGATTCACCTAGTTTGCGCTCTTCAATTATCGCTTGGTAAATGCGCTCCGCCTCATTGGTCACAATGTAACGTACAGGGCGATCTTCATTGCCTACTCGTACTAATGCACCTAATCCATTCAGGTATGACAATGCTCTCGATGAGCTAGATAGAGCAATGCCTAAATCACGACTCACAATATGGCGATCAATCTTGTCACCCTCTTTATATTGGTTCAGTATTTGCTCCGTCGTTTTCATGCAACACCTCTCGACGCCAGCCACTTCATTTGCTCAATAAATGCTTTGCCAATTTGCTCTAATTCATCACGATGAATGTAATCGAATTTTTTACCCGTCCATGTTTTATCGAAAACAACTATTGCTCCAGCAAAGAATGCGCCCGTTGGTTTCTGTTTTTCATCTGCGGGAACAAACCACTCAGGAACGTCAAAACCAATACGTCCACGGATAAAACAAACGTGATCAGCTTCTTCTGGCCACCATGTTTCTGATGTAGCTGCTTTTAATAAAAAAACATACCGACCGTATTGTTCACGCATAGCTAATGCATGACTCATGATGTGACCAACACCTGTTAAAGGCTGGCCTTCGTGATATGAACTACGCGAGTAAGGAGGATTGCCAAATGCTGAACCGCCGATCTCTTTCAGTTTTTCAGCCCAATCTTGAGTGAGTGCGTTGTCCTCAACGGTATAGAAATGCGGGCATTTACTGTTTTGACCATCAGTGAATAAATCTAAAGTAAACGGTCCATATTTAGAGTTGATACCGTAGTAAAGGTTATCTGGTGATTGCCATTGGTCACCAATTTCTTTTAATTTATGAGCAGGTTGGCTTTTTAACTCCTGTAATTTCAGTGCGTAATCAATCATCACTTAGCCTCCAGTGCAACTTGTTCTGTCGCCTGTTTCCAGATACCACGGAATGAAGCTAAACCAGCAACTTCACTCATACGGCCAAGACCATTTTTCTTTGCTTGCTTGACTGCTAATGCTTGAATACGATTTTCAGGTTTCCAGCCTGAGGTGAACATTTTTCTAAAAGTTTCATCACGTTCAACCGTGTTAATTTCCACTGAAACTTCTCCAGGCTTTAACCAACGACCATTCACACATTCAGGACGTCCTGCATCACGCCATTTGATCGCCTTATCTTGGTATTCAATACAGTTTTCAGGAACAAATAATGTTTTAGGGCGTAAGTAATCACGCATCTTGGGATCTTTTTGCCATTTAGCTGTCAGGTAATCCGTAATTAATATCAAGTCTTCAGAGGTAAATCCTTCTGCTAATCGCGCCTTGATATGCCCTGTTGTTGTTTTTCCTTCACGATATTTGGAATTTGTCACCTTGTTGAAATAATCCAAAATTAATTTTTCAGGAGCGTTGTCGGGTTCAATAGGAACCTGACAAGAAGAGTTAGTCTCTGTTGTACTCTCTGAAGTAATCTCTGTTGTATTCTCTGTAAGATCAGCCCATTTTGACCCGTTCAGAACAGCGCATTTTGAACTGTTTGACGGTTTCAATTTGCGCTTATCGATAAGGTCATTTTGAACTGCTCGATCAGATGAATTATCACCATTCGATTGGGTCATATTGACCTCATCGGTCAGCAAGTGGTGATCGTAGTTAATCGCATAATAATTAGTGCGGTCATGGTTCGATTTATTGATTTGCTCGATGCGTAAAACACCCTGCTTTTTCAAATTAGTAAAAGCACGTTTAATCGTTGATTCAGAGAAAAAAGGAAATTGATTCTTCCACTCTTCAACTGTGTTATAAATCCAGCGTGAACCGTCATATTCAACACCTGAAGTAGTTTCAGTTAGCCAATATTGAATTTGCTGTAACAGCATCGCCTCATTTAAACCAAGACGTACCGCTAATTCAGGAATAACGACTAAAGGGCGACTTTTTAGTAATAATAAACTCATCTTGCCACCTCATTACTTAATACGTGTGTACTTCTCTTTAAAACGCTGTACAGGTTCACACTGTGGGTCGTCACAACCATCCAGCATAAAAATAACGCGCTGTTTTTCTCTGTCATAACGAACAACATGAACAACGATACCTCGGTGATTTTTATAGTAGCGATCAAGTTGGTTTGGGTTCTCATTGTTCATTGCCTCGTCCTCAGCCCATTCTTTGAATTAAAATCATCTACCAGCCAACGCATAAATTGGTAGTTGGTTTCTTGGTAGCCATTTGGTACTTTAATTTCATAGACAAAACGGCCATCACGTATTGAAGCTCGCACTTGCGTGCGACATGCTAAGTTTGATAATCTACTCATGCTAATTTCTCTTCACACAATTGAAATTTGCAACCGAAGCCAGCGACCGTACATCGTTGGCTTCACCCTTTCTGGATATAGCCATCTTTAATTTCTCTTTTGATGTAACGAAACAAACGCATTCATAAATGTTCGGATCTGCGAAATTAATCCATCTAACATCATTTTTATTTTCTGCTCTTCTTCGTTATCAATAACGCCATCAGCCAGGCTATCTTTCATCAATAACGCTAAACGTCCCTGCATTTCGTCAACATTGCTACGTAATGTGAATAGTTCTGTCTGATCTAAATCAGCAGGGCTAATTCTGTCCACGAGTAAGCGGTTTGATTCACGAGCGACAAATTCAGCAAATAAAACAGTCTGAGAAATATCTTGCATCGCTAATAGTTCGTTTAAATCAAACGAACGACAGCCGTTTTTCTCGTACAATTTGTTATTGAATGAAGTCAGAGATAAACCCAACGCCCCAGCCATCGCTTCACGCCCACCAGCTGTTGCCTCACACATCTCTTTCACAACTTGTTTTATTGATTGGTTACTCATTTCCTACCACCATTGATAAGTTCTTGTAGTTAACTGCCTTAAACGGTTTTGCTATTTTGTTGCTGATAACGATGTGGGTATAAGATCTCTAACTCAGTTATTTTCCCACGATAAAAAGCTGTTAATTTTTCAGCCAGCTCCAAAGAAGCTGTTTGAATACCTCTTTCTAATCGTGAAAGATTTCCTACATCACAATTAATGGCATTAGCCACTTCTGAAATTGTTAGGTTTAGCTCTACCCGAATTTTCCTTAATGGTGTTTGCATATAGCCCCCTTAAATGCGTTATACGCATATTATCATAGAATCAAATATGCGCAACACGCTTTGTGTTGTACGCATAAATAAAGTTGAATTGAGGAATGAAAATAGGAACAAGAATTAGAGAACTAAGAAAGAAAAAAGGATTAACAATCCTTCAGCTGGCCACCGCTATTAATAGCGATGTGGGTAACATTTCTCGCCTTGAAAGAAATATACAAGGCTACACAGAAAACACTTTAGTAAAGATAGCTGAAGCACTAGGCGTATCTGTTGCTGATTTATTTACTGAAAATTCACCAGAGCCAGATAGAATAGAACTGATTGGTAAGATACCTTCTGGTTTAGTTCAAGTTCGAGGTGAGGCGTTCTTGGGTGTTGATGGCGCTGTTGATATGATTGAGGACCACAACGGCTGGCTAAAAATATATAGTGACGATGCTGATGCATACGGCCTAAAAGTTAAAGGCGACAGTATGTGGCCACGCATTCAATCTGGTGAATTTGTTGTCGTTGAACCAAACACCAATGTCAGATCTGGTGATGAAGTATTTGTTCGCACCGTTGAAGGACACAATATGATTAAAATCTTCAACAAGACAAGAGATGGTGACTACCAGTTTACCAGTATCAATAACTCACATAAGCCAATAACTTTATCTCCAGGTCAAGTTGATACTATGCATTATGTATCAGCTATAGTTAAGCCTACAAAATATATTGATAAATGCGAAGGTGAAACAAAGCTAACCCTTGTTCCACCATTGATTGACTAGTCACAATGGCCCGATGACACGTTTTAATGAAACATTTTAACTTAAGGTCTTCATTATGGATAATTTGAAATATCTAGCTTTTAAGGATATTAATTTAGATGATGTCTTTTTTAAATCCTTAAAATGTGATTATGAACATGGATTTATAGAGTGGTTTAATAAAAAAGCTAATGATAGGAATGAAAAAGCTTACGTCTTATATGATGAAGATAAAGGCGAAAACATAGATGGATTCTTATATTTAAAAATAGAAGATGGTATTGTTAAGGATGTAATCCCTAATATAAAAAATGGAAAACATTTAAAAGTAGGCACCTTTAAATTTAATCGAAAAGGAACTTTAAGAGGACAGCGTTTTTTAAAAAAAATATTTGATAACGCTTTGTCATTTAAAGTTGACGATATTTATGTAACTGTTTTTAGTAAGCATAAATACTTAATTGATTTATTTAAAAAATATGGTTTTAAAGAGTACGCGAAAAAAAAGAGTGATAATGGGGAAGAAATCGTTTTATTAAAAGATATGATTTCAAGTACATCTACTAATAATATATTTTCTGATTACCCTAGGTTTACTTGTACTAAAAAACAAAATAAATATATTTTATCAATTTACCCAGAATTTCACTCAATTTTATTCCCTGACTCTATATTGAAAAATGAATCTAATGATATCCTCCAAGATGTATCCCATACAAATAGCATAAGAAAAGTTTATATATGCAAGATGGATGCAGTTAAGGATATAAAACCCAATGATATTATTGTGATATATAGAACTACAGATATCGAAGGTCAAGCTCATTATAGATCTGTGGTTACATCAGTTTGCATAGTGGAAGATGTAAAGAATATTGATGATTTCAAGGATGAAAATGATTTTATACAATATTGTATAAGGTACTCAGTATTTGAAGAAAAAGTACTTTCTGATTTTTATAGAAAAAGAAAATTTCCTTATATCATAAGTTTTACATATAATTTGGCATTACCCAAAAGGCCTAATAGGGCATCTCTTATAGATGATGTAGGTATTGACAGAAAAGCATACTGGGGTATATTAAAAATAAGTGATAAGCAATTCAATGATATTCTGAAATTAAGTGAAGCCGATGAAAGTATTATTATCAATTAAGCCAGAATTTGTATCTAAAATTTTAGAAGGTTCTAAACGATACGAATTTAGAAAAGGTATTTTTAAAAATGAGTCGGTAACATCGGTTGTGATATATTCCACTTTACCTGTGGGACGAGTTGTTGGAGAGTTTTATATAAAAAGAGTTCTTCAAGACAAGCCACATTCAATTTGGGAAAAAACAAGCTCACATTCTGGAATTAGTAAACATTTTTTTGATCAATACTTTCAAGAACGATGTACCGCCTATGCAATTGAGATAGGTGAGGTTATAAAATACGACGATCCTATATCACTGAAAAAGTTCAGCGAAATAGTTGGAAAAAAAATTACTGCCCCCCAATCTTATTGCTATTTGCCATCTTAGTTTTATATAGAGCCCTCCTCGCGAGGGCTTTTTTGTACCATCTCCCCCTCCAAAGAAGTGATCTGCATTCCAATATGAGATTTTTAAAGACATAAATAAAAAGTCAAACGGATAAAATCCGTCCATTCCTATTTTGATAAAAACAATATATGCGCTTGACGCATTTGCGCGTAATGCATATAATAAATCTATAAGATAACATTCGTTGATGAAAAATGAATTGAATTGTAGGAACTATCATGACAACTGAACCAGTAATCATACCGCCAGCCAATTTCACTGATGCAGATGTTGTTGCTTGGATGAAAGAGAAACTATCGTCTATCAAAGTCCTCGGTGAGTTAAACGCAAGACGTGAAGAGCTGGTGGATAAACTAGAAAAACTGGATGCTGAAATAGATAAGTGCAGAATCAAAAGCGCTATTCAGATACAAATTAAATGATTTTTATGTGTGAAGAGAATTAGTTACGTTGGGATATGGGTAAATCACCAGCAACCCAAGCAACAAATGATTCGGGTTTAGATAATTCAGTATCGTCCTCTAGCTTTAATTGAATGGACGCTCTTTTGAATGCGGGATTACATAAGGTACCAAAAGTAGAAATATCGCTTTGTAGAAGATCGCTTAACTGTTTATGGACTTCTTCATCATTTAGTTTTTGGCTTTCCGCATTTATCTTTAAAGAAAGATACTGTTTAGCTCTTGAATTAGCTAAGTAAGACGCCTTACCGGGCTGATAGATAAACTGAAAAGCAGACAAGGAAGCAATAAATAGTCCTGTTATAAATAAATTGAAACCAGAAGCCATAACGGAGCTACCAAGAACAATTAGTAAAAATGAAATGAGTTTATCAATACGATCCAATAAAACACTCTGCATTTCATTTAAATAGTAAGAGTATGTGATTCTGAAAATATCTTCTTGGTTGCTCATTGTAATACCTTTATTTTTGTGGTTTTGGTTGAGGTGCTGGCTTTCTAGGTACTTGGCTATCTGGTTTATGGAGTGGCGCAGGTTTTCTAGGCAGCTGCTTTTCTTCGTAAGTTATCATTAAATCATCCTTCTGTTTGTTGGGGTGTATTAATAATAGCCAATTTCTGTCTGTTGGGGAATAGCAGAAACCACCACCGCCTGAGGTGGGAAAATAATCAGGCACAATATTTGAAGTGTGAAGAGAAACAATGGCTGGCTGAGTCTTAAACCAACACTGGAGGAGTGGTGATAATGTTCTGCTCAGTCAGCCATTTTATCATATCTAACAATAAGCAAGGGTGCTGGCATTACTTGTGAAATGTCTTATCAGGATTATGTCAACTCGCTAGTGCCCTTTCTTATTGTGTGAAGTGTAAATCCATTTTTATTTTTTATTAGCAACACCAGGGAATTTTAATCTCGATTAATTCGAGAGGGATTTTTATTACCTAAATATTGTGTGGAGAGAATAATATGCAAATGTTGACTTTAGAGGAGTGGGCTCAAGAAAGATATAAAAGTCGTCCACCAAAGTTAGGAACGCTACAACGATATGCTCGTGGTGGCCTGTTCTACCCACCAGCAAGGAAAGAAGGTGGCATTTGGCGCGTGAGAGAAGATGCCGACCTTGTCGGTAATTTGACATCACCGGTTATCAATAACAACGATAACCCTATTTTACAAAGGATCCTCAAAGATGGCTGCCAGACCTCGTAAAAATAACGTCAATATTCCTAATCTTTACCCATTACTTAGTCGTAAAGCCAGCAAGGTTTATTGGCGTTACCGCCATCCTGTAACAGGTAAATATCATGCCCTCGGTGACAATGAAGCCGAGGCCAAAGCAATAGCCATTGAAGCTAATACAAGGTTAGCAGAACAACGAAGCCGACAAGTTATGGCTATTAGTGATCGGGTGGCAAAAATTAAAGGTAAAGAAATCACGGTTAATACTTGGTTAGATAAATACTGGGCTATTCAAGAAGAACGTTTAAAAGAAGGTGATATAAAGCCAAATACATATAAACAAAAAAGGAAGCCAGTCGATTTAATGAGACAAACCTTATCCATGAAACCATTACCCGCAGTTGATGCCAGAGATATTGCTGAGATCCTTGATGAATATAAATCTAATGGCCAGCATAGAATGGCACAAGTTATTCGTTCTGTTTTAATTGATGTGTTTAAAGAAGCACAACATGCAGGTGAAGTTCCTCCTGGTTATAACCCTGCCCTTGCCACTAAACAACCGAAACGAAAAGTAACACGCCAACGCCTTAATTTTGATGAATGGAAAAAGATATTTGAGATTGCTGACAAACAACATCGTTATATGGGCAATGCCATGTTGCTTGCACTTATTACAGGCCAACGATTAGGTGATATCTCGGCAATGAAGTTTAGTGATATTTGGGATGATCATTTACATATTATCCAAGAAAAAACTGGCACCAAATTAGCTATTCCATTATCACTACGTTCTGAACAATTAAATATGTCATTACGTGAAGTTGTTGCTCGTTGTCGTGATCGCGTTATTAGCCCTTATCTTATTCATTATTTTCATACCACTTCACAATCTAAACGTGGCGAACAAGTTACAGCAAATACACTAACGACTAACTTTAAAAAGGCGAGAAATAAAACGGATATTGATTGGGGAGAAGGAACACCTGCAACATTTCACGAACAGCGCTCTTTATCTGAAAGGTTATATCGAGCACAAGGTATAAACACTAAAGATTTGCTGGGTCATAAAAACCAAATTCAAACAGATAAATACCATGATGATCGAGGGAAAGATTGGATAAAAATCGTAATTTAATTGCTCAAATTTCAGGTGGTTTTGATAACTCGTTTTGATAACTTTTTGATAACCGTTTCAAAATTGACAATAAAAAACGGGAACTAATAAGCTCCCGTTAACTATTTATCAAATCAACAATTACATATGTTTGATAATCGCGTCACCGAACTCGCTACATTTCAGCAATTTAGCGCCGTCCATTAGACGTTCGAAATCATAAGTAACGGTCTTCGCTTCGATTGCGCCTTCCATACCTTTAATGATTAAATCAGCGGCTTCTGTCCAACCCATGTGGCGTAGCATCATCTCCGCGGAGAGAATAATAGAGCCTGGGTTAACTTTATCTTGTCCGGCATATTTTGGTGCTGTTCCGTGAGTCGCTTCAAATAATGCACACTCATCACCAATATTAGCGCCAGGAGCAATCCCAATACCACCAACTTGTGCTGCTAATGCATCAGAAATATAGTCGCCATTTAGGTTCATACAAGCGATAACATCATACTCGGCTGGGCGTAACAGGATTTGTTGTAAGAATGCATCTGCGATAACATCTTTAACAATAATATCTTTGCCTGATTTAGGGTTCTTAATTTTAACCCAAGGACCACCATCTAACAGCTCACCACCAAATTCTTCACGGGCTAATTCGTAACCCCAATCTTTAAAGGCACCTTCGGTAAATTTCATAATATTACCTTTATGCACCAATGTAACGGAGTCGCGATCGTTATCAATTGCATATTCAATCGCTGCGCGAACTAAACGTTTAGTCCCCTCTTCTGAACATGGCTTAATACCGATACCACAATCTTGTGGGAAGCGAATTTTGGTTACACCCATTTCATCTTGCAGGAACTTAATCACTTTATCAGCTTCTGCTGAGCCGGCTTTCCACTCAATACCGGCATAGATATCTTCTGAGTTTTCACGGAAGATAACCATATCCGTCAGTTCTGGGTGTTTTACTGGGCTTGGAGTGCCTTTGTAATAACGCACTGGGCGCAGGCAAACGTAAAGGTCGAGTTGTTGGCGTAGTGCCACATTTAATGAACGGATACCACCACCTACTGGTGTAGTAAGAGGACCTTTAATAGAAACACGATATTCACGAATAAGATCTAAGGTTTCTTCTGGCAGCCAAACATCTTTACCATAAATTTGTGTTGATTTTTCACCGGTGTAGACTTCCATCCACTCAATCTTACGTTCATTGCCGTAAGCTTTTTCAACCGCTGCATCAACAACTTTTAACATTGCTGGCGTGACATCGATACCGATACCATCCCCTTCGATATAAGGGATAACCGGATTATTTGGAACAACAAGCTTACCTTTAGCATCTAATGTAATTTTAGCACCATTAGCCGGAACAACTACTTTGCTTTCCATTTACCTCTCCTTTCATGTAAGCGCACGCTTTGTTAATTTTTTGTAAGAGACCTGTCAATACTACTTGATTATTCAGCTAACGCCAATCGCTTCTCTTTTAAGGTATAATCAATCTCCCATTTTTGACAAAAAATAGCTATGGCAAATCAATTTAACAATAGATCGAAACTACGCAAATCTCACGCACTAGCAGGACAAAAAAAACCTTCTCGCCCTAGAGGTGAGCGTAAAGTGATTATCTTTAATAAACCCTTTGATGTCCTTGTGCAATTTACCGATGACAGCGGTAGAAAAACGCTAAAAGATTTTATCCCCATTCCTGATATTTATGCGGCAGGACGGTTAGATAGAGATAGTGAAGGTCTGTTAGTATTAACAAATGATGGCAAATTACAGGCCAAATTAACTCAACCAAATAAAAAAACAGGGAAAGTCTACTATGCTCAAGTAGAAGGCATTCCCACAGAGATAGCGTTACAACAATTTCGTGAAGGACTTAACCTAAAGGATGGGAAAACACTACCTGCAAAAATTGAAAGGGTAGAACAGCCAACGTGGGTTTGGACGCGATTTCCACCTATTAGAGAGCGTCAATCTATTCCGACTAGCTGGTTAAAAATCACTTTATTTGAAGGAAAAAACCGCCAAGTTAGACGTATGACTGCCCATATTGGTTATCCCACATTACGCTTAATTCGTTTTAGCATGGGAAATATTACCTTGGATAATCTATTACCGGGTCAATGGAAGGAGATTAATTTTGTTTAAACCACATATCACTGTTGCTTGTATTGTTCATGCAAACAATAAATTTTTAGTTATTGAAGAAACGGTAAATGGCAGAGCCACATGGAATCAACCCGCAGGACATTTAGAAGCAAATGAAACCCTGATCCAAGCGGCACAACGAGAGTTATGGGAAGAAACCGGTTTAACCTTGCCGGTACAGTATTTTCTAAAATTACATCAGTGGGTGGCACCGGACAATACGCCATTTTTGCGTTTTTTATTTTTGATAGAAGCACCAGAACAATTAGCCACACAACCACATGACGATGATATTAATGGCTGCTACTGGGTGACCGCGCAAGAGATAATCAATAGCCAACAATTACGTTCACCGCTGGTAAAAGAAAGTATTCTTTGTTATCAACAAAATGAACGTTATCCACTCTCTTTACTGGATAGCTTTGGTTCAACATTTGCCTCTTAACAATGACTTTCATAGTTAAGAAGGCAAAAAATGTATTCGTTTGATGCACCCTTGATAGTGATATGGTAAAGTATGGCGCTTATTTTTCCGCAGTGAGATCCATTCATGTCAGATAACAGCCAAAAAAAAGTCATCGTTGGAATGTCCGGTGGCGTAGATTCATCCGTCTCAGCCTATCTTCTTAAGGAACAGGGATATCAGGTCGTTGGTCTGTTTATGAAGAACTGGGAAGAAGATGACGATACAGAATATTGCTCAGCTTCTGCCGACCTTGCCGACGCGCAAGCCGTGTGCGATAAGCTTGGCATAGAACTTCACACTATCAATTTTGCCGCTGAATATTGGGATAATGTATTTGAACACTTTTTATCTGAATATAAAGCTGGCCGCACCCCTAATCCCGATATTCTATGTAATAAAGAGATAAAATTTAAAGCATTTTTAGAATATGCAGCTGAAGATTTAGGGGCCGATTATATTGCAACGGGCCACTATGTTCGTCGCCGTGATATTGATGGTAAAAGCCAATTACTGCGCGGTGTTGATAACAACAAAGATCAAAGCTACTTCTTATATACATTAAGTCATCAGCAAATCGCCCAAAGCCTTTTCCCTGTCGGTGAAATGGAAAAACCTGAGGTGAGAAAAATTGCCGAGAAGCTTGATTTAGCCACCGCCAAGAAAAAAGACTCTACGGGGATCTGTTTTATCGGTGAACGCAAGTTTACTGATTTCTTATCGCGCTATTTACCTGCCAAACCGGGTCCTATCGTCACCGTAGATGGCGAAACCATTGGTGAACATCAAGGGTTGATGTACCACACCTTAGGTCAACGTAAAGGTCTGGGTATCGGTGGCACAAAAGAAGGTAGCGAAGATCCTTGGTATGTAGTCGATAAAGATGTTGCAAATAACATATTAATTGTCGCACAAGGTCATGAACACCCTCGATTAATGTCCGTAGGCTTAATTGCTCAACAACTTCATTGGGTCGCAAGAGAGCCTATTACCGAAGCTTTTCGTTGCACGGTGAAAACACGATATCGCCAAGCTGATATTCCGTGTACAGTAACACCATTAGATGAAGATAAAATTGAAGTCCGTTTTGACTATCCTGTTGCTGCTGTTACACCGGGGCAATCGGCCGTTTTCTATCAAGACGAAGTCTGTTTAGGTGGCGGTATTATTGAAACACGTATTCAGGAGTAGATGTGGCTAAAGATTTTCGTGATATTACCCTTGCACTGGCAGGTATCTGCCAGGCAAGTCGTCTTGTTCAGCAAATTGCTTATCAAGGGAATGCAGACGAGAAAGATGTTGAAGTCATGGTTAACAGCATTTTTAATATCAACCCAACTTCAACCTTGGATGTTTATGGTAATCAAATAAGTCATTTGAAATTAGGTTTTCAAACTATAAAAGCTATCCATCAAGCGGTAAGAAGAGAAAAACTCACGTTTGAGTTGATGACTTATCAACAAGGCCTGATTAACCTTGAACGTATCATCAACAAAAATAACGATTATAGTTCGCATTTATCACAAAAAATATCTCAACTTGAACGACAAAAAAATTATTTTGAACCGCTTTCTGACGGATTATTTAATGCTCTCGCTGGCGTTTATAGTGATGCGGTCAGCCCTGTAGGGCCAAAAATTCAAGTTAATGGTTCGATTGAGTTGCTTAAAAACCCTATTATTCAAGCCAAAGTTCGTGGATTACTTCTGACAGGTCTTCGTAGTGCCGTACTTTGGCGTCAAGTAGGTGGTCGCCGTTTTGATTTTTTACTCCATCAAAAAACCATCTTACGACAAACTGATGATTTTCTCGCTCAATGTTAATACTTTAAAATTCAACCTGGGAGTTGCCAACAATGGAATTATCTTCGCTGACAGCGATTTCACCGATTGACGGTCGTTACGGTAGTAAAACCTCGTCGTTACGGACTATTTTTAGTGAATTCGGTCTTTTGAAATTCCGTGTACAGGTAGAAGTTCGCTGGCTACAAAAGCTAGCATCTTGCACCGACATTAAAGAAGTTCCCGCCTTTGAACAAAACGCAATCGATTACCTTGACGCAATTGTTGCTAACTTCAATGAAGATGATGCTGCTCGTATCAAAACTATCGAGCGCACCACCAATCATGATGTGAAAGCGGTTGAATATTTCTTAAAAGAAAAAGTGGCAGCTATCCCTGCACTACAGCAAGTTTCTGAGTTTATTCACTTCGCTTGTACTTCTGAAGATATTAATAATTTATCCCATGCCATCATGTTAGAAACAGCACGCCAAGAAGTGCTACTACCTGCATGGCGCGAGCTTATTGATACTATCAGTAAAATGGCGCAAGCATATCGTGATTTACCCCTGCTTTCTCGTACTCACGGACAACCGGCAACACCTTCAACGGTAGGAAAAGAGTTTGCAAACGTTGCATACCGTATGGAGCGTCAATATCGCCAACTTACTCAAGTAGAAATTTTAGGTAAGATTAATGGTGCAGTAGGTAACTATAATGCTCACTTAGCTGCCTATCCTGAAGTTGATTGGCACCAATTTAGTGAAGAATTTGTTACTTCATTGGGGATCACATGGAACCCATATACTACTCAAATTGAGCCACACGACTATATTGCCGAGCTTTTTGATTGCATCAGCCGCTTTAATACAATTTTAATTGATTTTGACCGTGATATTTGGGGTTATATCGCTCTTAATCACTTCAAACAGAAGACCATTGCCGGTGAGATTGGCTCATCAACAATGCCTCATAAAGTGAATCCTATCGATTTTGAAAATTCTGAAGGTAATTTAGGTTTAGCTAATGCCGTTATGGGTCACCTTTCCAGCAAATTACCAGTTTCGCGTTGGCAACGTGATTTAACTGACTCAACCGTACTACGTAACCTAGGTGTCGGTATCGGTTATGCATTAATCGCTTACCAATCAACCATGAAAGGCTTAAATAAATTAGAAGTTAATGAAAGTCATCTTCGTGAAGAGTTAGATAGCAACTGGGAAGTTCTTGCTGAACCAATCCAAACGGTTATGCGTCGCTATGGTATTGAAAAGCCTTATGAAAAACTTAAAGAGTTAACTCGTGGTAAACGGATCACGGCACAAGATATGATTGTGTTTATTGACGGTTTAGCGCTACCAGAACAAGAAAAAGCACGCTTAAAAGCGATGACACCTGAAAGCTATATTGGTTTTGCCAGTCAACTTGTTGATAAATTAGATTAATTTATCCAATACTTAAAAGGCAGATAATCTCTGCCTTTTTTTATATCGATTACCCGTCCTAAATAAGATAAAAACTATCTATAACTTAAACACATTGTCCGTTACGGTATTCTTTAAGTGCTAGATTGACTATCATTATCTTAATTTCTCTTACAGCAACTGATTTTTACTGATGTACACAAGGTGGAATATGCGGATCTTAATTATTGAAGATAATATCTTACTTCGCCATCATTTATCTGTGCAGTTTCGCGATGCAGGACATCAAGTTGATGCAGCACAAGATGCGAAAGAAGCCGATCACTTTATCGCAGAAAGTACACCTGATGTCGCCATTGTTGATTTAGGTCTTCCTGATGAAGATGGTATCAGCCTTATTCGTCGATGGCGGGAAAATAATATTACTATTCCCATTATGGTATTAACGGCTCGAGAAAGCTGGCAGGAAAAAGTGACCGCATTAAATGCCGGTGCTGATGATTATGTGACAAAGCCTTTTCATTTTGAAGAGATCGTGGCACGCGTTCAGGCATTAATGCGAAGAAACATGGGCATTGCCTCACAAATACTGACTATTGCCCCTTTTGAGTTGGATTTATCACGTAAAGAGTTCATGATCTTAGGTGAGCAAATCAAGCTCACTGCATTCGAATATACTATTTTAGAAACATTAATGCGTAATCAAAACAAAGTGGTGAGCAAAGATGTGCTAATGCGCCAACTTTATCCTGATGCAGAGCAGCGAGAAAGTCATACCATTGATGTGCTTATGGGGCGTCTGCGCAAAAAAATTCTCCAAAAATATGATAATGATGTCATTGTAACTGTACGTGGACAAGGTTATCGTTTTGATATGAAAGCTTAATATGCATAAAAAACAACGTTCGCCCTTCTCTTTACGAACAAGATTTTTACTTGCCACCAGCGCCATTATTTTAGCACTGACACTCTCTTATGGTTTGGTTGCCATAGTCGGTTCTATTGTCAGTTTTGATAAAACGACTTTTATGCTAATGCGTAGCCAAAGTAATCTCTACTATAGCTTAGCGCAATGGAAAGATGGGCAATTGCAGATTGAGTTTCCGACTAACCTCAATAACAACAACACATCGCTGGTGGTTATCTTCGACGAGAAAGGCAATGTGCTATGGACGCCAACGGATTTACCTCAGGTGATCCCAAACAGTATCGCGCCAAAATGGCGCAATAAAGAAGGCTTATTTGAAATTAGTGTGAATGTTAAAACGACACGTTTTATGTTACAGCAACTGCCTCAATATCGAGCCTATCTAAAAAAACTCAACGAATATTCAAGTAATGATACCTTAACGCATTCCGTGGTTATTAATCACTATCCTGCGGCGGATAATATGCCTTATCTATCCATTGCGGTTATCGATCCTATTCCTCAAAGTCTGCAAAATGTAAGTAGAGTCTGGGATTGGTTTCTCTATATATTACTGGCTAATTTTCTTTTGGTGATCCCATTAATTTGGTTAGCAGCCCATTGGAGTTTAAGGCCGATTAAATCCATTATTGAGCAGATCAGCGCGTTGGAAAAAGGCACTCGCGATAATTTAGATGAAAATCCTCCTAAAGAGCTCAAAGGATTAGTTTATAATCTCAACATTTTATTGCGTAATGAACGCAACCGTTATAGTAAATACCGTACCAGTTTATCTGATCTGACCCATAGCTTAAAAACCCCCCTTGCTGTTTTACAATCAACATTACGTGCTCTACGTGCTGGCAAACAAATGTCTATAGAACAAGCTGAGCCAATTATGCAAAGTCAAATTGAACGAATTTCACAGCAAGTTGGTTATTATTTACATCGAGCTTCTCTTCACGGCGATCACGATATAACAACACGTAAGCTCCACTCTTTATCAGGCTTACTTGACAATCTTTGTAGTGCACTTAATAAGGTCTATCAATCCAAAGGCGTTGATATAACATTAAATGTTTCCCCTGAAATGATGTGGTTAGGTGAAAAGAATGATTTTATGGAAGTCATGGGAAATGTACTTGATAATGCTTGTAAGTACTGCTTAGAGTTTGTCGAGATCAATGTAAGTCATGATGACAATTGTGTGATTATCACCGTAGATGATGATGGCCCAGGAGTCAGCCCAGAAAAAAGGGAGCTTATTTTTCAGCGTGGTACACGTGCAGATACATTGCGCCCAGGACAAGGCTTAGGATTATCAATTGCTGTTGATATTATTGAGCAGTATAACGGTGATATCACCATTACCGATAGTCCATTAGGGGGGGCGAGACTCATCGTCACCTTTGCTGAGCAACAACTCACTACTGAAATAGAGTAACGCTCTTCTCTATCAACTTATATTATTGCTGATTCAATTTAGGTCTTATCACAATAAGATTGCGAGATGTATGATAACTACGCAGTTGTCAGTATATTACTCGTTATTACTCACATTGCACCAAGGAATGTTTAGCAGGAAGTTGTAATTCATTATATGATATTTTTAGGCTTCCCAAATTCAGGAAATACACAATGGACTATAAACTTAATTTAGATTGGCAATCATTTTTAGAAAGCCATTGGCAAAAACGTCCTTTATTAATCAAAAACGGCTTCTCTGGTTTTGTTGATCCTTTATCTCCTGATGAACTTGCAGGTCTTGCAATGGAAGATGAAGTGGATAGCCGTCTTGTGAGTTGTCAAGATGGGCAGTGGGGAGTTAAACATGGGCCTTTTGAGCACTTTGAAGGTTTGGGTGATAAAGATTGGTCGTTATTAGTTCAAGCGGTCGATCACTGGCATTTTCCAAGTGCGGCATTGATGAAACCTTTTCGTGTGTTGCCCGATTGGCGTATTGATGATTTGATGATCTCTTACTCTGTTCCCGGAGGCGGTGTGGGCCCTCATCTTGATCAATATGACGTATTTATTATTCAAGGGCAAGGTCGTCGTCGTTGGCGTGTGGGTGAGAAAATCCCAATGAAACAGCACTGCCCTCACCCGGATTTACTTCAAGTTGATCCTTTTGACGCCATTATCGATGAAGAATTAGAGCCGGGTGATATTCTGTATATTCCACCTGGATTTCCTCATGAAGGTTATGCCATTGAAGAATCACTAAACTATTCTGTTGGCTTTAGAGCACCTAATGCACGAGAGCTATTTAGCGGTTTTGCTGACTATGTTTTAGCAAATGACTTAGGAAGCTACCGTTACAGTGATCCTGATCTTACTCCTCGAGATAATCCGGCATTAGTCCAGCATCAAGAATTAAATAAGTTGCATGATATGATGGAAGACTTACTTGCCCAACCCGAAGTATTCCGTCATTGGTTTGGGGAGTTTATTTCTCAATCTCGCCATGAACTTGACTTGGCCATTCCTGAACCTTTATATGAAAATGCTGAGATCCACGATTTACTGCAACAAGGTGAACAACTTCATCGTTTAAACGGTATTCGCGCACTGCGTGTTGGTGATAGTTGCTTTGTTAATGGTGAATTAATGGATACTCATCATATTGAAGCTGCAGATGCCCTTTGCCAATATGATTGTATTGATAAACAACATTTAGGTGATGCTTTAGCAGATCCAAAATTTATACGCTTATTGACGCATCTTGTTAACCAAGGCTATTGGTATTTTGAAGATTAAGTATAAATAAACTATTTTTATACAAACACACCCAGCTAATTATAGCTGGGTGTTATTTTAACTATGTTAATAAACAGTAACTGTTATCTTATTAAATAATATATTGCCTCTTTTAGTAACGTTCTTGTGCCATAAAATAACCATGGCAAAACGATAAAAAACGCACTCTGTAGCCCTAAAAGTAACCAGGTATGCTTATCATTTGATAAATATAAAGAAAATATAATAAGATGGGTAATTAAAAAATAGCTGAAAACGATAATAAACGATGCTTTATACTCTTGTTTACTAAAAGTATTATCACTGGTTATCGGTATTTTTTTACACAGACATTCTGATCTTGTTTGTTTTATTATTATTTTGGAGAGTACAGCCATTACGCAAATATCCTTATATCATTTTATTTAGATTATAAAGAATATTATTTGAAATAATCGGCCAATAACTTATAAAAAACAAACTTATTTTTAAAGTTTAATTTTAAATAATATGAAAACAAACCTTATATTTAAAATATAAAGATAAAATAATAGCCGAGATTGTCGGCTATTATGGGGCAATTATTTTACATAACTGCTCTATTAACAAATAACTTTTGCTTTTTCTCTTTCGGCAGTAATTTCAGCAATTCGCATAATAACACTTACTGCGGCTTCCATACCTTCTAAAGAGATAAATTCATGTTTGCCATGAAAATTATACCCACCCGTAAAGATATTTGGGCAAGGTAATCCGCGGTAAGAGAGCTGAGCACCGTCTGTACCACCACGAATAGGCTTAATATCAGGTTCAATATCACAATCAATCATTGCTTGTTTTGCAATATCAATAACATGTGGATACTGAACCACTTTATCATGCATATTGTAGTAGCTATCATCAATAGTTAGTTCAATATAGCAATCAGGATGTAGACCTTTACCTACTTTTTCAGCAATCGTGATCATATTTTGTTTACGCTTTTCAAACTGATTGCGATCAAAATCACGAATAATATAGTGCATTTCGGCTCTTTCCACCGTACCTTTAATACTTTGTAGGTGATAAAAACCTTCATAGCCTTCTGTGTTTTCAGGGGTCTCTTCAACAGGTAATTCTTGGTGAATACGCGAAGCAAGTCCTAACGCATTTACCATCACGCCTTTGGCACTACCGGGATGAACATTATTACCAACGATTTTAATACTCACAGAAGCGGCATTGAAATTTTCATATTCCAATTCTCCCACACCACCACCATCAACGGTATATGCCCAGTTAGCACCAAATGCTTTTAGGTCGACATAATGTGCACCACGCCCTATCTCTTCATCCGGCGTAAATGCAATACGGATATCACCATGAGGTCGATTTTGTGCTTTTAAACGTACCATCGCAGTGACTATCTCTGCGATACCGGCTTTATCATCAGCACCTAATAGAGTTTTACCATCCGTTGTAATTAATGTTTTACCAATCATTGAGTGTAAAATTGGAAACATAACCGGTGATAATACTTCATCACCAATACCTAGCGCGATATCACCACCACGGTAATCTTCAAGCACTTGAGGTTTTACATGTTTACCTGAAAAATCAGGTGAAGTATCAAGATGGGAAATAAAGCCAATAACAGGTACAGGCCAAGATACGTTAGAGGGCAAACTCGCCATAACGCATCCTTTATCACTGAGTGTCACATCAGAAAAACCCAGTTTTTTTAATTCTTGTACCAGTGCCTTCGCTAATTTTAGCTGACCATCGCTACTTGGTGACATTTTCGATGATGGTTTCGATTGTGTATCAAAACTAATGTATTCAAAAAACCGTTCTAATAATTTATCCATTTTGCCCCCTAAATCTCTCTAATAACAATAATAGGGAACTCTATAAAATAATTATTGCGTCAAATCAGCTTTAGGATCATTAATTAAATCAAACAATTTATGGACATATGCATCAACCACTTGGCTTGCGGGGCCATAATGTTTTTCTTCAAACTCACTCTCCACTAAGCTAGGTTCAAGGTTAAGCTCAACCGTATGAGCCCCTGTTAACCGTGCTTCATGGACAAACCCAGCCGCAGGATAGACATTCCCCGAAGTGCCAATAGCGATAAAGAGATCTGCCTGTGCTAAAGCGTGATAAATTTCATCCATGCCGATTGGCATTTCACCAAACCAAACAATATGCGGACGTAGAGGAGAGGGAAATTGGCAACAATGGCAATAATCTGTCGTTGATAAATCCCCTTTCCATTCAAAAACTTGACCTGATTGCGGACAGCGGACTTTCAATAACTCACCATGCATATGGAGAATATGTTTACTCCCTGCTTTTTCATGTAAGTTATCAATATTCTGCGTGACCAGCAGGAAATTGTCCTTTCCAAGATATTGCTCAAGTTTTGCTAATGCATAATGTGCTTCATTAGGTTGAATTGAGGGTTGTTGTAATTGACGACGGCGCTCATTGTAAAACTGCTGAACCAGCTTAGGATTGCGGTGATATCCCTCTGGCGTTGCCACATCTTCAACGCGATGCTCTTCCCACAATCCATCTTCTGATCGAAAGGTTTTTATACCTGATTCAGCCGAAATGCCCGCCCCGGTTAGCACCACTACTTTGGGTAAATTCATTTCATGTTCCGTTTTATGGGTTAAATGAAAATAACGACAACGTGAGTGTTGTCTACGTAAACTTTTTATCTTACGAAACTTCCTAAGCCGACGATGACGAAGTTTAAGTTTCATCATGGCAATCCTTGGTTTTTATATTTAACAATCAATAAAAATTGATAACTTTACTGTCTTATTTCCGTTTATATCCATTTTATGTCAATAAACTTACTGTCCACTTAAAATTCTAGCAGGATCGAGTTTAGTTGCTCGACGAGCAGGATACCAACTGGCAATCAAACTCAAAATAACCGTCGTCAAAAATACGGAGAAAACATCAATTGCATGTATTTCTGAAGGTAAGAAATCGACAAAATAGACATCTCCTGATAACACTCTATGCCCTGTCATGGATTCAATTACCGAGACAATAGGGGTTAAATTTAGTGAGACAACTACCCCCATAATAACACCGGCCACGCATCCGATCATGCCTGACAACAGTCCGTACCATAAGAAAATATTGCGAATATGGCTATCCCTTGCACCTAACGTTCGTAAAATAGCAATATCTCCGCTCTTATCTCTTACCGCCATAATCAGCGTCGAGACAATATTAAAACAAGCAACCCCAATCACTAAAATCATTGAGAGATACATAATGCTGCGGATCATCTGAATATCGCTATACATATAACCATAATCGCTGATCCAGCTTTTAGCATAAACATAGGCTTGGCTATTTAAGCCTGCATTATGAATAATTTCATTAGCTAGAAATGGATCGCTTGTTTTCACTTCAATACCCGTAATTCCTTTGCCGTAATCAAGATACTGTTGCGCATCTGCCAATGGAATTAACGCTAATTGGTGATCGAGCATACCACTGAGTTTAAATATGCCACTGACTTGTAAACGAATGCGTTTAGGTTGTAATAGCTTTTTCGGATCATCATTGTTAGGGATCAGAATAGTTAACCAATCACCTTGTTTGATTTTTAAGGCATCGGCAACACCTTGGCCAATAATGATTTGTTGTTGACCCGCTTGAAAATGTTGCCATGCATTATTTTGCACATAGCTCGGTAATAAACTGATATCACTTTGTTTATTCGGTTCAACCCCCATCACTTGTACCGCTTTTAATTCTGTTCCTTTTTCAAGTAATCCGGTTAATAAAATATAGGGGGCAGCAGCAACAACACCCTCAGTATTTTCAATCCGCGATAGTGCCGGTTGCCAAGATATAAAGGGTTGTTCTACCGAATAAATTTGTCCATGGGGAACCACAGAAAGAATGCGGTTTTTTAATTCACGTTCAAAACCGTTCATGGCACTTAATCCGATAATCAATACCGCTACACCCAACATAATGCCCAGCGTTGAGATAATCGAAATTAATGACACCATACCAGCACGTTTTCGTCCTTTTGAAAAACGTAATGCGGTAACTAAAGCAAGTGGCAACTGCGCCATTATTCCACTCCTGAAATCGCTTCTTGAGACTCTAATTGACCATCTTTCATTTCAAGTTGACGTTGAAAGCGTGCCGCGAGAGATAAATCATGAGTAACAACCAAAAAGGCAGTTTTCTTTTCTTTATTTAATTTCATGAGTAATTCGAAAATACCTTCCGCATTTTTTTGGTCAAGATTACCTGTCGGCTCATCGGCTAAAACTAACGCCGGATCGTTTACTAAGGCTCTAGCAATAGCAACACGTTGTCTTTCTCCCCCAGATAACTCAGAAGGACGATGATGTGCACGAGCAGTTAATCCTACAGCATCAAGTAAAGACATCGCTTTCTGTTTAGCCTTTACTGCACTCATTCCACCAATCATTAAAGGCATTGCAACATTTTCTAATGCAGTAAAATCAGGTAATAAATGGTGGAATTGGTAGATAAAACCCAATTGAGTATTACGTAAATCTGCTTTTGCCGTTGAAGTTAATTTATTGAGCGATTGCCCTTTAAATATCACTTCACCTGAGGTTGGAGAGTCTAAACCACCCAATAAATGTAATAGGGTACTTTTACCTGAACCTGAGCTACCGACAATCGCCATAAAATCACCTTGATTGATCGCGAAAGAGACGGATTTTAAGACTTGTGTTGAAATAGCACCATCTTGATACTGCTTACAAAGTGCATGACATTGTAATAAAGGGGTATTACTCATAACGTAGCGCCTCTGCTGGCTGAATAGTTGCGGCCCGCCAAGACGGGTATAAAGTCGATAATAGTGAAATCACAATAGCGGCAAAACCAATCATAAAGACTCGGCTCCACTCTAAAGTCGCGGGTAATTCTACCCCATGAGGAATAAGCCCTACCGCAGGCATAATCACATTTAGTTGGCTTGATAGTAACGCCCCTAACAAACCTCCGGCAATAGCACCTAAAATACCGGCCCCTGCCCCTTGTAGCATAAAGATAGACATTATCTGCGAACGCTTTAAGCCCATGGTTTGTAATATTGCCACTTCACCTTGTTTTTCCATCACCAGTAATGAAAGCGAAGTAATAATATTAAACGCGGCTACCGCAATAATTAGGCTTAACAATAAGCCCATCATATTTTTTTCCATTTTCACTGCTTGGAAAAATTCGCCCTTTCGTTCACGCCAATCTTTCCAACTTAAACCTGCTGGCAAAGGTTCAGCACTGTATTTTTCAATATTAAGGGGAGTTGAGAAGAATAGACGCCATCCGGTAATATTGCCGGGTTGATAGCGCATCAAACGCGCCGCATCTTGTTGATTGACCAGAAGTTGAGAAGCATCCGCATCACCACCACTTTGGAAAATACCTTTGACAGTAAACAGTCGTTGGCTAGGCACTCGGCCCATTGGGGTGAGTTGGCTTACGCCGGGAACAATAAGGCGAATGCTATCCCCTTCTTTGGTTTTTAGCTGTTTAGCTAAACCACTACCGAGGATCACACCATATTCTCCCGGTTTTAATAACGAGAAATCGCCATAGCGAATAAACTGTGTTAGGGGTTCATCTTGTGCTTTATCAATCCCTAACATCACGCCAACACCGATATTATCTTTACTTTGTAATACCACATCCCCTTCAACTAAAGGAACGACATTGATAACATCTTCTCGTTTTAATAACATTTGTGCAGTACTATCTTGTTTGGGTAGCTGCCCATTGGGTGTTGTGATAACAGCTTGTGGAATATAGGCCAAAATGCTGTTTTGTAATGAGCGTTCAAAGCCATTCATCACAGAAGTCACTGTGATCAATGCCGCAACACCCAGCATAATCCCTAAAGCGGATAGCCATGAGACGAATCGACCAAATTTGTCGACTGCGCGACCCCGCATATAACGGAGCCCTATAAAAAATGAGACAGAATTGTACATGAAAACTGTGCTGTTCCTGTTGCTAATGCTAAGTGTTCAGGGATAATAAAGGGTAGTCTTACTGAATGGAACCACTCTATTCCCAAACTGTGGTTTTTTCTTTTATCTTAACCTGCCCGCCAGTTTAAGCTTTGGCGATGTCGCTAAAGATGTGTTGGGAGTTAACTACAACCAAGAGTTCACATTACACGCTTATGTCCTCAGAATATCGTTATCAACTTCCTGTAAAACAAGGGGATACTCGCCAGCTGGGTCAGCTGACAGGTGCCGCTTGCGCCCTAGAATGTGCAGAAATCATCAAACGTCATGCTGGATTAGTCGTTCTTGTCACTCGTGATATGCAAAATGCACTGCGTTTACAAGATGAAATCCGTCAGTTTTGTGATTATCCTGTAGAGACATTATCTGATTGGGAAACATTGCCTTACGACAGTTTTTCTCCCCATCAAGAAATAATCTCTAACCGCCTTTCTACGCTATACCGTATTCCATCACTTCTCAAGGGAATTTTAATCTTACCCGTCAATACGTTAATGCAAAAAGTCTGCCCAACAGATTATCTCGCAAGTCATGCATTAATAATGAGTAAAGGAGAGCAACTTTCTCGCGACAATTTACGCAAAACATTTGATGAAGCGGGTTATCGTCATGTAGAACAAGTGTTAGAACATGGCGAGTATGCAACACGCGGCGCATTACTTGACCTATTCCCGATGGGCAGTGAATTTCCTTATCGAATTGACTTTTTTGATGATGAGATAGATAGCCTAAGAACTTTTGATGTTGATACGCAACGCACCTTAACAGAAGTCGAGCAGATCAAACTATTACCGGCTCATGAGTTTCCAACTGATCCTAATGCGATTGAACTCTTTCGTAGCCAATGGCGTGAACGTTTTGAAGTAAGACGTGATCCTGAACATATCTATCAACAAGTAAGTAAGCAAGTATTACCCGCAGGGATTGAATACTGGCAACCGCTCTTTTTTAGTCAGCCATTATCCAATTTATTTGCTTATTTCCCACAAAACACCTTAATTGTGACGCAAGATCTGCAAGATTGCGCTGATAAATTTTGGCAAGATATCAACCAACGTTATGAAAGCCGTCGTGTTGATCCCATGCGGCCATTACTGCCACCAGATGATATTTGGCTTAATGTCGAAACGCTCAATCAACAGTTGAAACAGTGGCCACGTATTCAACTTAAAACGCAAGCACTGCCGGAAAAAGCGGGTTATACCAATTTAGGTTATCAACCACTGCCTGATTTATCAGTCAATGCACAAAGTAAATCACCGCTTGATAATCTACGCCGTTTCCAAGAGCAATTTTCTGGCAGTATTGTTTTTTCGGTTGAAAGTGAAGGCCGGCGGGAAACCGTTCAAGAGCTCTTATCTAGAATTAAAATTGCCCCCAAACAAATTATTGAATTAGCGGATGCTAAAGAGAAAGGGTGTTATTTTATTATTGGCTCTGCAGAGCATGGCTTTATTGACAATTATCGTCAGTTAGCGCTGATCTGCGAAAGTGATATGTTAGGTGAGCGAGTCCACCGTCGCCGTCAAGATAATCGTCGCACCATCAATACCGATACACTGATCCGCAATCTGGCAGAATTAAGTCCCGGACAACCTGTTGTCCATCTTCAGCATGGGGTGGGTCGTTATCAAGGTATGACCACCTTAGAAGCGGGTGGCGTAAAAGCAGAGTACTTGATCCTCTCGTATGCGGGAGATGACAAACTCTATGTTCCTGTTTCGTCACTGCATTTGATCAGTCGCTACTCTGGTGGGGCGGATGAAAATGCACCTCTTCATAAATTAGGGGGTGATGCTTGGACTCGTGCGCGCCAAAAAGCAGCTGAAAAAGTGCGTGATGTGGCGGCGGAATTATTAGATGTCTACGCTCAACGAGCCGTAAAATCTGGTTTTGCGTTTAAATTAGATAAAGAACAATATCACACTTTCCGCCAAAGCTTCCCTTTTGAAACCACACCCGATCAAGAGATGGCAATTAATGCCGTATTAAGTGATATGTGCCAAGCCATTGCAATGGATAGGTTAGTATGTGGTGATGTTGGTTTTGGTAAGACAGAAGTTGCTATGCGTGCGGCATTTCTTGCAATAAGCAACAATAAGCAAGTGGCTATTTTGGTGCCTACTACCCTACTGGCTCAACAACACTTTGAAAACTTTCGTGATCGCTTTGCTAATTGGCCGGTCAATATTGAGATGATCTCACGTTTTCGTAGTGCCAAAGAGCAGCAGCAGATCACCGAAAAATTAGCAGAAGGCACCATTGATATCGTTATTGGTACACATAAATTATTACAACCGAGCATTCAATGGAAAGACTTAGGGTTATTAATTGTTGATGAGGAGCATCGCTTCGGTGTACGTCATAAAGAGCGTATTAAAGCAATGCGTGCCAATGTCGATATATTAACCTTAACGGCCACCCCTATTCCTCGTACGCTAAATATGGCGATGAGTGGTATGCGTGATCTGTCAATTATTGCCACCCCACCCGCTCGCCGTTTATCCGTTAAAACATTTGTCCGCGAATATGATGATCTGGTTGTTAGAGAGGCTATCTTGCGTGAAACATTACGTGGCGGGCAAGTGTACTATTTATATAACGATGTTGAAAATATAGAGAAAGCGCGTGATAGGCTAGCACAGTTAGTACCTGAAGCTCGTATTGGTATTGGCCATGGGCAAATGCGTGAACGTGAGCTTGAACGTGTGATGAACGATTTTCACCATCAACGATTTAATGTATTGCTCTGCACCACCATTATAGAAACGGGTATTGATATTCCGAGTGCCAATACCATTATTATTGAACGTGCTGATCACTTTGGTTTAGCGCAGCTACACCAATTACGTGGACGCGTTGGCCGCTCTCACCATCAAGCCTATGCTTATCTATTAACCCCTCATCCCAAAGCAATGACTAAAGATGCCCATAAACGCTTAGAAGCGATTGCCTCCCTAGAAGATCTCGGCGCAGGTTTTGCTTTAGCCACACATGATCTAGAAATTCGTGGTGCGGGAGAGTTATTAGGTGAAGAGCAAAGCGGTCAAATGAATACCGTTGGCTTCTCTTTATATATGGAGTTACTAGAAAGTGCAGTTGAAGCATTAAAAGAGGGTCGAGAGCCATCATTAGAAGATCTGACCAATCAGCAAACCGAAATTGAATTAAGAATGCCGGTGCTATTGCCCGATGACTATATTCCTGATGTCAATGTAAGACTCTCTTTCTATAAACGTATTGCCAGTGCCAAAGACTTAAATGAACTTAATGATCTAAGGGCAGAGCTTATTGATAGATTCGGCACCTTACCTGATGCAGGACGCAACTTATTACGTAATGCGGCTATTCGATTAAGCGCCATGAGTTTAGGTATATCTCGCATTGAAGCCCATGACAAAGGTGGCTTTATTGAGTTTGGTGAAAAAAATAATGTCGACCCGACTTATTTAATCGGTTTATTGCAAGAGCAACCGAGCGTCTTCCGTTTAGATGGCCCTACCAAATTGAAATTTATGATAAGCCTAACCGATCGAGAAAAACGACTCACTTTTATCGACGATATGCTCACCGCTTTTAGTGAACACAAAATAAACGCATTGTCTGTTTAGATAATAAAATGCAAAAAGGCCTAACATAATAAATATTAGGCCTTTTTTATCTTATCAGTTATCAGCGTTAATGCTAAAAAGAAAACCGTTACTCTTTACGGCAAGGAATATTTTCATTCATAGAACAATATGGCTCTTGCTCCAAAACAAGTCGGCCATCGCTATCTAGCGCGATGATATCGCCCGGTTTAAATGTCGTTCTCACTTTACCCGGTGTACCATCAATTGTGTAAAGCACATCATAACCGATAACTCGCCTTTCTTGGCGGTAAATGGGAATACATTCTCTGAATTGAGCATAAGGGAAGTGAGCAATACTTTTATTGTTTAGCGCTTCTATCATATAGAAAACACGGCACTCTTGCTCTGCGGGATGAAAACGCGATAATCTTTCTGGTGTAAATTGTGTAGGCAGTCCAATACGATGGCAATACTCTTCTGTCACAAAAACGGTTGATTTAATCGGTGTTGCTGAAACCACATGGGCAAATTGTGGCCGTGGAAATATCCACTTCCAAGCGACAAATAAAAGAATAGCTAATACAAGGATTAGTCCTATTAGTGTGAACTTTTTGCTATCAACACTCACTTTTTCCCCTTTTTATGCGTTTATCCCTATTTTACTATTTTTTTGTTATAAGCGGATTTCACTCTTTTATCACCATGTTGTAATTCAATATGTTGAATGAATAAGCTTATATGAAAAAATATATTATTACGTCCTTGCTGATTAACATCATAAGTAAACTATGTACTTATAACATGGTAAATACACCACTAATTATTGTTTTAATCAGTTAATTAAATACGCGCTATTTTCTAATTATTTTCAAAAATATTAAGAATGAACTTAAATATTTCTTATCTCATCAATGAAAGCTGATTTCATTTACATATTTATAAATATAGCGTAATGATAACATCAAGTTAACAAATGTAATCTCTTTTAAGAAACTTCTTCATTAACCTTTACATAGTCGATTTGCTTTTCACTATGCGTAACAGACTGGTTTGTACATAAAGATAATAAAAATAATAGATTAAATACATGTTTTTTATTCACATATATTATTTATAAGTTTTAATATGTATCTTTAAATACCATAACATTTTATGACCTAAATAAATTCTTAAAAGCGCCTATTTCTATTTAAGAAAAATCTTAATTTATGAAAAACCCCTATTCTATTGAAGATTATTTTTATATATAAATAATTAAATTTATAGAAATAACACTATATTTTTCATAAAGTTATTTGAAATTGAAGCTTAATATTATTAAAAAATTAATTCGATATCCACATAAATATTTTCTACTGAATTAATCATCTAATTCAGAGATTCTTATTTTGACTGTTCACAATTATTACTACTCTTTAGATAGATAAAACCCCCCGACAATATAAATACTGCGGGGGGTTAAAATAAACTTTTGTTTGCTAAAAGAAACAAAAGTTAGAAAAATAAACCATTATTCACTAATGAAGTTTTAGTTTTGGTCTAATCACACGATTGATTGATCCAACTAACATCATCAAACCTGTTTTAAGATAACCATGTAACGCAATTTGATGCATACGGTATAAAGAAATATAAACGATACGTGCAATACGCCCTTCTATCATCATATCGCCTTTCATTAAGTTGCCCATCAAACTCCCTACCGTACTAAATTTAGAGAGCGAAACTAACGAGCCATGATCTTTAAACACATATTCTTTTAACGTTTTACCCTTTAACATGGCTAAAATATTGCTATAACAACGGCTTGCCATTTGATGAGCGGATTGTGCCCTTGGCGGAACAAATCCTCCCTCTTTTCGCGGACAGGATGCACAATCACCAATCGCAAAAATCGCATCATCTAATGTTGTTTGTAGTGTCGGCTTAACGACTAATTGGTTAATACGATTGGTTTCTAATCCAGCGATATCTTTCATAAAGTCTGGGGCTTTGATCCCCGCAGCCCAAACCATCAGATCAGCATCAATATGCTCGCCATCTTTGGTATTTAACCCTTTTTCATCGGCGCTTGTTACCATGGTTTTCGTCATCACGCGCACACCCAACTTAGTCAGCTCTTGGTGTGCTGCACTTGAAATACGCACGGGTAATGCAGGTAATATTCGCTCACCCGCCTCAACAAGCGTGATATTAAGAGCTGATGGCGCTAATTTTTTTAAACCATAACTATTGAGTTGGCGAACAGCATTGTGTAATTCGGCAGATAATTCCACTCCAGTTGCACCACCACCCACAATCGCAATATTTACTTTACGATTTTCAGCTTCTGCGTTGGAGTCTGCTGAATATTTTAAAAATAAATTGAGCATTTCATTATGAAAACGGTGTGCTTGCTGTGGGCTATCTAAAAAAATGCAGTGCTCTTTGATCCCTGGGGTGCCAAAATCATTAGATTTACTGCCTAAGGCCATGACTAAAATATCATAATCGAGTTGACGCTCTGGAACTAATAGCTCTTGATTTTCATCATAAATAGCAGCCAAAGTGATATTTTTATGTTGGCGATCAAGCCCTGTTAAAGTGCCTAATTGAAAATTAAAGTGATGGTTATAACCATGAGCGAGATAACTTAATGCATCAACACCATCATCTAATGAGCCTGTGGCAACTTCATGTAACAGAGGTTTCCATAAGTGACTATTATTTCTATCAACAAGGGTAATTTCTGCTTTTTTTTTGCGCCCTAACTTATCACCCAATTTAGTCGCTAGTTCTAATCCACCAGCTCCACCACCGACTATAACAATTTTTGTTAATGACATATAACGTCACTCCTAAAGATATTTACTGTTGTTATTTAAGTCATCTTGGTTAAATCCACTTAAATAACGACAGTTAAAACGTTTCAGTCAATGATTTTGATAATAGCCAAAGCTCATTGGCAATATGGTCATACCAAAGTTGATTTATATCAAAAAAATTTGAATTTTCATACCTGTTTTTTGATGAATCGAGTCATTTAGGTTGTTTTTCATTCGCCAATAGAACATCTTATTGACATATGGCTATTTTTTACCATAACTATCAATTAGATAGAGGATATAAGTGAATAATTCAGTCGGAATATGAGAGGGGCTTAAAATAATAAAGAAAAGAAAAAATATAAATCAAAAAAAGATGGACAAAATGCACTCTGTCCATCTTACATAAGCCAATTTTAAGCGGGGATTTTGCTATTAAATGCTTTAATTTTAAAAAGATGTTCTGACAAGCTTTTGAACTTATGTGTCTGCGTTTCATCCCAAATAATCGAATAATAAGGTGATAACTCATCAGCAGAACGCTGGTTATCTAAAATCTCATCATGACGGGATAAAATCACTAATGCATTGTCTCTATTTTTAGAGCGAAAATCTTGAATACACTTAGTGGCAATATCTAAATACTCTTCAGGTCTATCAATCTTATCAGTCATATTTTCATATGGAAAAAGATTGGGGTTAATCATTACTTGGCGAATATTAGATAAAAAACCGATACGCTCTGCCCAGTAGCCACCTAATCCTACACCACAAATCAGCACCGGCTGTTTTGTCGATTTAATCAGTTTATCCGTCTCTTTGAGTAGGTGTTGCATATCGTGACGTGGATGCAACGTACTGTAACTGAGAAAACGGACATCAGGATCAATAAACTGTAGCTGTAATACCTTCTCATGATTTCCCGGACTGGTGGAATCAAAGCCATGTAAATATATAATCATGCGCGCTCCTGCCATTGCTCCTGTAATTGGGTCAGCATTTGATTCGCTTTTTTCCAACGATCAGATGCTTGCAGTTCACTTAATGTGTAACGACCTCGGTGATGGTACAACGCCGAAATGCGTTCTGCTTTGACAAAGGACAGGTTATCTAACACACTTACCGCCCCTTTACGGTTATTACACACTAAAAGCATATCACAACCCGCGTCTAATGAACGTTGTGCTCTCTGCGCATAACTTCCCATAATAGCGGCACCTTCCATAGATAAATCATCTGAGAAAATAACGCCTTGGAAACCGAGTTGTTCACGTAAAATTGATTTCAACCAATAAGGAGAGCCACTTGCTGGACGCTCATCAATCTGAGAATAAATAACATGAGCTGGCATAATGGCATCTAATAATTGACGTTGGATAAAATCTTTAAAGATAGCCATATCACGTTGACGAATATCGTTTAAAGAGCGCTCATCACGTGGCGTTTCTTTATGGGAATCGGCTCTGACGGCACCATGACCAGGAAAATGCTTACCTGTTGATTTCATACCTGCAGAGCGCATTCCTTTAATAAAGCTTTCCGCCATATCCATAGCAATTTCTGGACACTCATGGAAAGAGCGCTCACCGATAGCAATACAGTCATGACCAAGATCTAGGACAGGAGCAAAGCTAATATCAATATCCATTGCGATCATTTCTGATGCCATTAACCAACCGGCCTCTTGTGCTAAGCGGCTAGCTTGATAGCGCTCATTAAGCGCAGCATAAGATTGCGCAGCAGGTAAGCGAGTAAAACCATCACGAAAGCGCTGTACTCGCCCTCCTTCTTGGTCAACGGCAATCACTAAACGCTCATGGGAAGCATCACGGATTTGGCGCACTAATTCATTTAACTGCTCAGCGTCGTGGAAGTTGCGGGTAAAGAGGATCAAACCACCAACAAGGGGATGCTTTAAAATTTCACGCTCCTCGTTATCGAGCTCATATCCTTCAACATCAAGCATTACAGGACCCATAACATTCCTCTCTTTGTTATTGCAATAATAAAATCTTTTCAATTCATCAGACTAAAATAGCGACGTAAAGGTTCAGACATAGCCAAAAACGCGTTATCTTTGGTTTGTTGCCAACGAACCTCATACCACATCAGCATCATATACAAGATAAAGGGTTCTCTTGATAAAATACGCTGCTTTAATACGTTAACCGAATAAAACGGCTGCTGTTGTGGGTGTTGCCTATTTTGCTGATCATTATTTAATTCAGTATAGTGATGATATGCACAATACTCATGTAAAAATGCTGTTTGTTGTGCGCTGTTTAACTGATTTGCGGCAAAAAATGTCATTAATGAATCTGCCGTATCAATATCAGCAGCATATTCCCAATCAATAAATTTTATACCTGAATCGCTCAGAAGAATATTCTCAGGATGAAGATCCATGTGAGCTGGCGCGTATTTTATGAGTGTACGTCGAGGTTGACGTAAAAAATCGTGATGTAAACGTAACCACTTTGGTGATAATCGTTTTCTGTCAATATGATACCAATAGACTGAAAGTTCATGCCACAAATCAAGAGGAAGCCCAAAAGGTTTTTGCTGATGTAACTTAGCAATTTGATGAGCTAATAATTTGAGATGGGAGCCAAATAACTGCTGATGAGTAAGATGCTCACCCTCTAGCCACTGGAAAAAAAACCATGCACCATGGCGTTTAATAATATTTGGTGCAAGCTGAGTATTTAATAACTGTTTTAAAATCGAAGACTCTTTTTTAGCCCTGACAAAAAGTGCCGTTTTTTCAGAACCATAATAACGAGCGACCCAATCTATCCCATTACTTTGCAAACGAAAAGTACCGCCCCCTAATCCCGCTAAGGCGGTTATTTGCCACTGTGATAAGGGTATTGCGGGAAACCATTCCCGCAATAGGCTCAATAACTGTTGTTGATAAGACTTACTCAACCTTATGGCGCCCGCTCCAGAGTATTTCTCCGCTCGCAACCGACATTAATTGCATGCTGATCACACGATTATCTTTCTTACCATCGACAGTAGAAAACAAAATATAGTCTGCTTGCAAATAACGCGCTAAACCAATTGCCGCACTGCGCAATCCTAAGCTATCTTCACCGGATAGTCCTAATGCTTTTCTTGCTGACATCATTTGTGCATAAGGAACTGTTTGTAATGCACTAATACTATTTACCGAGTCGATAATTGTGTTAGTAGCATTAACAGCTTGGATGTTTCCGCCCGAATTATTTTTTACATTATCAACCACTAATAATTTGCCAGTTGCTAAATCATCAGTGACAGACATCTCTCTAATTAATGGCTGAATGGCCGCGTTCCAATTAATACTGGTTATTTTTGGCGGTGTTGGTACAACCTCTATGGGTGGCTCGATAGGTTTAGGTGGCTCTGTTGGCTCTGTGGGAGTAACAGGCTCTACAGGTGCTGGGGGTTGTTGTGGTAACATCGATGGACAACCTGCCAGTAAAAATACCGCTGCCACCACAAATAGCATTTTTTTCATATGACTACCTTATCCTAAGTAAAGAGATAGACTCTGACATAACTTACTGTTTTATTGGGTATATCAGCACTGATCTCAGTATCACCATCGCCCAAAATCATTACATCATTTACGCGGCCTGCCGGCGAAATTTCCAGTCCTTGCTCGTTATACCAATAAAAACGATAACGAATAGAGACAGGATAAGATCGCGTATTCGATAACGTCACCGTGGCGCGACTCCCCTGTTCATAACGCGTCAATAATGGTTTGCCTGCCACAATACCTACAGCTAAAACCGACGGCTCCATCACAATAGATTGTTGACGATTAAAATAGAGTTTATTGTCTGAATGAGACGCAAAACATCCAGCCAATAACGTTGTCATCAACAATACTATAAGTAATGAATAAACCCTTTTAGCTTGTTTTATCATGCTGCTACCTTGTTGCCATGATGATCTATTATCACATTAGATTATTTGCTTAATAATGGCCCTAATGGTTTTCCACCTAAAAGATGCATATGAATATGGAAAACTTCTTGCCCACCATGTTTATTGCAATTCATTACTAAACGATATCCCTCTTCTGCAATACCTTCTTGCTGAGCAATTTTAGCTGCCACAACAAATAGATGACCTAAAACTTGTTCATCTTGTGCAGTAACATCGTTTACCGTTGGAATAAGTTTATTGGGGATAATTAAAATATGAGTAGGCGCTTGGGGTGAAATATCACGAAATGCAGTGACAGTATCATCTTGAAAAACGATATCTGCAGGAATTTCACCACGAATAATTTTACTAAAAATTGTCTCTTCTGCCATTTTTATCACCTTATTATTTATTTTAATTCCTAGCCATCACTCGCCAATATTTCTATTGAACAACTTAGTCTGCGAGGTTTGGTATTTGAAAAAGTGTTGCAAAATTACGGGTGGTTTGCTGAGCAAGCTCTTCTATGCTCACCCCTTTTAATACGGCCATATACTCAGCAACATCACGTACATAAGCGGGTTGGTTCTCTTTACCACGATGAGGCACTGGCGCTAAATATGGCGAATCCGTTTCAACCAGAATACGATCAAGTGGTACGATACGTGCAGCTTCTCTAATTTGCTCGGCATTTCTAAATGTCACAATGCCTGAAAAAGAGATGTACATACCAAGATCAAGTAGCGCCATTGCTGTTTCTTTGTCTTCCGTAAAACAGTGCAATACACCGCCACAGTCTTGAACCTTTTCTTCTTTTAAAATAGTTAGCGTATCTTCACGAGCGCTACGCGTATGTACAATAACAGGTTTATTAACTTGGCGCCCAATGCGAATATGTTCACGGAAAATTTCACGCTGAAGTGACGCATTTTCTTGTTGATAATAGTAGTCTAAACCTGTTTCGCCTAATGCAACAACATCGGCCTCAGCTGCAAGGCGCGCAAGCTCAGCGACATCGTGTCCCTCATCAAGGTTTAATGGGTGAATCCCACAAGAAAAAGCCACATTATCACGCTTGCCGATCAGTTCGCGCATATTTTTAAAGCCAGGTAATGTTGTTGCGACAGCTAACATATATTTGACATCACGCTGTTGTGCTTTTTCTACAACATCATCAATATTTTTGTGCAGTTTTTCATAATCTAAGCTGTCAAGATGGCAGTGTGAATCAACTAAAAACATAATGTACTCTCATCGTTATATAACTTTATATTATTTCTTTTACTTGTCTGCTAAATGGAAAGGGAAATTATTTCCCTAGAGCAACTAGCTGGGCTTCCCAATCAAGTAACTGTTCTGCCAACAATAGCTCTTTATTGATTGCTGGAATGGTAACTAATTGATGGCGACACTGTTTCCAACTTTCGCTCACCGCTAACAACATTGCAGAAGGCAACTGTGATAACGCCATAATTAATGGCTGCTTATCTTGGTTGACACAATACACTTCAGCATGAGTTTGTCGTTTTAAAGCATCCAACAGTAATGATAATAACCAATAGATCTTACGTTCAGCATTATCTTGATTGAACTGAGCTAACAACCCATATAAATTTTGTTGTTGTAAGCTAACATATAACGCTTGGCAGAAGGCTTCCCTTTCTTGCCATTCTTGTTTTAGTAATGATAACGCTAAAACGGGCGCACCTTGAGATAGGTTTAATGCTGTGACACCATCGGCATAAGCCATATTAGGTAGCTGTTGTTGTAGCCAATGTATCGCATAATTCATCTCAGGCGGTGCTAAATGGTAATAGAAACAGCGACTACGTAGTGTTGCTAGCAATATTTCAGGTTGTTGACAATTCAATAAAAAATAGCAATTAACTGGTGGCTCTTCTAAGGTCTTTAATAACGCATTGGCTGCCGCTTCTGTTAATGCCTCAACCTCTTTTATCCATACCACTCGTGAGCCACCTTGTTGTGCATGGTGCTCAAGCTTTTCGGTGACTTTTCTAACCGCTTCGATCCCTATTGATGACTTTCCCTTTTCATTTTGCAAGATATGCCAATCTGGATGTGTTTCTGCCAACATCAAACGGCAACTATGACACTCATTACAGCTTTTTGAACCCTGCTTATTCTGACACATTAACCAACGACTTAATCCATAAGAAAGTGCATCAGCCCCCATTCCTTGAGATGCATGCAACAAAATCGCATGATGACCACGCCCTTCTTGGTACATACTTACCAGTTGTCGATATGCCTGATTTAACCAAGGATACCAATTCATAATGCGCTATTTTCCTGAGTCAGCCACTGATTGAGTACATCGCGAATATCCGCTTGTACTTTATCAATATCTTGTGATGCATCAATGGTAATAATCGAGGCGTCTTCTTTTGCTAATGCTTGATAACGTTCACGAGTGCGGTAAAAAAAGTCCATAGACTCTTTTTCTATTCTGTCCAATTCACCTCTTGCTCGTGCTCTGGCTAGACCGACGGCCGGATCTAAATCAAGATAAAGGGTAAGATCAGGTTTAAAATCTGCTAATACCGTATCACGTAGTGACTTCATCAGGGCTTTGTCTATTCCTCTACCACCACCTTGATATGCTTGTGAAGAGAGATCGTGTCTATCCCCTATCACCCACTTACCTTGGGCTAAAGCTGGTTTTATCACATTTTCAACCAGTTGCACTCGTGCAGCATATAACATTAGCAATTCAGCTTTATCGGTAACTTTTTCGCCTTCAATACCTTGTTTAATCAATTCCCGTAATTTTTCTGCAAGCGGAGTTCCCCCCGGCTCGCGCGTAAAGGCCAAATCGGTGATCCCTTGTTGTTTTAATGTATCAACAACCGTTTGAATAGCACTGGTTTTGCCAGCCCCTTCTAATCCTTCAATAACAATAAATTTGCTGTTTTTCATAATTATCTTTGTTGTAAGCGTCGGTATTGTGCGACGGCTTTATTATGCTCCGCCAACGTTGTAGAAAATTTATGCCCCCCAGTGCCATCTGCGACAAAATAGAGATAACGTGTATCCGCAGGATGTGCTGCGGCTTTAATGGAAGCAACACTTGGCATAGCAATCGGTGTTGGCGGTAGCCCATCAATTTGGTAGGTATTGTAAGGCGTATAGCCATTAAGATCACTGCGATAAATTGTACCGCGATATTTATCACCTAACCCATAAATCACAGTGGGATCAGTTTGTAAGCGCATATTACGTTTTAAACGATTAACAAACACTGAGGCCACTTTGGTTCTTTCTGCATCAATGCCAGTCTCTTTTTCAATAATCGATGCCATAATCAACATTTCATAGGCAGATTTATAGGGTAAATCACTATCGCGTTTTAGCCACTCTTCTTCTAATGTTTTTTCCATTTGCTGATAAGCACGTTTTAAAATGGCAATATCCGTCGTGCCTGCAGTGTAATGGTAAGTATCAGGAGCAAACCAACCCTCAAGATGGGTAATTTCAGGCTTCATTCCTATCTCTTGGCGTAACTTATCGCTTTCCATACCATTTGCGACAATCTTTAACTCAGGGGCTTTATCAAAAATAGCTTGCCAATCACTTAAACGGCTACCCTCGATAAATCGAATCGTAAACTGCGCCTCTTTGCCACTTTTTATTAACAGCAAAACATCCCGCAGTGTCATACCTTTTGTTAAACGATAAGTCCCTGCTTTAAATTGACTGAGTTCTGGTTTTACTTTTAATAAAATTTGAAAATAATCTCCTTGTTTAAGAAGATTATTCTTAATAAGCAATTGTTCCATCGCAATACGCCCTGTTCCTGCCGGAACAGTAAGCAGCATTTCATCTTGCTTTACCACAACATTGTTCTCTAACCCACGAAGGCTTTGCATAATATATAATGTGGCTGCGCCAGCGCTAATCAATAATGCAAAAAAGGCTATCCAAACTAATTTTTTTATCTTCATTTATAACTCATCAAACGTTAAGTCAGTGACAAACAGTGTTGTAAAACAACATGGTAAGCGTCTCTATCGCGATATTGATAGTGCTTATCATCTGAAAAATAGATCTGTTTTACGGGAATAATGGGCATCAGTGCATTGGTTAACCAAATTTCATCTGCTTGATAGAGCGTTTGCGGTTTTTCTCGCACAATGTGAATATCCCAGTCCAATTGTTGCGCAAAATCTAATACCTGCTGGCGCATGATCCCATTCACACCCGAAAGGCTAATATCCGGGGTAAATAATTGATTTCCTTTACGCCAGAAAAGGTTTGCGGCATTCGCTTCAACTAAATATCCTTCATTGTCACACACTAACATGTCATCAAATGGGGTTGTTTCTAAATGGTGTTTAATCAGCACTTGCTCTAAGCGATTAAGATGCTTGATACCGGCTAATAAACTATTTTGTCCCAATCTCACTGGGCTAATGGCTAAAGAAACCCCTTGCTTTTGTAAGTTATGATAATAAAACGGGTAAGTTGAGCAGGATGTGATCACTGTGGGTGTGTCAAAGCCTTTCGATGAATAGCCTCGCCCACCGCTTCCGCGGCTAATAATCACCTTAATAACACTTTTTTCAGTGATTGTGGACGCTATTTGTAGAAGATGGCTGGCTAACCATTGCCAGTCTGGTGAGGGTAAAAACAGTGCATCACAACCGCGTTGTAAACGCTTAAGGTGAGCAGATAATAGAATAGGTTTACCTTGTTCAACGGCAAGTGTTGTAAAACAGCCATCACCAAATTGTACCGCGCGATCACTCACATTGATGCTTTGTTGCTGTTGTCCATTTACCCAATACATCAAACACCTTATTTATAATCTATGTTATTGATATTTTTTGTACATGATAAACAAGTTAATGTAAAAGGACAAAGCTATAGATAAAATAAAAGACCCAGCATGACGTCTGGGTCTTTAGACTAATTCAATACGCGAATAAGCGGTTTACACACGCTTAAAGAGAATCGAACCGTTGGTACCGCCAAAGCCAAATGAGTTACATAGTGCATAATCCATGTTCTCAACTTTACGCGCTTTATGTGGTACGAAATCAAGGTGACAATGTTCATCTTGATTATCAAGATTGATTGTTGGCGGTACAATTTGGTCACGTAAAGACAAAATAGTAAAGATAGACTCAATCGCCCCGGCAGCACCTAATAAGTGACCCGTCATCGATTTTGTTGAGCTAACTAATACATCAGTCCCTTTGCCAAATACCGTTTCAACAGCTTGCGCTTCTGCAATATCACCCGCATTAGTAGAAGTACCATGCGCGTTGATATAACCGACATCAGCAGCAGTAATACCCGCATCTTTCAATGCGTTTTCCATTGCAAGTGCACCACCCGCACCATTTTCTGCAGGAGAGGTCATATGGTAAGCATCACTACTCATACCAAAGCCAACAACTTCTGCATAAATTTTAGCGCCACGTGCTTTAGCGTGTTCATACTCTTCGAGGACTAACACACCTGCACCATCACCTAACACGAAACCATCACGATCTTTATCCCATGGGCGACTTGCCGCTTGAGGATCATCATTACGTGTTGATAATGCACGTACTGCACCAAAACCACCAACACCTAATGGTGTTGTGGCTTTTTCAGCACCGCCCGCTAACATCACATCAGCATCACCATAAGCGATAATACGAGCGGCATGCCCGATATTATGCACACCTGATGTACATGCAGTTGCGATAGAAATGGTCGGTCCACGTAAGCCATAAATAATGCTTAAATGGCCAGCAACCATATTAATGATGGTTGAAGGAACAAAGAATGGGCTAATTTTACGAGGGCCACCATTGATTAATGATGAATGATTTTCCTCGATAAGGCCTAAGCCACCAATACCAGAACCAATAGCAGCTCCGATACGACTTGCATTGGCTTCTGTTACTTCAAGACCTGAATCCGCAATGGCTTGAACACCTGCTGCAATACCATATTGAATAAAGAGATCCATCTTGCGCGCATCTTTACGCGAAAGATTGTAATCTTCATGATTGAAATCTTTTACCAATCCTGCGAATTTAGTCGCATGATGACTGGTGTCAAATTCTTCGATAAGGCCGATACCACTCTGTCCGGCACACACAGCTTTCCAAGAAGCTTCTGCGTTATTACCGACAGGAGATAACATGCCTAGTCCGGTCACAACTACACGACGCTTAGACACGCTTATCCTCCAAGGAGGGAAAAAGTTTAGGATTAAGAATATAGGCGGTCGAGTGACCGCCTAGATTAGCAAGCTTATTTACCTGCGTTTTCAACGTAATCAATAGCAGCTTGAACTGTAGTAATTTTTTCTGCTTCTTCGTCTGGGATTTCGATATCGAATTCTTCTTCCAGAGCCATTACCAGCTCAACTGTGTCAAGAGAATCAGCGCCTAAGTCATCAACAAATGAAGCTGAATTCACAACTTCTTCCTCTTTAACACCCAGTTGTTCAACAATGATTTTCTTAACGCGTTCGTCGATAGTGCTCATACTATTAAATTTCCTATCAAAACTCGCTTGCGCGATGATTTTCTTAGTTTATAAATACAGGAAAAGATCTAACCAATCCCGACTGTGTGGACTACTTTATTCGCTATATTTTGCATTATATTGTACGCAAAAAGCAAATATAAAGACGTCCCCGTAATTAGACCATGTACATGCCGCCATTGACATGCAATGTTTCACCCGTGATATAGCCTGCTTCATCAGAAGCTAAGAAAGCTACAGCACTGGCAATCTCTTTGGCATCACCTAAACGGTTAGCTGGCACTTGAGATAAAATACCGGCTCTTTGGTCTTCTGTTAACGCTCTGGTCATATCAGTTTCGATAAAGCCAGGAGCAACAACATTTACCGTAATGCCACGGGAAGCAACTTCGCGTGCTAATGATTTACTAAAACCAATCACACCCGCTTTTGCTGCCGCGTAGTTTGCCTGTCCAGCATTACCCATGGTTCCAACTACTGAACCAATAGTAATTATGCGACCATAACGTTTTTTCATCATAGCACGCATAACTGCTTTAGACAGACGGAAGACTGATGAAAGATTAGTGTCAATGATATCTTGCCACTCATCATCTTTCATGCGCATCAACAGGTTATCACGAGTAATACCTGCATTATTGACCAAAATATCAATTTCGCCAAATTCCGCGCGCACATCAGCTAAAAATTTTTCAATAGAGTCAGTTTCTGTGACGTTTAACACAAAACCTTTACCTTTATTGCCTAAATATTCGCTGATCGCTTTAGCACCGTTTTCACTCGTTGCTGTACCAATTACGGTAGCACCACATGCTATTAGCTTTTCTGCAATCGCACGGCCAATACCACGGCTTGCACCAGTAACTAGCGCTATTTTTCCGTCAAATCCCATGAGATCCCTCAGTCATTTCCTAATGCAGCGTCTAATGATGCAATATCATTAACTGCCGCAGCGTTCATCTCTTTAGAAATACGTTTCGTTAAACCAGTTAATACTTTACCGGGTCCTATTTCTAATAATTGTGTGATGCCCTTGCCAGCAATAAATTCAACCGTTTCAGTCCAGCGGACTGGGTTATAAAGCTGACGAACTAATGCATCTCGAATAGCATTAGCATCGGTTTGTGCTTTCACATCAACATTATTAACAACTTGAATTTCAGGTTGTTTAAATTCAATTTCTTGCAATGCAACAGCTAACTTATCTGCAGCAGGCTTCATTAAAGCACAGTGAGAAGGCACACTTACCGCTAAAGGTAACGCACGTTTCGCTCCAGCTTCTTTACATAATGCCCCTGCACGCTCTACGGCTTCTTTATTACCCGCAATCACCACTTGACCGGGTGAGTTAAAGTTCACAGGTGAGACAACTTGTCCTTGAGCCGCATCTTCACAAGCTTTTGCAATAGCATCATTATCTAATCCGATAATTGCATACATGGCGCCAGTACCTGCAGGTACAGCCTCTTGCATTAATTGACCGCGCAATTCTACTAGTTTAATCGCCGCAGCAAAATCAATTACGCCAGCACAGACTAAAGCAGAATACTCACCAAGACTGTGACCTGCCATCATTTGTGGCATTTTGCCTTGTTTTTCTTGCCATACTCGCCAAATAGCAACGGATGCTGCTAATAATGCCGGCTGTGTTTTCCATGTTTTGTTTAACTCTTCTTCAGGACCATTTTGCACTAAATCCCAAAGAGAATAACCCAATACATCAGATGCTTGAGCAAATGTTTCTGTCACTATTGGATAATGCTCGGCAAGTTCTGCAAGCATTCCAATCGCTTGTGATCCCTGTCCAGGGAAAACCATTGCAAAATCAGTCATGTTTATTTTCCTGATAATATTAAAAACGGATAAGTGCAGAGCCCCAAGTAAAGCCGCCACCAAACGCTTCTAACAGAATTAACTGCCCACGTTGAATGCGATTGTCTCTTACAGCTTCATCTAATGCTGTAGGAACGGATGCTGCTGACGTATTACCGTGGCGATCTAATGTCACCACGACTTTATCCATTGTCATATCCAGCTTTTTGGCTGTTGCTGAAATAATTCTTAAATTTGCTTGATGAGGCACAAGCCAGTCGAGTTCCGATTTATCAATATGATTCGCTTCTAATGTTTCATCCACAATGTGGGCAAGTTCACGAACTGCGACTTTAAAGACTTCATTCCCTGCCATGGTGACATAAGCAGGTAAGTCTTGATTTTCTCTATCCTGATAAGGCAGAGCTAACAGCTCACCAAAACGCCCATCAGAATGTAAATGTGTAGAAATAATACCTGACTCTTCAGAAGCACCGACAACGACGGCACCAGCAGCATCACCGAAAAGAATAATTGTACCGCGATCGTTAGGATCTAACGCATGTGATAAGCGATCAGCACCAATCACTAAAGCTTGTTTCACCGTGCCAGCCTTAATAAATTGATCAGCGATACTTAACGCGTAAACGAATCCTGAGCACGCGGCTGCAACATCAAACGCGATACAATCAGCAATACCGAGGGCGTGTTGAATTTGACATGCCGCACTCGGAAACGCATGAGAGCCTGATGTTGTGGCAACGATAATTAAGCCAATTTCTTGTCTATCAATATCAGCCATTTCTAATGCATTCTCAGCGGCACTCGCACCCATTTTGGCAACAGTTTCTTCTTCTGTTGCGATACGACGTTCATGAATACCTGTTCTGGTGACAATCCACTCGTCTGATGTATCAACCATTTTTTCTAAATCGGCATTAGTTCGCACTTGTACAGGCAAGTAACTACCAGTACCTAAGATTTTTGTATACATACTATCAATCACTCTTGGGTAATACTGTATTCAGACGTGAGGCAATTCGTTCTGGAATTTGTCGCTCAATGGCCTGAACAGCCTGTTCTATTGCTGCTGTAAACGCGTTTTCATTTGCGCCACCATGGCTTTTAATGACGATACCGCGTAATCCTAACAGAGAAGCACCGTTATACTGGTCGGGGTTCATATGGCCAAAACGCTTATTTAGGCGTTTTTGTAACCATTTCTTCAATAATTTCATCCACCACGACGTTTTTTTATTGTCACCAGTAGAAGATTTAATCAATGAAAGGAAGACTCTAATCACCCCTTCCATTGTTTTAAGGGAAACATTACCTGCGAAGCCGTCACACACCAACACATCTGTTTTGCCGGTCAGTAACTCGTTACCTTCCACATAACCAATATAGTTTATATTTGGTGTCGCCTTAAGAACGGTGGCGGCTTCGCGGATATTATCTAATCCCTTACTCTCTTCTTCACCAATATTTAAAAGTGCCACTTTAGGTGAATGTATACCTGCAATTTCTTCTGCCATCACGGCACCCATAACAGCAAATTGAACTAACATTTGGCTATCACAGTTAACGTTCGCGCCTAAATCAAGAACGACGGTCTTGCTTTTTTTCTGATTAGGTAACACAGAAACCAATGCAGGACGTTCTATTCCATCAATCGCTTTTAGCCGAAGTTTTGCTAACCCCATCAACACACCGGTGTTACCTGCACTTACACATGCCTGTGCTTCCCCTGTTTTCACCAGATCGAGTGCCACGCGCATTGATGTGCCTTTACTTGCTCTAATAGCATGTGAAGGTTTGGCATCATTGGCGACAATATGTTCAGCCGGTATAACATGTAAACGGGAGATTAGCTCAGCATTTTGATTTGCAAGCAGAGGAGAGATAGAGTCTGGTTGACCCACCAGCAATATTTTTAAATGAGGATTAGATGCCAGCGCCCGCAAACATGCAGGCACTGTGATACGAGGACCGAAGTCCCCGCCCATCGCATCTAACGCTATGGTTAGATTTGTCAAAGTATCAACGAGCTATAAAGCTAATTACTTGTTGATAACCTTGCGGCCACGGTAGTAACCGTCAGCAGTTACATGGTGACGCAGGTGAGTTTCACCAGAAGTTTTGTCAACAGAAACATGAGTTGCTGTCAGTGCGTCATGAGAACGACGCATACCACGTTTAGAACGAGTTGGTTTGTTTTGTTGTACGGCCATTGACCTTACTCCTTAGTACTTTTCTTTAAACTGGCTAATACGGCAAATGGATTCGGCTTCTCTGATAATTCTTCAGGGAGTTCACCGAACACTTGTTCCGCGTCGGACACTTCACAGTGTTCAAAATCATGTACCGGAACCACCGGCAAGTTGAGGATTATTTCATCTTCAATCATCGCCAGCAAATCTATTTCACCAAAATCGTCTACGTCGATTGGCTCATATTCTTCCGGTAATGCTTCAGCCCGTTCATCACTAACAACAGGGCTAAAACAATATGTTGTGTGAACATGATAGGGAAAATGGCCCCCGCAACGCTGACACTCTAAAGTGACATCCACATCGGAATGCCCCTTGATGACTGCCAAACGTTGATGGTCAATATCAAATGATAAAGCCACATCAATATTACTGTCCACACTGACCACCGATTCAGCTAAGCGGCTAACTTGCTCAGAGGAATATTGACCGTCATAGTCTAAATTCTTCTGTGCTGCTCGCAGCGCATCAATGGTCAGGGGTAATTTTACCTTTTGCATAAGGCGCGCATATTATCTTTGTAATGGAATATAGTCAAAGAAAAAGGCGGGTTATCTACACCTTTCCACCAAAATTCGCTTTATCAGCGGCGCATAGTTTAGAATGTCGGGCATCATTTTGCTACGGATTTTATAAAAAATATGTTGCCACTGGTTCTTGCGTCGACTTCGCCCTTCCGAGCTCAGCTTCTGAAAAAGCTTGGAATGCCCTTTATACAGGCCTCCCCAAACATTGACGAAACCCCTTTGCCCACAGAGTGTGCACAAGCGTTAGTCACTCGTTTATCCTATGAAAAAGCGCGAGCTTTAGAGGTACAATACCCAAATCACTTAATTATTGGTTCAGATCAGGTTTGTGTACTCAATAAAAAAATTACGGGTAAGCCCCTTAATTTTGAAAACGCTTTTGCACAATTAAAACAAGCATCCGGTCAATGTGTATCATTTTATACTGGATTAACTTTATATAATAGCTCAACATTAGCCTATGAAAGTCATTGTGAATTATTTCAAGTTCACTTTCGGCATTTAACCGATGATGAAATTATCGGCTATTTAAATAAAGAAACACCGTTTTATTGCGCAGGAAGTTTCAAGTCTGAGGGGTTAGGAATTACTCTGTTCGATAAATTAAGCGGTGATGACCCAAATTCTTTAATCGGATTACCACTTATCCGATTGAATAAAATGTTACTCTCACAAAGAATTAACCCATTACTTTCCACAGATAATCAGGAATAGTCGTGATTGTCTTATTTTAATCTTATTTAGCGATAAAGCGTATTATGAATAAATTAGCATCAATTTTGGCAGCTTTAATCCTTACGGCATCGGTAGTAGGTTGCTCTGATGAGAAAGCACCTGACAATTCAGCCGTAAAAGCAGACAACAGTAGTAATGTTGCCCAAAATACTGATCCAAAAAAAGAAGATGAAAGTGCATCTTCATTTAAAAAGAACTTTATTAGTAGTTGCATACTCGGTTCTGGTGTGACTGATGATGCACTAATACCACAAATTACCGAAGTTTGTAGCTGTACTTACGACAACATCATCAAAGATTATGGTATGACCGAATTTATTCGTGTTGATATGGAAATGAGAAAAGACGGCTCTAAATCGCTTCCGAAAGAGTGGAATATCGATAAAATTGTTGAGCAATGTATATCAACCATCACCAAATAACCTTGGCTGGATACTGATCCTATTTTCTAGGACGACAACGGTAAATCATTTGCAAACAAAGTGGGAAAAAATTTTCTCCCACTTTGCTAGTTTGAAAACAGTAGTATTAAGATTTTTGATTGCGTAATACTTGTAAACAGTAACGTAACGTTTTATCCATCGGCGCTTCAATACGCATTTTTTCCCCTGTTGAGGGATGAATAAAGGTTAATGAACTCGCATGTAAAAAGAGACGATTAAGCTTGGTTGAAGCTAATTGTGTATCAAAATCACGATCACCATAGCGATCATCAAAAGCAATAGGATGGCCGGCATGTAATGTATGGACACGAATTTGATGAGTTCGTCCCGTGACAGGACTTGCTTTAACTAAGGTCGCAAATTCAAAGCGCTCTTCTACCTTAAAGCGTGTTTCTGATGGTTTACCTTCACTACTTACTTTAACCACCCGCTCACCACTTTGTAGGATATTTTTCAATAAAGGGGCTTGTACTACTTTTGTATGAGATTGCCATTGACCACGTACTAAGGCTAAATAATCTTTTTGCATCTGTTTTAATCTTAGCTGTTCGTGTAGTGAACGCAGGGCTGAGCGCTTTTTAGCAATCAACAATACCCCAGAGGTATCTCTATCAAGGCGATGCACTAATTCTAGAAATCTCGCTTCTGGGCGCAATGCCCTTAAACCTTCAATCACACCAAAACTGAGTCCGCTACCACCATGTACTGCCGTCCCTGATGGCTTATTAATCAGCATCACATGTTCATCTTCATATAAAATACACTCAGCAAGTGCTGATACTTTTTCTAACTTAGGCGATACCGCATGTTCTTCTTTTTCTGCTACCCGGACAGGAGGAATACGAATGCTATCCCCTGCAGCTAATTTATATTCAGGCTTAATGCGCCCTTTATTAACCCGAACTTCACCTTTGCGGATAATTCGGTAAATCATACTTTTCGGTACACCTTTTAAGCGTGCCAGTAAAAAATTATCAATACGCTGGCCTGCTTCATCGCCATCAATGGTGACGAACTGAACTTGATTAAATGATTTCATAGTGGCGATTTTTTAGCTCTCTTAAAATAAAAAATGACAAACAAATTATTGGTGCACAAAATAACATCAAATTGGGTGCCTATTTTAACCTGATTAATGGGAAAAAGACGAAACATTAACTAATCTCTCATATTTATACAGAAAAAGTCACCAAAGCGGAAAAGTCATCTTGCTATAACCCCAACACCAATGGAATAATGCAGACTCTCCTGATTAAGTTTATCAGGTATATTTATGAAATTTTGTTTGTTTGATATTCAAATGCAGCAATGGCGTAAGACATAGTCGAATATCAAACAATTTAGTATGCCATAAATACATCACTTATTGAGTTGGCACATTACGTCTCAATTAAAGAGTGCTGAATTTTAGAACTGAAAATCAGACTCACCGACAAATTGCACCTCTATACAATCGACAACCGTGAGGTTGACGCCTTTGTAAAAGACACGAGGTCATCGGTTATCAATAGTGTAATTACGTATGTCAGTGGCACATTATAAAACGTGAAAATAACGAGTAAGTCACAATATGAAAAGAATGTTAATTAACGCGACTCAACAGGAAGAGTTGCGTGTTGCCCTTGTTGATGGGCAACGTTTGTATGATCTGGATATCGAAAGCCCCGGACATGAGCAAAAAAAAGCCAATATCTATAAAGGTAAAATCACCCGAATTGAACCCAGTCTAGAAGCCGCTTTTGTTGATTATGGTGCGGAACGCCACGGTTTCCTTCCTATCAAAGAAATTGCCCGCGAATATTTTCCTAGTAATTATCACTCACATGGTCGTCCTAACATCAAAGATGTTTTAAAAGAAGGTCAAGAGGTAATCGTACAGGTAGATAAAGAAGAGCGCGGAAATAAAGGTGCTGCTTTAACCACCTTTATTAGCCTTGCAGGTAGCTATTTGGTATTAATGCCAAATAACCCTCGTGCTGGCGGTATTTCTCGTCGTATTGAAGGGGAAGATCGCACTGAATTAAAGGAAGCATTATCTAGCCTTGATATTCCTGATGGAATGGGGTTGATTGTTCGTACTGCAGGTGTGGGTAAATCCGCAGAAGCATTACAACAAGATTTAAGCTACCGTTTAAGACATTGGGATGCTATCAAAAAAGCAGCGGAAAGTCGCCCTGCTCCTTTTCTGATCCACCAAGAAAGTAACGTGATTGTACGTGCTTTCCGTGATTATTTACGACCAGATATTGGTGAGATCTTAATTGATAACGCTAAAGTAGTTGAAATGGCTCGTAGCCATATTGAGGCCATTGGTCGTGGTGACTTTGCTAGCAAAATTCGCCACTACACAGGGGCTGTACCACTATTTAGTCACTACCAAATTGAATCTCAAATTGAATCAGCCTTCCAACGTGAAGTCCGTTTACCTTCGGGTGGCGCTCTGGTTATTGATACAACAGAAGCATTAACCGCTATCGATATTAACTCATCTCGTTCAACACGAGGTGGCGATATTGAAGAGACAGCCTTTAACACTAACTTAGAAGCTGCTGATGAAATTGCGCGCCAACTCCGTCTACGTGACCTTGGTGGTTTGATTGTTATCGACTTTATCGATATGACCCCTGTTCGTCATCAGCGTGAAGTGGAAAATAGAATGCGTGAGGCTGTGCGCCAAGATCGCGCACGTATTCAAATAGGTCGCATTTCGCGTTTCGGCTTATTAGAGATGTCACGTCAGCGTTTAAGTCCTTCATTAGGTGAATCAAGCCATCATGTTTGTCCGCGTTGTTTAGGCACAGGGACTATCCGTGATAATGAGTCACTTTCTCTTTCTGTATTGCGTCTTATCGAAGAAGAAGCATTAAAAGAAAATACTCATGAAGTACACGCTATTGTTCCCGTACAAATTGCCTCTTACTTGCTCAATGAAAAACGTAAGGCCGTCACCGATATTGAGTTGCGCCAAGCCAATGTCAAAGTAGTGATTGTTCCTAATGATCAAATGCAAACACCGCATTTCTCAGTTATTCGTGTGCGCAAGGGCGAAGAGATCTCTTCATTAAGCTACAATTTAGCGCAATATCACGAAACTCAGTTAAATGAAGCAGAAGATGAAGCCGTACCTGAGCGTAAAGCGCCAGAGCAACCGGCGATATCCGCTTTTGCATTACAAGATAATAGCGCTGACACCACCAATAAGAAAAAATCTGCACCAACTCCAGCTAAACAGGTGAAGAAAAGCGAAACAACAGAGAGTGGTGGATTCTTTAGTGCTATTGCAAAATTCTTCTCTAACTTATTTGCGAGTCAGCCAGAGCCTGTCGTTGAAGAAAAACCGCAAGAAAGCAAAAAAGAGAATAATGAAAACCGTCGTGAGCGCCGAAATAATAACAATCGTCGCAATAATAACCGCCGTGAACGCGATAATGATCGCAATCGTGACCACGAGCGCAATCGCGATAACGTAACGAGCGAAGAAAATCGTAAGAACCGTAATCAGAAAGCGCAAAATGCCAATACTGAAGTCAGTAATGAGCAAGAAATCGCTGAACGTGAAGCCCGTCGTCAACAACGCCGTGAACAACGTGCAGAACAACGTCGTCGTCAGGAAGAAAAACGTCAACAACAACAAGAAGCTGCGAAAGCCGCACAAAATACAGCGGAAAATGACAATGTAGCAAAACAGGCTGAGAAGAAAGAAGAACCTCGTCGCCCTGTTATGCCTCGTCGTGCTCGCCGTCAATTAACGCAATCTGTTCGTGTTACTGATGCTGTCGCAACACCCGCTATTGATGTTGCTGTGAGCGACTCACCGGTTTCTGAGCCACCAGCGACAGTGGTTAGTCAATTACCATCATCAGAAAAACAGCAAGTTGCGAAACCAGTAGCGACGGTTAAAGATGAGCAAGAACAAGTTTCTGCTAATGCGTTAACTGATACTGTAAAAGCACAAGAAGAAGTGAAAAAAGAAGATAATGCGGGCCAACAAGAAAATGTGATGCCACGTCGCTCTCGCCGTTCACCTCGTCATTTACGTGTTAGTGGGCAACGTCGTCGCCGTTATCGTGATGAACGTACATTAGTCTCCCCTATGCCGCTAACGATGGCCGTAGCTTCTCCAGAGCTTGCGTCAGGTAAAGTATGTATTCATTACCCTGTCACACCAATTAGTGATGCACCATTTGTTGAGAATAATGTTGAAAATAGCACTGACAATACAGTTGCTAAAAACTTCATTACACATAAAGATCCACAAATGGTTGCTATTGCACCAGAAGTATCAGAAACCATTGCTGCAGATGTTGCTCAGGCTCAAACAGCAAATACTGAAGCAACTGAAGCGACTTATTCGGTCACAGTTAGTACTGAATCAACCACTGAAGCTGTAGCTGAAATTGTCGCAATTGCACCGCAAGAAACGACTGCTGATATTAATGAGTCAACTGCCGATCATGTAGAAGAAAACGCTGTTAACAACGTTATTGCTGACGTTAATACCCAAGAGCATGTTACTCGTAAAGAGAATATCTCTGCGGTATTAAATACAACGGAAGCTTATCTACATGAAGTGACTGAGCAAGCAGATGTTGCCGAAGAGAAAACAGAAACCACTCATAATAAAGTCATAGCTAATGCTGATCATGAAACCGCTAGTGAAGACACCCATAGTGACATGACAACGCAAGCGCCTGTACCTGAGATGCCAGCAACAACCCAAGCATCGACTGAATGTGCGGCAGAGCAACATGTAGAGCAAACTGCTTCTCAATCTACACCTGTAGAAACACAGCCTGAAGTGACCGAGCCTGTTACTGAAACTAAAACGGAAACCGAAGTCGTATCGGTTGAAGTTAAGCAGCCAGCTAAAGTGACCGTTATTCGTCAAGAGCCAGCAGTACGCCAGTTACATGCTAGCTCGCCAATGACGAAAGCTCCGGCATCTACAGATGTGCCTGTAGCAATTGAAATCAAAGCATGGGATGCACGTCCAGCCTTTGATAAGCAAGGCCGTAGCGGTGCGGGTGGTCATTGTTCAACTAATCATGCTTCATCTGAAATGACTAAAGCGTCAACGCATAGTGAGTCATAAGAGAAAAGAAGCAATAATATAACGCGATAAAAATATCCGTTGTTAATCCAAGAGCCTGTTAATTAGCAGGCTCTTTTGTTTTATGGCTTGTGTGACCATAACTATGATGAAAAAACGAAAAAAAAGGCCTCTGAACAACCATTCAGAGGCCTTTGAATTTGCCAGCTAATATAATTAATTTTTAATATTAGGAATATTTTTAATTTCACCCATCGCTTTTAATTGTTTTGACAATTCACGACGCTCTTTAGAGAGATCTGCATTTTTTATGATGTAATCATCTACACGATCTTCATAGTCACTACGCATATTAGCGATAATACCGAGTACATCTTCAATTGACATACCAGGCTTAATGTATTCACTTAAGTTGTCTAATAAAAGAACACGTTTTTGGTTATCACGGATCTTTTTCTCATTGTCAGTGATCTCACGACGGATTTTGTTTTTACGACGATACATACGCACAAACTCCAGTACGTTTTGGAAAGACGGCTTGCTTGCGTTATCCATTTCCTACACCTTTACAATTGATATTTAAGAAAAATAGTACTGTTTAAGATTATCGCTTAATCGTGTCAATAAACAAGTAAAGTTTATAAATTTAATTGATTTGGCTTAATAAACAGTAGATTAGAATGATACGCTCTATTCAATATAGTCAATCAGCCGATATTCGTAAACCTAAATAAAATCGATAAAAAAAGCTACCACTCACGAATGGTAGCCATAAAAATTATCTAGCAGCGCTGTAATAGCTAATGCCTACCCGCTTAAATCGGTTGAGCTTTATTGTTACTATCGAGATCAGTCATATCATGTTGTGGTAATGCTTTCGAGTCAGCACGTAACAACACAGCAGAAAGTAACGTAGTACCGACTACCATACATCCCATCACCATATACGTAGGGGCAAAACCGTAATGATCATAGCCATAACCCGCTAATGGGGATAACAATGTTGCCACAATGGAACTGACACATTGGAAACCGACTAAATACAATGTAGAAGATAAACGCTTATCAAAATGTTGGCTGTTATATTTAAAAATAGAAATTAACAGGATAGGAAGCTCAACTGCATGTAATAACTTCATACAAGAGATCATTATCGGCCCTTCAACTAATCCAGAACCAATAATACGCGCAGCCATCACACTACTCGCCAATAATAAACCGTTTTTCGCCCCTATTTTGTTCACTAAGAAAGGCGCAACAAACATTCCTCCCGCTTCTAAGAAAACCTGTAAGGAATTAAGATACCCGTACATCTCATTACCTTGCTGTAATGATGCAAATTGTGAAGAGAAGAAAACCGGGAACTGTTGATCGTAGACGCTATAAATACAGGTTCCGACCACAAATAATATTAATGCCCAAAAGCGCGGTAATGACAGTAAGTTTAATGCATCATTGATGGTGAGTGCAGAAGGTTTACCATGCTCTAATTGATTAAAAGCATCTGGTTTATCTGTTTTTAGTAACGCCAACAGAATTAAGAAGATCACCCCCGCTATCGATGCCATAAAAAAGTTATAGTTAGGATCGATATTGATATTATGCCCAGCAATAAAGGTTGCCGATGCCCATCCCAAAGAGCCCCACATCCTCGCCCTGCCATACTCAAAACCACGAATACGGCTAACACGCTCAGTATAAGATTCTAAAACGCCGATCCCGGCATTAAAAGTCATTCCTACATAGAGCCCTCCGAGAATAGAGCCAATAAAAATATTCCAGCGTAATATTGCCGCAAAGCTAAGAAAAAAAGGCCCCGATAAAATAAGCAATACCGCGATAACCAGCAGTAAATTTTTGCGTAAACCCAGTTTATCTTGAATAAAGCCATAGAGTGGCTGGGCACATAAAGCAATCAATGATATAGCCGAGAATATCAAACCAGTATCTGTTGCTTTAAGTCCAACATATTGATGTAACCAAATAGAGATTAATGAAAACGATGAAGACCATGTAAAAAAGAAGAAAAATAGCAACGCACTTAAGATCACATAGTATTTTTTAGCATCTTTATTCATTGTTAAGCGCCTTATAAAGTCATTTTGCGACCAGAATGTTAACGTTAACTCTATTTATAACGTAGAAAATATTTACCATTATGTGATTTAACGCACTAAAGTTAACGTTAACATTCAAATTATGTGCAGAAGATCGATTTTTATGCTGGTAGTACTTACCACTATTTTAAATGCAACACACAAATAGACACCATATTATTCTTTTCTGTTCGACCTATTTGTTACAATAACCTGATTATTTATCTTATCGACTAATGATTATGCTTACTGATTTAAATCATCTAACACTTGCCGTCAATGACGTCAAAAAAAGCTTTCACTTTTATGTTGAAGTACTTGGTTTTAAACCCCTGGCACTATGGGATCACGGAGCTTATCTACAGTTAAATACTTTGTGGTTATGTTTATCCGAAGATACCCGCAATATCACTGAAATAAGTGATTACACACATTATGCATTTAGTTTATCTGCAAATAATTTTGAAACATTTAAACAGCATCTTCTATCACACGGCATTACATCGTGGAAAGAAAATAAAAGTGAAGGAGACTCTTTTTATTTTTACGATCCTGATAATCATAAATTAGAAATACATGTAGGCGATTTAGAGAGTCGTTTAAAAACTTGTCGTCAATATCCTTACTCAGGTATGCAATTCTTTGATAATAAATAAAAATATTACAATAGAACAAATATAACACAACGGATTACAAGGCTTTCTTATCACTTTATTACCATCATAAAAAACGATGAAATAGTGATTAACGTAAGTGGTGATACTCTTTGACTTCCCTTAACTGCAATACCCTATCTCAGAGACGTTATTAACATGCTTTAATCTGACATTTCACGTTTTCAACATTATGGTTTACCATGTCTGTATATCCATAAAGTAGATAAATTACGGTAGGAAACCTTGTCAAATTCAGCTAATACCCCCACTTTCTATATCCATGACTACGAGACCTTTGGTACGCATCCTGCGATGGATCGCCCTGCGCAATTTGCCGGTGTCAGAACAGATATGGATTTTAATATCATTGAAGATCCTCTGGTCATTTATTGCAAACCGAATGATGATTACTTACCTCAGCCAGAAGCCGTCATGATAACGGGGATCACACCACAAATAGCACTAAAGAATGGTGTATCAGAAGCTGAATTTACTCGCCAAATTCATCAAGCCTTTAGCCAGCCTAACAGTTGTATTATGGGTTATAACAATTTACGCTTTGATGATGAAGTCACCAGAAATATCTTATATCGTAATTTTTATGATCCCTATGCTTATAGTTGGCAAAAAGGAAATTCACGTTGGGATTTACTTGATGTTTTACGTGCATGTTATGCATTGCGTCCTGAGGGAATTAATTGGCCTGAGAATGATGATGGTTTTCCGAGTTTTCGCCTTGAGCTATTAACTAAAGCAAATGGGATCTCCCACGAAAATGCGCATGATGCCATGTCAGACGTTTATGCAACTATTGCGATGGCAAAAAAACTCAAACAAGCGCAACCTCGTATGTTTGATTATTTCTTTAATTTACGTGATAAACGTAAAGTACAAGCACTGATTGATATCCCAACCATGACGCCGCTTGTGCATGTCTCTGGTATGTTTGGTGCAGCGCGTTCTAATTTAAGCCTTGTAGCTCCTTTAGCTTGGCATCCAGATAATCGTAATGCGGTGATTGTTTGTGATTTAGCTGCGGATATTTCCCCTTTATTAACCCTCACTTCAGAGCAATTGCGTGAGCGCTTATATACTCCTCGCAGTGAGTTATCTGCCGATGAGCCACCAGTTCCGATAAAATTACTGCATATTAATAAATGCCCTATCGTTGCACCTAAAAATACCCTCAGATCTCAAGATGCCGATAGAATTGGGTTAGATATTGATAATTGTTTAAATAACCAAGCAATATTGCTGTCTAATCCTGAGATCCGCAATAAAGTTGTCGAGATTTTTGCTCAACAAACACCATTTACCCCTGCAGATGATGTTGATGCTCAATTATACAATGGCTTTTTTAGCGATAATGATCGTAGCGCGATGGAAATTATTCGCTCAACACAGCCACAAAACTTACCAGCACTTAATTTAACTTTTGAAGATCCACGTATGGAGCCGCTGTTTTTCCGTTACCGTGCGAGAAACTTCCCAGCCACATTAACTTATGATGAACAACAACGTTGGTTAGCGCATAGAAAAGAGCAATTAACGCCAGAAAAGCTGACTGAATATATCAATACCATTCAGCTGTTAGCAGAAGAACATAGCGATAACGAAGAAAAGCTAAAACAACTGCAAGAGCTATATTTATATGCTCAAGAAATTGCGAGTTAATAACATCAGATAAGCAATTAAATTACGCAAAAGGCAGGTTTCCCTGCCTTTATTATATTTAGCTGTCAGAGAATAAAAAACTTATTCTTTGTTTTCTATATGATTAACTTCAGCTTGATGATGATTATGCCCGCAACCACACTCTTCTCCCCAATATTTTAATTTTGAGGTTTTACCAATGCCTGGGTTCATGCTATTTGTCGGATCGTTATGTTTATAAAACGCTTTTAATTGCGGTTTTGCATAATAGAGATGTCCTACATTATGCTCTGCTGGATATTCCGCACCACGTTTGTCTAGTAAGGCTAACATCTGTGCTTTAAGCGCCTTAGCGTCAACACCTTTTTTAATAATATAATCTTGATGCATAACGTGACACATAAAATGACCACAGTATAATTTATAGAGCAATTGGTTTTCTATTTCAGGAGGCAGTTTTTCAAACCAATCTCGATCATTACGACGCAATGCAATATCCAAAGGTAGCACATCTTCCACATCGTTAATATGAACGGCATGATAACGCACCGCGGCACCCGCGGCGGCAAAACGATGTAAAAAGGCTTTATTACCTTCTTCTTCTGTACATTCGAAATAATCCCCCGTGGCATGTTTAAAGTATTCTTTTAAATAAGTTGAGGCTTCTTCTATACCACTATCCGCCATTCTTAGCATTAAATGGTGCTCATATTTATCGCGATATTCTGTCATACGAGCAGGTAAATGAGCAGGCCATAACTTACTCATCAATTGCATTGTTCTATCAGTTAGATTCTTAGGCAAAAATGGCACTTTATTAAGAACAGCATCAACACGCCCTTTAATAGCAAATAATGCTGGCATCTTATCTGTACCTAACTTATCAATAATTAAAAAGGTATCTTTGCCATAAACTTCTGCCATCTTGTAGTAACTTCGATGCATATACTCACCCGCAACGGGTAATACCTTAAATTGACTGAGAATATGGCGACGGATATCTTCTAACTCATCAGGATCATTGGTCCCAATATAGAAAACTTGTGTGCGATGATCTGCTGGGAAAGTATCTAATCTCACGGCAAAAACAGAGAGCTTACCGGCGCTTCCCGCCGCTTCAAAGAGACGTCTTTCGTCATTATTAAATCGAGATGGTGTATCTGCATCAATATCACGTACTCGCTCACTATATTCATGATCAGATGCCAGTTTATCCGTCGCATGAATTTGTTTCGCATGATAATGTCGATTATCCAGATTGGTTAATATCTCTTCCGGAGTGTCACCTAAATCAATTCCCAAATGGTTGATAAGCTCTGCTTCACCTTGTTCATTAACACGGGCGTAAAGTGATAACTCAGTATAAGCAGGGCCGCGGCGCACTAATGCACCCCCTGAGTTATTACAAATGCCTCCAATTACCGAAGCACCAATACAAGAAGAGCCTATCACTGAATGTGGCTCTCTTCCTAATGGCTTTAATACTTTTTCTAAGTGCCATAATGTACTGCCAGGAAAGGCAATAACTTGGTTATATTCAGAAAGAACTTGTATTTTATCTTGGCGCAAGGTACTGATGATAACAATATCACGATCATAGTCATCACCACTGGGGGTTGAACCTTCTGTTAACCCGGTATTTGCCGCTTGCATAATAATAATTTTATCGGCTTCAACACAGGTTTTAAAAATACGCCACTGTTCTAATAAAGAGCCGGGGAATACCACTGCCAGTGCTTTTCCCTGTCCGGAACGAAACCCTTTACGATATCGCTCTGTTTTATGCTCTTGGGTTAATACATGTTTTTTACCAACAATACCTTCTAACTTACGAATAAAATGCTGGTTTGTGGAGCTGCTACTCTCATTCATCGTCCCTATCCTATTCCTGTCTTGTCTGATTTTTCTATTTATCACAGTTTAATTTTTATTTAAAAATAATGAGATAAAAAGAAATGTATTATCAATATAACCACTTTTATACCATTGTGAGCAAGTTAATCACAATAAATTAGCCACTAGTTTGATAAAATAATTATAGCTACCATTAATAAAACGCTTTTTACAAAGCGTATTTATCATTCCATGATTAAATATTCTCTTTCATTAATTTCTCTATTGCTAATTTATTCCATGCTTGGCAACTACGGCTTTGATAACTATTTTGATTGGTGGCTAAAGCTAATTGATAAGATAACCTAGGGGAAGTAATGGGAATAACCACTAAATCATCGATAGGATATTTATTACACATGCTATTAGGTAACAGTGTGATCCCGACACCGGCTTTAACCATTGCAATAATTAAATCTAAATGATTACTTCTCCCCACAATTTGTGGTTCAGTGTTATAAATCCCACAAGCACTACGTACCAAATCATTAATACGAAAATCTTCTGAAAAAAAGATAAACCGCTCTGTAATAAGCTGTTTAAAATTAACCTTCTTATCTTTAGCCAAAGGATGGGATTGTGCTACTAATAACATCAAGTGATCTTCTGAAAAAATGGTTAATTCAAAATCTTTATCATTAAAAGGTAACATCACTGCAGCAGTTTCTACCGTGCCTTCTAACATCGCATCTTCCATCTGTTTGGTGCCCAGCTCAAAAATTTTAAGTTCAACATTGGGATGGCGAGAGCTAAACGCCATGATAATATCAGCAAAATAGGTTGAGGCTATAACAGGAGGTAATCCGACATTTAAGGCGCCTGTTAAAGGTTCATCTTTATCATTTAATGCTTTATTCATACTATTAAATTGAGCGAGGATCTGCTTTGCATGCTCATATAAAATAGCACCGTCATCAGTTAATTTTACCCCATCCACTTCTCTTATTAATAAAACAGTGCCTAATTCATCCTCTAATTTTTTAATGCTACGACTAATGGCTGGTTGTGTAATAAATAAAGTATCAGCGGCTCGGCTAAATCCATTTAATTGAACAACTTCAATAAAATAGCGTAAAACACGAATATCCATAAATAATTTTTACCTTATTACTTTTGGTTATACCCCCAATAATAATAAACCATTTCCTTAAAAACAAAATTAGCGATAGAACATTAAGCATAATGTAGGAACTTTACTATCATTTAGTAGATTATTATTTCAGATTTTCTGGAGATTATATGACAAACACAGTTATTAAGTACGTTTTAGACCGATTATATGATTTAGGTATCAAAGATATTTTTGGTGTTGCTGGTGATTACGCCTTCCCTATTGAAGACACTGTTTGCAACAACCAACAACAACGTTGGATTGGTAACTGTAATGAATTAAATGCGGCATATGCTGCAGATGGCTATGCCCGAATTAAAGGTATGGCAGCATTATCCACTACCTTTGGCGTAGGTGAATTAAGTGCGATTAACGCTATTGCCGGTGCCTATGCTGAAAATTTACCGATTTTCCATTTAGTTGGCATGCCAGCAAGTGGCGTACAAAAAAGTAAACGCCTTGTGCATCATACTTTAGGTAATGGTGATTTTGATGTTTTTTATCAGATTGCTCAGCGCCTTGCTTGCGCTCATACTATTTTAACACCCGAAAATTGTGTGGAAGAAATGGAGCGCGTAATAGATGTGGCATTAAAAGAGCGTCGTCCTGTTTATATTGGTATACCTTCAGATTATGCTAATAGCCAAGTAGTAGAGCCGTTATCTGTTACCGCACCACAAAAGCCAACAAGTGATAAAGCAACATTAGAAAAAGCAGTATCAGCAATCGTTGAGAAACTCACTCACAGCAATAATGTCTGTGTATTACCAGGTTTTTTATCTGCACGTTTAGGGTTAACAGATAAAATCCAGCATTTTATTGATAAAACAGGTTTACCTTATGCCACTATGTTTATGGATAAAAGCATATTAAGTGAATCTAACACTCAATATGTTGGTATGTATGACGGACAATTAATGACACCAGAGGTCAGAGAATTTGTCGAAAGTAGTGAATATATATTAGGGATCGGTACATTACTGACTGACTTTAATACAGGCAGTTTCACTGCTAATATAAAATCAGAACAATTTATCAGTATCATGCCAGACTATGTTGAAATTGATTCTGTGATCTACTCCTGCGTTTATATGACAGATATTCTTTCTGAATTAACCCAACGACTGCCGAATAAAACTTATCATAAAATAACAGCGAAAGGATTAGGTGAAGCGGTTACATCTGATAATAATAAAATTACAGCACAATATCTCTATCCTCGTTTAGAACAATTCTTTAAGCCTAATGATATTATTATTGCAGAAACAGGAACCTCATCCATGGGATTAGGCTTCGCTTTATTACCTGAAGGTGCACAATTTCATAACCAAACACTATGGGGCTCTATTGGTTGGGCAACACCGGCTGCATTAGGCGCTGCGTTAGCGGCACCAGAAAAACGTATTATTTTAATTACCGGCGAAGGCTCTCATCAGTTAACAGTACAAGAAATTAGCCAATTTGTTCGTTTCGGTTTAAAACCTATTATTCTAGTATTAAATAACGATGGTTATTTAATAGAGAGATTATTATGTGATTACCCCGAAGCTTATTATAATGATTTAGCTCAGTGGAACTATCATCAGTTACCTCAAGCCTTTGGTGCAACAGATTGGTATAGTGAAAAAGTGACGACAGCAAGTGAACTCGATAATGCGTTAAATAAAGCCGCATTAACAGATAGTGCATCTTATATTGAGATAGTCACAGAGCGATATGAGGCCTCTGAATTAGCGCAAAAATTAAAAGAATCAAAAAGTTCATTATATTCATTCTAAAATGAATAAGTAGAATAACTAATTAAGCATTTAACAGTACAAAATAGATAAAGCTTAGCTAATTTGCTTAATAAATAAGGTATAATTTAAATCATCGGCATACTCTAATTTTTATTTTTAATATAGAGAATATGCCGATGTTTTTTACTACATTGATCACACTATATTCAAACTATCATATAATGTTAGTAAAAATAATAAAAAAACTCTGAATAAATTACTGCAAAACAATTTAGAAAATATCTCTAATATAATAATGCCTGTCATAAAAATTAAATATAGCTAATATAAATTAGCTCTCAATTTTTTAGAGATTATGGCTTATTTTATGAAAAATATCGTAATACCTACCTCGTTAAGCTGCTTTTTTTTACTTTTTTCCCATTCAACATGGTCTGAAACCAATATTTCACAAACCAAACAACGAATTATCGACCAACGTAATTATTGGTTAGATGAGATCAAAAATGGTGTTATCACAACTAGCCCTCAAAAAGGATCGAGAACCGCCGAATTAGATAGAATAATCAGTAATAATTATCAAGCCATTACCGGCAAACGTAGAGAACTTGCCGAAGCGGATAAATCACAGTCTCATACTTATGTGTTGAATACCTATGCTAATATTTTATTTGGTGATAAGGCTAAATCGATCAACTTTAGCGATATTCAAGCTTATCAAGATCTCAATAAATTACATAGCACAGGCACCTATGCTTATGATACAAACAAAAAAAGAGTACGCTCGATAGATTTTATCTTAAAAGAACTTTTTTTACGTGGCCGACCTTATCAAGTACTTGATAAAGAAGGTCATTATCTTGATAACTACACCACTATAACAGGCTCATCTTATCCCAGTGGTCATACGTGGAACGGATACAAACAAGCTGCAGTGTTATTCATCTTATTCCCTGAAAAGGGCAGTGAAATGTTTGCCAGAGCAATAGAATATGGTGAAAGTCGAGTTATTGTCGGGGCACACTTCGCAACAGATACCATTGCATCCAGAATAGGCAATTATTACCTGCTGTCACAAATGCTTGCAGATGATGACACCACCCGCACTTTTGTAGAGCTTGCCAAAGAAGTCCGCCAAAATGTTGCTAGCCAATGCAAAAATCAACATTGCTTAACGACCTCGACAACAATCACTAACGATGAAACAGGTTATTACGCAACCAAAGATCCAGAACCTGCACCACGCATTACCCCTAATGAAATACCAACATCTGCCAACGCTTTACTGCGTTTACGCTTTGCCTATTTAACCAGAGAGCAACGACAATCTATCTTAGCGAGTACCACCTACCCGAGTAATTCATTGGCTGGCTGGGCTGCAAACAAAGATGATCCAAACGCCAATTGGGGATTAATTAATCTCCCGAAAGCCTATAATGGCCCTACTTATTTCTACAATCATTTTATTGTTAATCAAATAACTAATGAATTTGACTTTGCTGAATTTGGTCAACTTGATGAATGGAAAAATGATATTAGTGGGCCTGGCAAATTAATCAAACAAGGTAATGGCACCTTGATCTTATCAGGCAATAACCATTTTGCTGGCGTTGAAGTTAATCAGGGTCATTTACTGCTCACTGGTGAAAACCACTATGCAAAAAATTCTTCCATTAATGGTGGTACATTGCTTCTTGAAGGAACACTAAACACTTTACTAGATGTCAACAAAGGAGCATTGCTATTAAATGGTGGGAGCGTTGATTCTTAAGTCAATATCAATAACAAAGGGATACTTTCTGGTAAAGGAAAAATTAATAAGCTGGCCGTTTATTCAGGAGGCATCGTATCACCGGGTCATTCAATAGGTACAATTAATATAGATGATACTGTTATTTTTAATTCTGGTAGCAACTACCATGTTGAAATAAATTCACAAGGTGATAGCGATAAAATAATCAGTTTGGGTACCGCGACACTGAATGGTGGAATGGTTAATGTATCGCTTGAAAATAGCCAAAATCTGCTAACAAAAGATGATGTTCAAAGTTTATATAACACAAAATATACCATTTTAACGGCAGATCACGGTGTTAATGGTCAATTTACTGATGTAAATCCAAACTATCTTTTTTTAGGTACCACACTGTCCTACGATAAAAATTCAGTAATACTAAATGTCGGAAGAAATAACACCGCCTTTTCAAGTGTGGCTAAAACAAAAAACCAACTATCAATCGCCAATGCGATAGACGCATTACCCTTGGGACATCCTATTTATGAAAGCATTATAAGAATGGATACAGGGAATGATGCCCGCTCTGCCTATAATCAATTAACAGGTCAAATTCATGCGGATATCTTATCTAACCAACTCAACAATAGCCGGCAAATAAAAGAAACACTCCTCTCTCAGATTAAAAATGCAGAAATAATTAATAGAGAGAAAGAAAGTGCAGATAACAAAGGTCATGTTTGGGCTAAAATTCTCTCTAATTGGGAAAAGACTTCCAATGATGGCAATGCAAATAGCTATGATGCTTCCACCTATGGCGTACTATTAGGTGCAGATCAGCGGGTTAGTCACGATAAAATGCTGCTTGGTATTGCAACAGGGGTCACCAAAACCTCACTATCTGGTGATAACAGCCACGCAAATAGCGAAAATTACCACTTATCACTCTATGGTGGCTATGATTTTGACACAATCGCGTTACGTGCTGGTGCATCTAATACCTTTCATCGTATCCATACAACAAAATCGGTCAACTATGGTGTACAGTCAGATAAAAATAAGGCGAATTACAATGGGAACACTAGCCAAATTTTTATTGAAGCAGCTTATCCCATCACCCTCTCAGATACACAATTAGAGCCTTTTGTTAATTTTGAATATGCCAAAACGAAAAATGCTACCATTAACGAGCAAGGTGGACGAGCAGCCTTACAAGCCCATTCGCAAACTCTAGAGTCAACCACCTCCACTACAGGGCTACGTTTAAATAACCAATGGAAATTTAACAGTAAATCAACGGTTTCTCTCTATGGTGAGCTAGGCTGGAGACACCAATATAACGATGTAGAACGAGGGATCCATTTACGCTTCACACAAACCCAGCCTACATTTATAGCAAATAGTGTTGATGCTGCTCGAGATGCACTGGTGGTAAAAGCTGGAACGACTATCCAAATTAATGAGACATCAAAAGTCTCAATTGGATACAGCGGACTAACGGCAAGAAATCAGCACGATAATGGTATTGATATGAAACTCTCTATCGCGTTCTAACTATAAACAAAAAATGGCCTCACTAATGAGGCCATTTTTAAATAATCAACATACTAAATACAATGTTATTTCTCTGGCATTTGAGGCATAGGTCGACGGAATCGACGAGTGATCCACACCATATAAAGTATACCAATTGCCCCCCAAATCAGTCCTAATTCCATAGAGCCTGGTTCAAGGTTTACCCACAGTACCCCCATTGTCGCGGCACCAATAATCGGTAATATAAGATAGTTAATATGATCCATTAACCCTTTATTACGACGCTCACGAATGTAGAACTGCGAAATAACAGATAAATTGACAAAGGTAAATGCCACTAACGCACCAAAGTTAATTAACGCTGTAGCAGTGACTAAATCAAAAAAGATCGCCCCTAGCGCTAAAAAGCCAACTAACAGTACGTTAAATGCCGGTGTACGCCATTTAGGATGAACATAACCAAACGCTTTCTCAGGGAATACACCATCACGTCCCATCACATACAGCAGACGCGCAACACCTGCGTGAGCCGCCATACCCGATGCTAATACCGTCACACAAGAAAACACTAAGATAATAGACTGGAACAAGGCCCCTGCTACATACAGCATAATCTCAGGTTGTGACTCTTCTGGATTTTTAAAACGTGAAATATCTGGGAAATATAATTGTAAAAAATAAGAAACAGCGATAAAAATTAAACCACCGATTAACGCAGTTAAGAAAATCGCTTTTGGTATCACATTACCGGCATTAGGTGTTTCTTCAGATAAGGTACTAATGCCATCAAACCCTAAGAACGAGAAGCACAAAATTGTCGCGCCGGTTATCATTGGGATTAATTCAGCATCCACTGACGCAAATGGGCGGAAAGTCCATAACTCCCCTGTACCTTCGCCGTTATATACGCCATGAATTAATAAACCAACAAATACCACCATTACAGCTACTTGAATAACAACAATAACGGTATTTAAGTTAGCCACAACGTTAATTCCGCGTAGATTAAAAAATGTCATTAACGCGACTAACGCAACAACAAAGATCCACGGATCAACGCCTGGGAATATGGCTTGTAAATAAATTTTAGCCAATAAGATATTTATCATTGGCATAAATAAGTAGTCTAATAATGAAGACCACCCAACCATAAAACCAACATGTGGGCTCATGGATTTTTGTGCATAAGTATAAGCAGAGCCTGCTGAAGGGAAACGCTTGACTAATTTCCCGTAGCTCACTGCGGTAAATAAAATAGCGGTTAACGCAATAGCATATGATGTTGCCACATGACCATTGGTTATGCCTGATACAATACCGAAAGTATCAAAAATCGTCATAGGTTGTAAAAATGCCAACCCCATCATGACGACTTGCATTAGCGTCAATGTTTTGCGTAATTGAACACGGTTATTAACACCAGTTTGATTGGTGCCGATAGAGGAGATGACATTATCTGACATGAGCGAACCCTCCCATAACTTCGAACTGAGTACTTGATAAACTCAACCGACAGTTACTGGGAAGACTTCGCATCTGTCTATAAACAGAATAGAAAGAAGTTTTTGAGGACAGGAGTGAGTTTAGGAGACGCCGTGCTCCGTAGTCATCATTACCGCAGGTGCCGTTAGGCCCGACTGCGAAAGAGAATAATTGTACCATATTAGCATTCCTCTATCACGACAACCCTTTCTCTAAGGGGCTGGCTGCTAATCAAATTATGTTATCTATTCAGACTAAAATAAGTCTGACCTCTTGGTGTAGTAATAAGTAAAAAGCAAAAAAAAACCGATGCAGTTAAAACGCATCAGTCATATTTTTAGTGGGCGCATTTTGCACGTCTCAGACTTAAATAGCAATAGATTTTCATCAAAAAACCACCTTTTTTTACGATCTTTTTAAATAGCAAACTAAGTTAGCCTTTACTGTCACATTTCATTGACAATATTTGCGTTTTTATCACAAAGCCTAACTTTGAGATATAGCCTATTGTCGTTTGGTATTAAACAACAAAAATCATTAATACATTAACAATCAAAAAGTTAATTAATTCTGCATGTTATATACAACAATACCAACCAAAATAAAGTATTAATAATACATAAATAAATCTAATGTAAATTAATTGCTTATTTCACGCTATAAAGACTAAAAAAGATACAGCCAACTGAAATACCATTATTTTTCAACAAGCCATATAGAGTAATCAAAAATGATTTTCAGTAATAAGAAAAAAAGATTAAGTATTCAGTAAAGATAGTCAGTGGTTAAAACAAATGAACCTTATTTTTAGGTGATTCATTAAACTAAATATAAATGCCTATTATGCATTTTGCCAGTATTGGCTTTAATTAAATAACAAAAAAAGCTCCACATAATGTGGAGCTTGATTGACACACACTGAGGGATAAAACTAGAAGTTGTAGTTTAATCCGATGTTATAACGACGGCCTTCTAAGGTTGAACCGTAATTATCTCTTTCGATGCGACGATCAAAAACATTATAGACGCCACCGATCAGATTTAGTTGCTTCGTTAGACTATAGCTAGTACCTACATCAACAAAGGCGTATGAAGGTGTGCTCTTAGACATTGAAGTACGTGATAAATATTCTGATGTCTTACCACGGAAATTAATGCGTGCCCAAGTTTCCATTTCAGGGGTGGTTTCCCAATTTAAGGTCGCGTTTGCCATATGGCGCGGTTGCTTATTCAGAGGCTTACCTTTGAAATCGCCACTCTTTTGTTCCGTATCTGTGAACGTGTAGTTTGCTGCTAAATTCCATTCTGGGGAAATAATCCAGTTAGCAGTAACTTCAACACCGCGCATATTGGCTTTATCAACGTTAGTTCTATCACTTACAAAATCATAAGGGTCGCCACTATTACCAACACCATCAGCTAATGTACAATCGCGCATACCCGGTGCTTTGTCTGAACGACTATCGCAACGACGAACTTCTGTTATTTTATCTTTAAAATCAGTATTATAAATCGTTAAACTTGCCGTTAAGTTATCACGATTATCCCAAATAATACCAATTTCCTCTGTCACCGATTTTTCTGGTTTTAAATCAGGATTACCGTAAATAACCGCATCATAACGACCACCGCCTGTAGCTTGTCCCCAAGTGGCTGTCGCTTGACGTAAATCCGGTGAACGATATCCAGTAGATACCCCACCTTTTAATGTCCATTCATCAGCTAAATGCCAAACACCATAAACTCGCGGTGTCCAGTGAGTACCAAAGTTTTCATCTTTATCCATCCGTAAACCGGCGGTTAAAGCGAAGTCGTTTGTCAATGTCCACTCATCTTCAGCAAACAGCGCCCAACTATAGCGATCTAGCTTATTATTACCTTTAAGCTTATTGCCTTCATCTTTCAGCTCTTCATAGCGATATTGACCGCCGACACTTAACATATGATCACCAAACATAAAGACGGTTTGGTTACGAACAGTTGTATCATCATAATCCATTTTACGTGATGGATTGCGGCTTTCATCGCGCTGAACATAGGTATTCATAGTACCAAAATCATAAATACCATCATGGGTTAAGGCATAATGCGTTAACTCATAATCAGTAAAGCTACTTTGTGGTTTTTTCCCTTTAACAAGTTCAGCTGATTTTGAATAGCCAACACGTGAATCACGATGTTGATTATCTTTTTTAAATTCAAATTCAACGGTATTTTTCTCATCTGGTGTCCAGCTTAATGTACCGCCACCACTTGCCGTGATCTGACGATTATAGCCATCAACACGTCTATCTTCACCGCGGTGAGAATATTGCCCTTGCAGCTTTAGACCTAACACATTATCAATCAATGGACCTGCAGCATAGAAACTACCTTGTCCTGTATTTCCTTCATTTTTACGCTCAGTCAACGTTGTGTCACCACGTAAACTAAAGTTCCATTCTTTTTGCGCTTTACGCGTAATAATATTGATAACGCCTCCCATGGCATCAGAGCCATATAAAGAAGACATTGGGCCTCTTACTACCTCAATACGCTCAATCGCGGGTAAAGGAGGTAACCAGCCTTGTTCAATACCTGAGTTATCACTATTAGGACGCGTTTCACGAGATGCAACACGCTTACCATCGACTAAGATCATGGTATACTTAGGATCCATACCACGAATACTAATATCAGAGCTGCTACCGCCCCCCGTCACTAGCACCCCCGGAACATCTTTTAGCGCATCAGTTACATCACGATATGATTTTGTTTCTAATTGTTCACGAGTTACAACTGAAACAGAAGCTGGAGCATCTTCAACAGTCTGTTTAAACCCCGAAGCGGTTGTCACCAGTAACCTTTCAGGATCTTCTGCGGAAGCTGTCATCACAAAACTTGATGCAAGAGCAGCAACAACGCCAAGCGCAATTTTATTTTTCTTTAACACTACCATTCCCGATTCTCCAAGAATATATATTCTTTAAGTTTTATATAGATGGACAGATCGACAGTTGCTCAACAATGAAGGTAATTAATTTAATTACCCTTAGTTATTTTGATATTATTTTTATATCCCTATTGACTAAATTCCTATACTTCTGCAGTTATTGTTTTATGCTTCTATAAGATTTTTATCACTCAAATAATTTGACATATAAATTTTCTTTTAAAACAATGTGTTAATAAAATCCTATTAATAGTGACAATATATTTATCAGGCTTGTCTGTAGATTAATCAAACAAATATATACCTACATCTATTTGCATGTTGCTATTGATTTTCTATCCAGCTGTTTTATTAACAGATAAATATGCCAAAGTTTAACCTGATAATTTATTCATCACTTTTTTGCATTAAAATTGATTAATTGAGAATAATGTGTCAAATAAGAAGAAAATTCGCTTAATTGATATAATACGCGATATTCAATATATGACTTCTTATACAACGATGCGTTATTAGATGAGCTAAAAATCGCTCTAGAGAGTGGATGATGACGCTTTACATACATCAGATCTATTTTCTATAACCAATAACACTGTCGTCACATTATTATGCAATAAATTGTTGCTAACAATAAAGCAAATAAGAATACTTATCAATGCGATTGCGAATATAAATTAGAATTTTCTCTTATTTGTGTAATTATTAGTCATAGAATAGAAAAAGAGCCGGCTAAATTGTGATAAAGTTCACAAATTAGCCGGCTCTCTATTTAGTGATAAAACTAACTATTTTTTGTTTTCAATATGCTCAGGAAACTGCATTTCACTGTAACGAATAAAACGTGTTTTCTTCACTATTTTATAGGTAAACCAAATCAGCAGGAATAATGGGATCCCAATATAGGTTGCCACAACACCATACCAGTCAATAGTATCTTCTAAAAATGCCTGATAGTTTTGACCTAATGTAATAATTAAACAGAGAATAAAGGCAAAAATAGGTCCTACAGGGAAGAAGCCTGAACGATATGGCAATTCATTCAGATCACGACCTTGTGCTACATAACCTCGACGAAAACGGTAATGACTGATTGCAATACCTAACCAAGCAATAAATCCTGTCATACCAGATGTATTTAATAACCATAAATAAACCGTTTGGTTACCATACATTGAGCTTAAAAAGCATAAACCCGCAACCACTGTTGTTGCATAAAGTGCATTACGTGGAACACCGTTTTTGGATAATTTACCAAAAAATTTCGGCGCTTTACCTTCTCTTGCTAAGGTAAATAACATACGCGTAGATGCATACATACCGGAGTTCCCTGCCGAAAGCACCGCCGTTAAAATAACTGCGTTCATGATAGCGGCAGCGGAAAGTAACCCTGCATTTTTAAATACCAGTGTAAACGGACTCACACTGATGTCACCCACATCATTACGTAGCAAGTTAGGATCGGTATAAGGAATGATTAAACTGATAATTAAGATAGCTAGGATATAAAACAGTAAAATACGCCAAAAAACTTTACGTACTGCTTTAGGAATATTTTTCGCAGGATCTTTCGACTCCCCCGCTGCGATACCGATAAGTTCAGTTCCTTGGAAAGAGAACCCAACAATCATCGCTACCCCTATCATGGCGGCAAAACCACCAGCAAAAGGCGCATCGCCGATTTCCCAGTTGTGCCAACCTGCATTTTCAGCGCCTTTCATAATACCGGTGATCATCGCAATACCCACCGCAATAAAAATAATCACGGTCGATACTTTAATTAATGAAAACCAATATTCCGCTTCACCAAATCCCTTTACAGAAATATAGTTAAGCAAGAAAATAACAGCTAAAAATAACGCACTCCAAATCCAACCATCCACATCAGGGAACCAATACAGCATCACGAGCTGCGCGGCAACTAAGTCAACTGCAATCGTCACAGCCCAGTTGTACCAGTAGTTCCAGCCTAGAGCGAAACCAAATCCTTCATCAACATATTTAGAGCCATAGGTTGAAAAAGATCCGGAAACAGGCATAAATGCCGCTAACTCTCCAAGACTGGTCATAAGGAAATAGACCATAAGCCCTATTAATGCGTAAGAGAGTAATGCGCCGCCAGGCCCTGCTTGAGCAACAGTTGCACCTGATGCGACAAAAAGCCCTGTACCAATTGAACCACCAATAGCGATCATCGCTAAATGTCGCGCCTTTAATTCTCGACGCAAAGTGCGTACCGCACCCGATTTTGCGGTATCTGTTTGTTGTTCTGACATTATCATTCCACGGTTATATTCATATTCCTAGCATCAATTGTAACAAATCTGGCTGTGGTGAATAGCAAGGATCTAGGATTATAAGATACCTTCATAATCGGGCTTCAATTATTAGTAACTTATCAAGCGTTGTCGATTAAATGTTCAGCATTACAATATGAAAGTAATTTTTTGAGGGCATCAGAGACATGTTTTTGGCGATGATAGACCAAATATAAAGTACGTTGTAATTTTAGACCTTCGACCTTTATCTCTTTTAAAGAGCCACTCTCTATTTGATCTTGGATCACTCGGCGAGATAAACAACTAATCCCCATTTCATACATTACAGCATGTTTTATTGCTTCTGAATTACCTAATTCCATTTCGATTCGATATCCGGGTAATGAAGCAAACAGCAGATGATTGAGTACATCTCGCGTCCCAGAACCGTTTTCACGTAGGATCCACGGCGCGGATTGAAGATCGGCTAATGTCACTGTTTTCGCCTTAGCTAAAGGATGTTCAGGGGAACAAAATATGACCATTTCATCCAGTAGCCATTTTTGGCTGATCAATTCAGAGCTTTGGCAAGCCCCTTCAATAAGGCCTAAATCAACACGGAACTCACTGACTGATTTGACGACTTCTTCCGTATTGCCAATACTCATTTCAAGTGGAATATCGGGGTAGTTACGATGAAAATTACCCAACATTTGTGGCAAAATATAATTACCAATAGTGGTACTTGCAGCAATACGTAAAGCACCATTTCCGGCTTGAAATAACTGCTCTACTTCAGTAGCACGCTCAAGTAAAGAGAGTGCCCTTGGATATAATAATCGCCCATGTTCGTTAGTAACTAAGCGCTTCCCCACTCTATCGAAAAGTTGTACTCCTAGCTGATTTTCTAGATCAGTTAAAGAAGCACTCACAGCGGATTGAGATAATGCCAACTGTTGTGAAGCCTGTGTTGTAGAACCACTTTTAAGTACTTCAGTAAATACTTCCAGTTGTCGCAATGTAATACGCATGTCCATCCCACCTTTTAGCTGTCATAGTAATAACATACTATCCACAAACCAATAACATACCAAGAACAATTGTGAAAATATATCTATATTAGTTTTAGTGGTTATTATTATAAAAATAATGAATTTAATAAATAATAGTATCTGTTATATGCTTATGCAAAATTTACATAAGCAAGGTTTTTCTATGTCAGAGCAAAGTCAAACAACCACATTGGCTAAAAAATGTTTTATTCCTGTTTATCGCTGGCTCCCCGGCTTGCTGCTAACAGGTATATTAACCGCCCTCGCTATTTACGTAGGTGATATTCCATGGTTTTCCAGTATGGGGTTAGGTGCTCTTACACTGGCTATCTTATTTGGCATTATTGCGGGTAATACGGTTTATCCCATCGCTAAACCTTATAGTGATGAAGGCGTTAAGTTTGCCAAACACTATTTACTACGTGCGGGGATCATCCTATACGGTTTTAGACTCACTTTTCAGCAAATTGCAGACGTAGGCGCAACAGGATTAATTATTGACGCTATTATGTTGACCTCAACTTTTCTCATTGCAATGTGGGTGGGGAAAAAATATTTTGGTCTTGATGATCAAACCGTCATGTTAATTGGTGCGGGTAGTAGTATTTGTGGTGCGGCTGCGGTCATGGCAACAGAGCCTGTTGTCAAAGCTCAGGCGAGCCAAGTTGCGGTGGCTGTATCCACTGTCGTAATTTTTGGAACTATCGGTATTTTCCTCTACCCATGGTTTTTCCATCTTAACGCTTTTGCGGGTTGGTTACCTTTTAGTGAAGAAACTTTTGGTATCTTCGCTGGTTCAACCATACATGAAGTCGCTCAAGTTGTTGCGGTGGGTCATTCAATTAGTCCAGATGCAGAAAATGCGGCCGTAATTAGTAAAATGATCCGCGTGATGATGCTGGCACCTTTCTTAATTATCCTTTCTACTTATATTAGTAAAAAGGGCCGTAAAACAGTAGGTGCGACAACAGAAAAAAGTCCGATAACTATTCCTTGGTTTGCTGTGTTCTTTATCTTAATGGCTGGTTTTAATTCATTTAATTTAATTCCTGCCGCTATTGTGAGCTATATCGTTACTATTGATACTATTTTATTGGCAATGGCGATGGTAGCACTAGGTTTAACAACGCATATTAGTGCGATACGTCAAGCGGGTGTAAAACCACTACTGCTAGCTTTATTTCTCTTTTTCTGGCTAACGTTAGGTGGTGCTGCTATTAATATCTTTATCCAATCTGTGTTGATGTGATTGTTTAATCTATCCTTGAGTATGTACCTCCGTATTGCGCAACTTATTCTAGTTTAAGTTGCGCCTTTTTATTTTCCTCATATTCAGATGTCAATAAGCCCACGATTTGTTATCGTAGTGTGAAATAAGATTAGAGGAGAACTATGATGAAATTTGTTGGCGCACATGTCAGTGCTGCAGGTGGTGTTGATCAGGCTGTATTACGAGCTCATGAGATCAAAGCAACGGCATTTGCTCTTTTTACTAAAAATCAGCGCCAATGGAAAGCAGCCCCGTTATCAACTGAATCGATTGATAAATTTAAAAAAAATTGTGAAATCTATGGCTATGGTCCAGCACAAATTTTACCACACGACAGCTATCTGATTAATTTAGGGCATCCAGAAGAAGAAGCCCTTGAAAAATCAAGAGCCGCTTTTCTCGATGAGATGCAACGCTGTGAGCAATTAGGCATTGAATTACTTAATTTTCACCCAGGTAGCCATTTAAAAAAAATCGATGTTGATAAATGTCTGCAACGCATCGCTGAATCAATTAATATCACCTTAAATAAAACCCAAAATGTGACCGCAGTGATTGAAAATACCGCTGGACAAGGCACTAACTTAGGCTATCGTTTTGAACATCTCGCCGCCATTATCGATGGTGTAGAAGATAAATCTCGAGTGGGCGTTTGTATTGATACTTGTCACACTTTTGCTGCAGGTTATGATCTACGTACTGTTGAAGACTGCGAAAAGACCTTTGCTGAATTTGATAATATTGTCGGCTTTCAATATTTAAAAGCCATGCACTTAAATGATGCTAAAAGCGAATTGGCTAGTCGTGTCGATCGCCATCATAGTTTAGGCCAAGGCAATATTGGCAAAGTACCCTTTACTTATATTATGCAAGATACCCGTTTTGATGGGATCCCACTTATCTTAGAAACAATTAATCCTGATATTTGGCCAGAAGAAATAGCTTGGTTAAAATCACAACAAACTCAATAACCTTATTTCTTTTTTACTTGCGATTTGATGTACTAAAATCGCAAGCCTCTATTTTTTTATCCGTATGCTATTTTGGAGTCTCTCATGTCTGTAGTCGTTGGTGTTGGAGTGATCATCGTCAATGAAAAAGGTGAAGTATTATTAGGTAAACGCTGTGGTAAACACGCCCCTTATTGGTCAATTTTTGGTGGCCATGTCGATCCGGGGGAAACCTTTGAGCAATGTGCTATTCGTGAAATTGAAGAAGAGATTGGCATTACCATCCCTACTCCTGAAGTGATTGGGATCAGCAACAATCTACAAACTTATCAATTAGAAGGTAAACATACCGTATCTATCTGTATGATAGCGCAATATCAAGGTGGCGAGCCTAAGTTAATGGAGCCAGATAAATGTTCTGAACTACGCTGGTGCTCACCTGATGATTTACCTGAACCCCATTTTGAAGCGAGCCGTAATTCTATTGCTTTATGGAAAAGTAAACGTTTCTATCAACCTTAATTAACACTCTTCATCATTATTCTGAATATTCTTTATTCAGAATAATGTTTTCCCCTACTTAGTTATTATTCAACGTGATCTTTTTTCTATTTAATTTCCTTGACTCTATTTGGCTTATTTTTGAGCACAAATAATTTAACCTATTGATTTATATAAAGATAAAAACTTATTGTACTATTTTTATTCATTTTTTTATTTAATAAACAAGGAAGTGCTCTATTTACACCCTCAGATCAAGCGTGTATTCTCTACACTATCAAGCTAGTACATTGAGTCATTTTTTATAAGGACATGTTATGTCAGAAGTCACATCCATTGCTAAACGCCCATCTATACTCGGTGGTGCGATGATTATTGCCGGTACGGCGGTAGGCGCCGGTATGTTCTCCATCCCTATTGTGACTTCCGGTGTGTGGTTTACCGGCTCTATCTTTTTACTCATTTATACTTGGTTTTGCCTATTTATGTCTGGCTTAATGATCTTAGAAGTTAATCTTCACTACCCCCTAGGATCAAGCTTTCATACTATTACCAAAGATTTATTAGGTAAAGGATGGAGTACCATTAATGGTCTTTCTATTGCTTTTGTTCTCTATATTTTAACTTATGCCTATATTTCTGCAGGTAGCTCCATCATTGTGCAAAATTTTGCTAATGTGGTTAGCTTGCCACAAGCCGTTGCAGGCTTAGTATTTGCCCTTGTTGTTGCTTTCTTCGTTTGGTTATCAACCCGAGCCGTTGATCGCTTAAGTACCATATTAATTGGCGGTATGATTGTGGCTTTTGTATTTGCTATCGGTGGATTATTTACCGAAGTGAAAATGCCAGTATTATTTAATACAACAGAAAGCCATGCCAGTTATTTACCTTATGCACTAGCCGCATTACCTTATTTATTAACCTCCTTTGGTTATCACGGCAATATTCCTGGATTAGTCACCTACTACCGTAAAGACGGTAAAGCCGTGATGAAAAGTCTATTAATTGGTACCTTGATTTCGCTGGCTATCTACATTTTATGGCAGTTTGTTGTACAAGGTAATATTCCTCGTGAAGGCTTTAAACAAGTCATTGCTGAAGGCGGAAATATTGGTAACTTACTGGCACAAATGCGTATCAATACAGCAAATACTTCCGTTTCATTCTTATTAGACTTGTTCTCATATATGGCATTAGCGAGTTCATTTTTAGGCGTGTCTTTAGGGTTATTTGATTATTTAGCTGATTTCTTTAAATTCTCAAATACAGGGACAGGACGTTTAAAATCGGCCATCGTAACTTTTGTACCACCTACTATTTTAGCGATTATTTTTCCTGATGGCTTCTTGTATGCTATTGGCTTTGCAGGACTTGCAGCCACAATTTGGGCGGCGATAATTCCAGCATTAATGGCAAAAGCCAGTCGTCAACGTCATCAGCAACAAAGCTTTAAAGCACCTGGTGGCACCTTTATGATTATCTTTGTGATCTTATTTGGTGCAATTAATGCGATTGCACACATATTAGCAAACTTTAATCTCCTACCTATTTACCGCTGATCTTCCGTCAAGCCAGCAATATGCTGGCTTGAACCTTCTTCTGCCAAAAAAATATTGCGAAATACTTGCCAAGTTTCAGTACTACGAGTAATTTTGTCGCCATTATCGTCAATGCTATTTATAGAAGGTTACCTATGGCAAAAGCTAATGAAATTAAGCGCGGTATGGCTATCAGTTATAACAATAAATTATTATTGGTAAAAGATATCGACATCCAAGCGCCAAGTGCTCGCGGTGCAAGTACTTTGTATAAAATGCGCTTTACTGATATTCGTACAGGCCAAAAAGTAGAAGAACGTTTTAAAGGGGATGATATCCTCGATACTATCAACTTAACACGCCGTGCAGTCAGTTTCTCGTATATCGATGGTGATGAATATGTCTTTATGGACAATGAAGATTATACACCTTACACCTTCAAAAAAGATCAGATTGAAGAAGAGCTGCTGTTTATTCCAGAAGAAGGCTTAGCTGGAATGCAGGTCTTAACTATGGATGGACAAGTTTTAGCTTTAGAGTTACCGCAAACTGTTGATATGGAAATTATCGAAACAGTACCAGGCATTAAAGGCGCGTCAGCGAGCGCTCGTACTAAGCCTGCGACTCTACCTACTGGATTAGTCATTCAAGTCCCTGAATATCTTTCTACAGGGGATAAAATCCGTATTCATATTGCTGAACGTCGCTATATGGGGCGTGCTGATTAATTAACCGCCAAAAACCTCCCTCACAAAGTAATATTTTACTGATGTGATGCTAAATAGGTCAGATAATCGTAAGAAACCCACTGTGACAACGATTATTTGACTTGTTTACCTAATCATTCCCTGTCAATACACAATTAAAAATATTGCACATTAATCAATCCATTTTTTTCAGCGCCATCCATCCAACGGATTTCAGCTTTCCCCATATTTTGAGGCAGTATAATTGATGATGATTGTTCAAAAGAGGTAGGGAAAATAGACTGGGTTGATGTAAAGACTTTGTTATTTTTGTAACATTGGTACTCAGCTTGATCGAGTGTGAAATTAATTTCACAAGCTGGATCAACAATTGCTCCTCGTACATAAATCTGTCCTGTGGTTTGCTGTGCTGTTGACGCCCAAGCAAATGATATCGAACTGGAAACGAGAAGACTGCATAAAATGGTCAGATATTTTTTCATAACGACCTCACTTCTTGTTTGCGCAGTAGGTATGAGGATCACGCCTACTCGACATACTTTTATCATAGCAATAAAATATGACATTCATATAGACACAATAAGAATGTTTGATGTCTATCAAATATGAGTGGTTTTTATTTATAAATAAAAAATCAACGTTGATTTAAGCTTAAGTCAAATATTCATAACTTTAATAACCTAATTATTTAAACATCAACTTTCTATTTAATTAACACAATTTATTTTATTATTAGTATTAATTAACTAATTATAAACAATATTCATTACTGCTAGATGATCGTTAATCCATTCGATATCCATAAAACCTTTATTATTAATTAATTGCGAGTTAAATTGCTGATTAGCATCTAGTTTATATTGGAAGTCTTTCATCTCCTTACCATTCCAACAACTTGTTTTAACAGTATTTTCTTCTGATGATGCATAACATCCGCCTTCGACAATAGCACCAACAAAAGTAATTGTTGTTGAGCCTAACACTTTACTTTCACGTGCTAAACTAGGTGCCGTTAATAATAGACCTAGACATGCTAAAACTATCGGTATCTTTTTCAAAATAAACCTCCTCTCATTTATTTAAGTACAGAATGTCCACGAGCCAATATGCTATTAAACTAATAACTAATACCGGCTAGTAACTTTATTTATTTAACTTTTATCTTTGATTAAAGTTTAGAAAGAAATTATAAAATACTCAAATTAAGACTATCAATAAAAAATATTCTATATTTGACTTATATCAAGATAAGAGAAGCTAACAAGACTGAAACAAAAAGATAACATTTGCCTTAGCAATTAATTGCAAAGATATTTTTTTTTATTTTGGCTATAGTCCCTGCCATAAACTTAGAGTATTTGTGATTTAGATCACAATTAATCAACGAATTTTTTAATTATCCTTATGAAACTTTCTACTGTTAAACAAAAATTGTCTCTTATCTTGCTGTTAAATTTGGTTGGATTGACTCTTTTTTTATCTTGGTATCTTCCCGCACAACATGGGTTTTGGCTTTCAATAGATACACATATCTTTTATTTTTTTAATCGGCAACTATTGCCAGACTCTTCTTTTGCTATGTTTGTGGCTTATGTCAATAATCGAGCATTCGATGTGATTATTCTGCTGGCGATGGGAGGGTTGTATTACCATACCTTTCGTCAGAAAGATTATCAGGGCAAACGCCATCTCATTATTGTGGGAATAGTCATGGTGCTAAGTGCAATCGTAATTAATCAGATTGGACAAAATATTCCTATCGAAAGACCTAGCCCAACACTTCATTTTCACGATGTGCACCGCGTAGGTGTAGTGACAGGAATACCGACTAAAGATGCATCAGGTGATAGCTTTCCTGGCGATCATGGTTTGATGCTACTGATCTTTTGTAGCTTTATATTACGTTATCTTTCATTTCGCTCTTTTTTATGCGCTCTTTTAATTACGGTAATTTTTTCATTACCTCGTGTTATGGCTGGCGCACATTGGGCTTCTGATATCTTAGTTGGCTCTATCTCGCTTACTTTAGTCACAACAAGCTGGTTATTAATAACCCCTGCCTCTGATATCATCATTCATTGGCTAGATGAGCATCTCCCTTTTAAAGGCAAAAAAGCATTTAGCTAATTAAGTATAAAAAATAAGTAAAAGTAAAAATAAGCGCCCTACTGAGCGCTTATTTTTTATCTGTAAAAGGATAGTTTTATAACAAAAAGATAATCATTTTTAGTATGCGTTCTTTATTATCTAATGTTTTGTAAATTAAGCCTCTTTCCTCTCGCCATTTGACTTTTCTTTATGTAAACTTTTTATGTTTCCACATTATTTATTGTTTAATGTGGATATTTACGTGCTTTAGAGCACGTTTTTCGCGAAATAGGGTTGCCAGAGTTAAATTACACTATATTCTCTGGTTATTTGGTGAATATTCATGTGCTCATCTGGCACATAAGGATGTAAGGGAAATCTGTCACAATGAGAAATAAACCGTTTATGAGAATGCTTAAGCTCATACCGGCGTTTATTGTCGTAGCTACGTTATCAGCCTGTAGTTCACAAAACGCGTCTTCACGCTTAGCTAATTCAACAACTGCCCCACTTAATAAATCTTCAAGCACATCTATTTCCCAAGCATCTCAAGATGAATTTGAATCATTGGTGAAGAATCTCGATATAAAATCTAAGATACTTGACCAATATGCAGACTGGAAAGGTGTTGCATACCGCTTAGGTGGCAATACAAAAAGTGGTATTGATTGTTCCGCTTTTGTCCAAAGAACTTTTCGTGATCAATTTGGTGTCGAATTACCTCGTTCAACCTCCGATCAGCAATTTGCCGGTACCAAAGTTAATCGTTCAACCTTAAAAGCGGGTGACTTAGTACTGTTTAAGACTGGTCGCACTATGCGCCATATTGGTATTTATATCGGTAATGATAAGTTTGTTCACGCATCAACCAGCAGTGGTGTTATCGTTTCTGAAATGTCCAATGTCTATTGGAAAAACCGTTTCTATACAGCGCGTCGGATCATTGATAATAATACAACAACAAGTCTTGCTGATAACTATTCTCAAGCGTCATTAAGATAAAATTTTCCCTTATATCTTATCGCAATAAAAAAGCCCCAATACTTATTGAGTATGGGGCTTTTTTATGTTGTTTTTTCTTGCATAACAGAGCCATATAGCCATCGTTAGTGAGTATTTTTATCTAAGTACATAGCAATAGATTGTGCATATGTCGTAGAGAAATACCCATTAAGAACAAAAAAGAACTACAGATAAGAGTAGTCTGTTGGAAATGGCTCAGCAATTGCAACCCCTGCATTTTTTAAGCAACAAAGTGCTGCGCACTCATCATCACTATGTAAAAATAAACAAGGTACGCCATCCCACTCAATAATCACATTTTCAATATTGAGATTATTCAGATACTTTTGTAAGTTCTGTATTGCCTCATCTAAAGTCATACCATCATGACTTAGCAGTTTTAAGCCAATCAAGGTATTTTGTCTACTAGCATCATTCTCAGGTAGAATTTCTACCCTTGTGCCTGTAAAGCCTGCTAGCCACCGATAACTCAGCGGCAGCTTATGAACCACCGAAAGTTGTACATTTTCCACAAATCAATCCTGTTTCATCAACACGTTAATTTAATACATCATCAATACGAGTTTGAACTGACTTGCTCACACACATATTAAAATATTGTTAAAAATAAAGCATGAACGTTACAATAATCTTACAAAGAGAGAGGTATTTTAAGCTGTTTATTTCGCTTAACCTTTATCAACCTTCATATCAGCCCTGATTACTCTTTTCAATTATTCTTTCATTTATTTAACATTTTATCAACTATATAAAATAATTGCATAAAATTTTACGCATTTAAGTAAAACAATCTATCAATTTTTATCATGATATTTCATATTACTAAAACAATAATAGATGATTATTAAAATAAACCCCAGTTAATTTAACAAAAATACAACATTAAGTGTTGATGCAAATCAAATAAGTTACATTGAAGGGAGAGAATTTAGAGAAATATTTAGTGAAAAACGTGGCGATAATGACATTTTAAAGATAAATAGAAAGGAAAACGCTATAAATACAGTGTATCTATAGCGTGATATTCTTATTTATAACGACGAGCAAGTAACAAGAAACTCATGGCACAGATAACACAAAATGCCATCGAACTCACCATCGGCCACTCAGTTTTAGCGGGTAACATTGCAATAGCGGTTCCAACTAAAGCCCCCACACCAAAACGGATAGTACCGGCTAAAGAAGATACCGTACCCGCCATATGTGGATAGTCTTCAAGAATAACGGCCATCGCATTTGAGGTTATCATGGCTATCCCACCAACATACATAGCCACTCCCACAACAAGGAAGTAAAAATGTAAATTAAGGGCGACCACCAATATTAAGAATATGCCCATTAAAAACTGCACAGTTAACCCAAAACGTAACATATTCAGTGCACCAAATCGGCGCACATAGCGCCCATTGATACTGGTCATGACAATCAAGAAAATAATATTAAAACCAAAGTACAAGCCAAATTGGTCGAATGGAATACCATGTAGTTCGATATAAACAAAAGGCCCTGCACTTAAAAATGAAAACATCCCTGCAAAAGAAAATCCCGATGCCAGGATATAGCAAAGTACTCGACGTGCTCTAAATAAGCTAATAAATTGACTAAATGTCACTCGTAGGCTAAAGCGTTGGCGGTGCTGTTTGGGCAAAGTTTCCGGTATATAGAGCGCAATTAATGCAGCAGCAATGATCGCCGCAATAGCGATACTCCAAAAAATAGCATGCCATGAGAACCAGTTCATCACCCAAGCACCAAGTAATGGCGCTAATAATGGAGCAATCGTCATGACTAATGCAACAAATGACATGCTTCTTGAGAACTCATCTCTTGAAAACATATCCCGCATTAAAGCATTAATGACAACACTTGCAGCGGCGGCAGCAAATCCATGTAGAAAACGCATACCAATTAGCATATCGATCGAGTCAGATAATGCACAAGCGCTCGATGCTAATGCAAAAACAATCACACCACCTAGAATAACCGGTTTACGCCCTAGACTATCTGCCATCGGCCCATAGACCATTTGTCCAATAGCAAAACCAAAGATATAGCTACTTAATGTCATCTGAACTTGGCCACCAGGCACGCCAAAATCCCGTGCTATAGTAGGTAAACTTGGCAGGTACATATCGATAGCCAGTGGCATAAGCATGGAAATAAGCCCCAATATTAAAATGAGGCTAAAGTACGACGGACGTTGCTCTTGCACGCAGTTAAACTCCAAAAAACGACAAAATATAATTATTATTTAGGTAGATGAATGCTATTGATTTCTTCTTCTGTTAGCGGTCGGTATTCTCCTGGCGCTAAAGCATCATCTAATGTGATATCACCGATACGCTCTCGATGTAACGCGACAACATGATTACCCACCGCAGCAAACATACGTTTAACTTGATGGTACTTCCCTTCACTGATGGTCAGTTTTACCTCAGTCGGTGTTATTACTTCCAATGTCGCAGGCTTAGTCAATTCTTTTTCGCCATTTAACTGAACACCCGTTTTAAATTTCTCGGCGACATCCGTAGCAATAGGCTGTTCCAACGTTACGACATACGTTTTTTCACAGTGATGTTTAGGTGCCGTTATACGATGAGACCATTGACCATTATCGGTTAATAGCACTAACCCTGTAGTATCAATATCTAAACGCCCCGCAGCATGTAATTTATGTGCTAGTGGCTCATCAATAAAATAAAGAATGGTGGGGTTAACAGGATCATCCGTTGAACACACATAACCAATAGGTTTGTTCAACATAAAATAACGCGGGCCTAAAATTTGTGTCAACACATTGCCATCATAAGCAACTTCTTGTTCAGGTGTGATTTTAGTCGCACCTGTTTTTACCATTTCACCATCTATAGTCACAAGCCCCGCTCTAAGTTCACGAGCTACTAAATTACGGCTAATCCCCAATTGCTGGGATAAAAATTTATCTAATCGCATGAATTTCTCTGAAAAATGGAAGAGTACCATCTGATATGAGGCATCTATTAAAAATGAATATTAACAATAAAACAACTAATTAATTTACCCTTAAATCATTTAGCCTTTCACTGTATTTAATTACAGTCTTTCTGTTCGCACTCACCGCTAAAAAGTGCTACGCTGGTGCTCTGTTTTGCTTTTGATGTATGGTTATGGCTTTTACACTCAGACCTTATCAGCTTGACGCGGTTAACGCGACAATCACTTATTTTCGCCAACATAAAACACCAGCACTTATTGTATTGCCTACCGGTGCTGGAAAAAGCTTAGTCATTGCCGAACTTGCTAAAAGAGCACGTGGGCGGGTATTGGTTCTAGCACATGTAAAGGAATTAGTAGAGCAGAACCATAGCAAATATGAAGCCTATGGTCTATCTGCGGATATTTATGCCGCCGGATTACAGCAAAAAGAGAGTCGAGGCAAGGTTGTTTTCGGCAGTGTGCAATCGGTAGCACGCAACTTATCACAGTTTGAGCATGCTTTTTCTCTATTAATTATTGATGAATGTCACCGTATTAGTCTGTCTGAAGATAGCCAATACCAACAAGTGATCAAACAACTTCAAACCATTAACCCCCAATTACGCATCTTAGGATTAACTGCTACTCCTTATCGTTTACCGACTGGTTGGATTTACCAATATCACTATCACGGTATGGTAAAAGGGGATGACAATTGTTTTTTTCGTGACTGTATTTATGAATTACCTTTACGCTACATGATAAGTCACCATTTCTTAGTCCCACCAACACGTTTAGATATGCCTATTTTGCAATATGACTTTAGCCAAGTTAGAACGAGCCAAAATGGTATTTTTAATCAAGAAGATCTCAATCGCGAAGTAAAAAAACAACAGCGTATTACACCCCATATTGTGTCACAGATAATTGAATACGGTGAACAACGCCGTGGTGTGATGATATTTGCGGCAACAGTCGAACATGCGACAGAAATCTTCACATTATTACCCCAAGGACAAGCCGCGTTAGTCAGTGCTGAGACCCCCTCTTCTGAGCGTGACGCATTAATTTCACAGTTTAAACAGCAACAGCTACGTTATATGGTTAATGTTGCTGTATTAACCACAGGCTTTGATGCGCCCCATGTTGATTTAATTGCTATTTTACGCCCAACGGAGTCCGTCAGTTTATATCAACAAATAGTAGGACGAGGATTAAGGTTATTTGCAGGAAAAACAGAATGTTTAATCTTAGATTATGCAGGTAACCCTCACGACCTTTATCTTCCTGAAGTGGGTAGTAAAAAACCCAATCCAAATAGCAAACCGGTACAAGTGTTTTGTCCTCTCTGTCAATTCGCTAACACTTTCTGGGGCATAGTTGATGCAGATGGCGATATTATTGAGCACTATGGGCGACGTTGCCAAGGTTGGGAGCTTGATGAGCAAGGACAAAAAAAACAGTGTGATTATCGCTTTCGTTTTAAATTATGCCCACACTGTAATGAAGAAAATGATATCGCCGCACGGCGTTGTGTGCACTGTAATGAAATCCTAGTTGATCCTGATGATATGCTCAAAGCTGCTTTAAAGCTAAAAGGCGCCCTTATCCTTCGCTGTGGAGGAATGCAATTACTCAGTGGTCAAGATGAAAAAGGTGAGTGGCTTAAAATCAACTATTATGATGAAGAAGGTACTTCTGTTTCAGAACGATTTCGTTTAAAAACGCCTGCCCAACGTAAAGTATTTGAACTCAAGTTTTTACGCGAACACCAGCGCGCCCCTGGCGTTCCTTTTGTATGGCATAACGCTCAAGATATTATTAATCAGTTTGATTTATTACGTTATCCTGATTTTATTGTGGCACAAAAAAATAAAAAAGATGGCTTTTGGCAAATTCGTAATAAGTTATTTGACTATCATGGACGCTTTCGTAAAGCAGATACCTTATATTAAAGTCGATTTATATTTGCTGTTAGAGTGCTTTTTCGTTAAAATGCGCCCCGCTTTATCTGTTTTTAGATAAACCAAATCTCGAGCTTGTTGCTGGGTCGCCTGTAACAAGTATGTATTTTCTTTTTCATAAGAGAAAAAAGATGTTAACTATTAATGCAACAGTACGTAAAGAGCAGGGTAAGGGTGCGAGCCGCCGCCTGCGTGTGGCTAACCGTTTTCCAGCTATCGTTTATGGCGGAAATGAAGAGCCAATCGCTATCGATTTAGATCACAACGAAGTTATCAACCAAGAACACAAATCTGAGTTCTACGCTGATTTCGTTAACCTCGTTATCGATGGTAAAGCAACTAAAGTTAAAGTTAAAGCAGTGCAACGTCACGAGTATAAGCCAAAAATTACTCATATTGACTTCCTGCGCGCTTAATAAGCCAACCTTCGAGCTTTATTTTTCGGGACGCCGAGCATGTAACGCCACTTAATGTGGCGTTATTTGTTTCTATCTATTGCCTATTTTTCTGAAACTCTACGCTGTAACTGGTCGCGTAAATTAGGTGGAGTTCCTTTTATCGTCAGTGTATCGGTAGCGGGATCCCAAAAAATTCTTTCCCCCAACAGTTTCGCATCAAAATTAACCGTTAACCCCCCACCACTTCCTGAATACTTCATTAATTGGCGTAATGTACTGCGATCTGCGGGAAAAGTTTCCGCTAATTCATACCCTTTTTCTTCTGTAAACTGTGCAAAGTTTTGATCACCTAATGGCGGTAACTCTTGTGCAAGTTCAGTTAATGCAATCTCTTCACCCGATTGCAATTGCTCATTACAATAGCTGTAGACTTGTTCACGACAAGTTTGGCGCTCTTGTTTATTCATGTCTGATGCTTCACAAAAGTCATCAACCGCTTGTAATAAGCCTTTATTTTGTACTTTAGTATTTAAACCTTCTTGCGCCCCTAAAAAGTCCATAAAGAAATCTGAAACTTTGCGTCCTACACGCCCTTTTAAGAAGGTTAAATAACGTAAAGAATCGGGTGAAGTCTCCCATTCAGTTAAATCAATACGAGCGATAATATCTGCATGAGGAATATCTAAATAGCGTGTTGAAGATACATCAAGACTGTCATTGACCCACATGCTATTACAGCTATTCAATACAGCGATTAATAAATATTCCACCGCAAGATAACGATAATGACAAAAAAGAACCGTTCCCCCTTCAGCAAAAGGGTATTTCGCTAACTCATCTTTAAGTCTAACCGTCGCTGCACGAGAAAAACCTAAAAATTCTTCTTCACCTTGACGTTGTAAACGTAATGCTTGAGCTAATTCGCTCTCTTCATTAAATAAACCATAGGCTTTACTTTTTGCACTATAAACACGATGTAACTCTTCGACCATCTCTTGAACAACCGGCTCAATGTCTAAGAGTGAATCACGTAGTACCACTTCTAATGTCTGCTCATCACGCTTAATAAGTTGGTGCAAGACTAACTGGTTAATATCTAGACTCATGGGCGCCCTCCTTTATCCCGATTCTTTTTGTGCGCGTATTCAAACATCCCCTACTTTTACTATCAAGGGGTATAACCGCAAAATAATTAATTTAATAGCAGAAAAATAACACGCCTTGCGGTAACATATAGCGTTTTATCCATTTAGTAGGAATTCAGATTTTATGCCACAAAAATCCCGTTATAGTGATGAACAAGTTGAGCAATTACTTGCAGAACTTGTCAGCGTTCTTGAAAAACATCATACTCCTACAGATCTTTCTTTGATGGTGTTGGGGAACATGGTGACAAACTTAATCAATACAAGTATTGCCCCTGCTCAACGAATGCTGATTGCAGACTCTTTTGTTCACGCTTTACGTGCTTCAATTGATGAAGGCAATATTCACTAATAAACACAGAAATATTTATAGACATGGTAACGAGAAATCAGTCCTATCGTGAAAAAGTATCCCAAATGATCAGTTGGGGTCACTGGTTTGCGCTGTTTAATATTATTCTAAGTCTTTTGCTTGGGAGCCGTTACCTGTTTATTGCTGATTGGCCAAGTACCTTTGCAGGTCGTCTTTACGCTATTGTCAGTTGGATGGGCCATTTTAGTTTTATCGTGTTTGCCATTTATATCCTTATTCTTTTTCCGTTGACCTTTGTGGTAGTTTCGCAACGATTACTTAGGGTGATATCCTGCGCCTTAGCTAGCGCAGGATTGACATTACTTATTTTTGATATAGCTGTTTACCAGCAATTTCAACTTCATTTGACCCAGTTGGTTTGGGATTTGGTTATCAATCCAGATGAAGGTGAAATGGCGCGAGAATGGCAACTTATCTTTATTGGCATCCCCATTATCTTTCTTATCGAAATGCTATTTGCTACATGGAGTTGGCAAAAGCTGCGCAGCTTAAACCGCCAGCGATGGGGAAAACCATTAGCCTGTGTATTTATTAGTTGCTTTATTTTATCCCACTCTATGTCTATTTGGGCAGATGCTAATTTTTATCGCCCTATTACTATGCAACGTGCAAACTTACCACTGTCTTATCCAATGACTGCACGTAAATTCCTTGAACGGCATGGTTTTATTAATCAATCTGAGTATGAGCAGCGCTTAATGAGCGAGGGTAATCCTGCGGCACAGAGTATCACCTACCCGCTTGCACCTCTTGATTATTCTAAAGATGAAAGCTCATATAACTTACTTATGATTGTGGTTGATGGATTAGGTAATGAAGACGTTGCCAAACTACCGAGCTTGCAACAATTTGCTGATAATAACCTCTCTTTCTCTCAACACTATTCAGCAGGCATAAATAACGAAACGGCGCTGTTTGGATTATTTTATGGCATTTCACCGTCTTACTTAGATAGTGTGTTAAGTAGCCGCAAAAACTCAGCGCTCTTTGACGCTTTAAATTATCGTCACTATCAATTAGCACTATTTTCAACTAACGGATTTAAATCGCCATTATTTACACAAGCGGTGCTGGCTGATTACTCACTACCTACTTCACGTAGTGAGGATAACGACACAACGATTAATAGTTGGCGTTCATGGTTGTTAAAAAATAAACAAAGCACACCTTGGTTCTCTTTCTTACAAATCAACGGTGATAAGCATACATCAGCTTCTCAAGCACAGTTAAATAGTCAATTAGAGACCATTTTTACTACTTTAAAAGAAAGCAACATACTTGATAATACCGTTGTGGTCGTAACGTCAAATTATCATCAGAACAATGATAAACAAGATAGCCAATGGCTTGTTAACAAAGATACTTTTAACTTAAGCCAATCGCAGGTTCCACTGGTAATACATTGGCCTAATGTTACACCACAAAAACTAGATAAACTAACCAGCCACCAAGATATAATGACAACGCTAATGCAACATGTATTAGGTGTTATTAGCCCTGCAGATAACTATTCTCAAGGCGAAGATCTATTTGCTAATACGCGTAATCACCCTTGGATTTTTACTGGTGATAATGAAACTCTAGTGGTCTTTTTACAAGATAATACGTTAATGATAGATAAACATGGCAGATATGCTTTGTTTGATAAATCAGGCAAAGAGATCCAATCCGCCAAACCTGATTTACGCCTATTATTGCAAGTACTGGCTGAGCAAAAACGATTTATTGAGCGTTAGTATTAAAAAAAGACTATAAGTAAAAAGTTAATAACAACTGACGTCACTATAATGAATAAAAATACAGCAGTTAAGTATCTAAGGGGTTGCTTTAGCAGTAAAAAACAGTAATATACTAAGCACAATCGGCATGTAGCGCAGCCTGGTAGCGCACTGTCATGGGGTGTCAGGGGTCGTAGGTTCAAATCCTATCATGCCGACCATTTTTATTTAAGAAAACCAACCACTTACGGTTGGTTTTTTTATGTCTGGAATTTTCTTGGTGTAATACTGGTGTAAAACTGGTGTAAAACCCACATCAGATTTATCTTGTTTAAGTTCCAATTTTCGCCCTATTCTTATGCTGTAATTATTCTACAATTCATTAATATAGCTTATAGAATGAGAAACCTTGCAAACATACATTAAAAAATACAAATGGAATTATATGGAACTTTCTACATTACTTCTTTTTATCCCAGCCTGTTTTGCTTTAAACCTTGCACCAGGGCCAAACAACCTGCTTTCAATCAATAATGCAGCCTACTATGGGTTTGCTCGTTCATGTGCAGGAGGTCTCGGTAGATTACTCGCATTCGTGATTATGATTGTTCTAGCTTCATTTGGGCTAGCTGTTGTATTGCAAACATCTGAGTTCATTTTCAGTGTAATTAAATTTGCTGGGGTTGCTTATCTTTTGTGGCTCGCATATCAATTATGGAAAGCCCCAACTGATGAATTCAAATTTGATTCAAATAAGAAGAATAACTCTATTGCCAAATTAGCAAGGCAAGAGTTTTTTGTTGCAGCAGGAAATCCAAAGGCAATACTTATCTTTACGGCCTTTCTTCCGCAATTCGTTAGCCCACAATTACCGGCTAGTTCCCAGTTTCTAATACTTGGTTCTTTATTCTTGTTACTCGAGTTTATTGCAATAATGCTCTACGCTTGGTTAGGCTTACACATGAAAAAGTTGCTAAAAAAACCACATGCTAAAAAAGTGTTCAATCGTATGTGCTCAAGTTTATTAGCTAGTGCAGGGATTGGGCTTTTAGTTTCACAGAAAAGCCATTAAATAACACCACACGCTGAGTAAACAGTCGCCTTTTATAAAGGTAAAGGCGACTTTTCTTTCTTTTATTTAAATGACTGATAAAAACCAATTGACGAATATTCTAACATTGTATTTATAGCTTATGCTCATTCAACATATATTTAAAAATATCAAGCATGACTGGCAATTTAATATAGCCTTCTTTATCAAGAAAATGACCCGCATCTTCTTCAATAACAATTTGAGTTTGTAATTGACTAGCTAATTTTTTGGATGAATCAGGACTCACAATCCAATCATTGGATGATATTAATGACACCCTTTTATCCGATATTTTAATTAACTTACTATAATTCAGATTATTATAAATATGAGAGTTCAACTCAGGTAAAGTTTTTTGTTCACTATTAAAACCAGCGACTAAAATATACCCGCCTATTGTTATATCTTCACAAGCCTGTTCAGAAAGAAAACGTAATAAAGTTATACATCCCAGACTATGCCCAACAAGAATAGTATCTTTATCAAGTATTATGTTTTCATCGGCAAGTTTTTGTTGCCACTCATTAGGGTTAGGATGATTAGGCTCAGGCATCATAGGTATACTGACATCATATCCTAATGATCCAAGCTCTTCTTTCAACCATGGAAACCAATTATCCTTGGGAGATGCAGTATAGCCATGAACAATAACAACTCTTTTGCCTTTCACTCATCCTCCTATATAGATACACATTATCAAAATAATAAGTTTAATACCTGTATACCCTAGGTATTGATAAAATTTAGTATGGTAAGTAATAAGTCACCCACGATTTAGAAATAATAAGATAATCACGGACACAACACAAGCAAGTACTGTTTTTATAACCAGTTATTTTGTATTCTTATTAAACATAGCTTCTGCACTACTCTCTTCACTGAGGACAAGGTTTTACGATACACCTGATAAAACACCGCATGAAATAGTTTGGTCTGCAAGATAAGCGTCGGCCAAGATCCGGGGTTCCCCTGTTCACTATCTTTTACTTTGATATATTGTAAATAGATGGCTCAACCAAAATAAAACTATCATCCGGCTCACACTTTACAGACTTACGCATTTACAAATCTAAAAAATCGATGAAAATGTCCTAGTGTAAACAACCTTTAATTCCTACCTGAGGCTTTGATGCTGGAAAATGTAATCATCTAATAACCACTATTTCGACCTTTTAGGGCGAATAGCTGGTTTCAATGCGCTGTATTCTCATGCAAGCACCACAATATGTTTGCTTATATTGCATATGATGATTAAACAGGTTTTCTAGTATGGATCCATCACATCAAAAATACTATTCTTTACTTATTTCTACCCAATTTACGTTTATTGGCGCTATAGCTAGTTGTATCACTCTTATTAAAGATTATTGCCAAAATCTAGATATCCTAACGTATAAGCTTACCTTTCTAAAAAAACCAAAAAGCAAATTAAATCAATTAGATAGTAATATTATATCAATAATATTACTAGGTTTAATAATGTTCACACTCTCTTTTATAACAATTAAAGGAAATTAAAATGGATATTCCTCGTATTTTCACTATTAGCGAAAGTGAGCATCGTATTCATAACCCTTTCACACCAGAGAAATATGCCACCTTAGGTCGAGTATTACGAATGAAAGAAAACTGGCAAATTCTTGATCTCGGAAGTGGCTCTGGTGAAATGCTATGTACTTGGGCTCACGATTACAATATTACAGGTATTGGCATCGATATAAGCCCGCTGTTTACTTTACAAGCAAAATCTAGAGCAGAAGAGTTAGGCGTCAGCCATCGAGTACATTTTATCCATCATGATGCCTCAGATTATATTAGTGATAAAAAATGTGATATAGCAGCATGCATAGGAGCAACTTGGATTGCTGGTGGTGTAATTGAAACTATCGAGCTACTAGCAAAAAGTATTAAAACAGGTGGGCTTATTCTTATCGGAGAACCATATTGGCGGCAAATTCCAACAACACAAGAGATAGCACAAGCTTGTGGTGCTTCATCCATATCAGATTTTTTAACTTTATCTGAGCTTGTTATCTCTTTCGACAATCAAGGATACGATCTAGTCGAAATGGTACTGGCAGATCAAGAGGGTTGGGATAGATATGAAGCTGCTAAATGGATGACTATGCGCCGTTGGCTTGACAAAAATAGTGCCGATGATTTTGCTCAAGAAATTCGAACAGAATTGACTATAGCCCCTAAACGTCATGTTAGTTTTACACGAGAATACTTAGGCTGGGGGGTATTTGCATTAATTGCTCGATAAAATAACACTAAAGGTATAGTCTAAACGGACTATACCTTTTAAATTATTATATTTATATAATATCCACAGATAAATATATAAATTCATCCAAGATGGATAACCTTATATAAGACTACCCATCTTATAAACACTTCGAAAATATATATTATTTAATATAGTGATTTTTATTATTAAAAATTCATTAGCTTTTTAAAATAATAACCTTTTTTAGTTTTAGGAAATTTTCTGCCGTAGTATATTTTTCTTTCGTGTTCACGGCCTGCGTATTGATCATTCCCATAAAATTGTCCATATAAAGCAGTTTTAGGACATATATCGTTAGAAAAAAACTTATCACTATTATCCATTATAATTTTCCTCAATTATTTTAGAGTAAATGGGTTCCTCTTAGATTTGTTAAAAATAAATTTTTTATTTCTTTGCTATTTTTTTAATAGCTGCTAACTACCATACTACTTATATAAAAAATTTCAAATGAAGTATGGTTAAAATATAAATTATACAAAATATAATACCTCTATATTTACGGAGTAATTTTTGATATTAATTATTGAGATTTATAGCACTAAATAGAATATTTGCAGAAGGTAGTTCTAATAAAAAATTTATCTCAAGTACTTTATCCTTATTTTTTAGTCTGTTGACGGGGAAAACAAGAAAAACTGCAATAAAAACGCTCCATACAGATCACATTTAATAAGTGAGGGTATTAATAGCCACCAAATGATATTAATTATCATTTGCATTTAGTCAATATCCCTACTATTGTTATCTCTTCTACTACTAAGGAGAAATATCATGGTTAAACCAACAATGTCATTACGCTCTCAGCATGTTAAGAATTTAGCAAAAAAGATAAAAAAAATGCGTGCCATAGAAAAGGCGATTAATTGTAATAAAGAAGCAGATCTACTTGTTATTATTAATAAAAACCCAACACTTGTTTTTATAAAATAGCTAATTACTTGGTTTTTTATATCAATAAATAGTAGTCACAATTTCAGTGGGGTTGACAACTCAAATGATAATGATTATCTTTTAACTCGTGAATAGTTGAGTGCGTTACTCGGTCTTTCACAACGACATTGCTCACATTGCTTCTAGTATTTATTGACCAACTCTCCTAGCGTTGGTCTTTTTTTTATTTTTGCATTTCAATAAACATAAAACCTTCCCTGTTAGTAGGAAGGTTTTATAGTTTTGAAGCAGATATAACATGACATTAAAATGAGGCTATGTTTTACCTTAATCAAAAACATTATTAATAACAGAGGCAATAATTGATGTAGTTATTGCGATTAACACCAAATCATTACCCACTATCTGCCATTCATATCCATCGTAATGCGGTAACTGACTTAGCATAATGCTGGGTACGGCTTTTTTCGCAATACCTGGAGGTAATGGCTTACCTCTTGTTAAATTCTTTGCTATTCCCGGAGGAAGGCCTTTATATCCAGTTAGATTGTTCTTTATTGCTAATGCTCTTGCATCATCATAAGTGATTGAGACAGAGAGCCCTCCTCGACTATCAATACGCAGTTGTGAAGAAAATCCATCTTGTTGGTTTACGTTCTGATGTCCTTTATTAAAACCGTTGTTACCTCTTTGATTTTGATGACTATGAGGATTACCGTTTCCGTTTCCATTACCTTTACCATTTCCAGGATCGGCGAAGGAATTCAAAGAAACCATAAAGGTCAAAGTAGCTATTAAGCCATGCTTTAATAAAGTGGGTATTTTCATGTGAGTTATTCCTTAAAAGGACGCCTTACAACGTTATAATTCCACACATAAAAATACAACTGCCAATATTCTGATTAACTTTAGAAAGGCGAAATAAATGAGGCTATAAAAAATTAGCTTTAAATACAGCCTCTTATTATTTAATGCTATTTTTTATACGCTTCAAAAGTCATAATTTCTGTCGTATTACTGGGGGTTTGCAGATACTGGTAATCGGCTGATATTGTGATCTGTTTAAAACCAATCAAGCGTAGTATTTGTTCAAATTCAGACACACCAAACCATTTTAAGCTGAAAACTTCCCATTCACTTTCAATGATCTTGCCATCTCGCCATTTATCATAACGATGGTGTGAAGTAGTTAACTGATTTATATAATCAATTTCAGCATTAATTATCTGTAAGGTAATTAGATCGCCTTCTGGTGTATTAAATTGGCGACTAGTACATTCACCTTTAACAAAATGATGGGCAAGACTAATATCAACCAATAAGCGCCCACCAAACTCAAGCGCTTGATAACACTGTTTTAAGGCTTGGATCGCCTGCTGTTGGGTATTTAATAAGAGGAATGTCCCTGTAGGAATAATAATAGCCTCGACAGGGGTATTGACTTCAAAAGTGACTAAATTATTTTGAGTTACGTAGTTGGTTGTAAACCCATGCTCGATTAGATTTTTCTTACAAAATTCAAGCATCTCTTCGGAAAGATCAAATCCCTCAATATTAAAACCTGATTGCAATAAAGGGATAAGGATACGTCCTGTTCCTACTGCCGGCTCTAAAATTTTACCTTTAACATCTTTTAATCGCTGTTGATAGTATTCAACATCGCCGAAACTGCATCCTATCGGTTTATCCAATTGATAAACTTGAGCCGATAGAGAGTGATAACTCTGCATAATATCCCTTAGTCTGTACCAATTTTTATGTATCTTATTAAAAACAAAAAATTATACAAGGCACCAAGGCATCTAGAGTAGGCCTTTACATTACCCTCACACTACTTATCCCCTTATAAACTTTAAGGTTGACAATCTAGTTGAGAATGATTATCTTTTAACTCGTGAATAGTTGAGTGTTTTACTAAACTATTTGCAACGACATTGCTCACATTGCTTCCAGTATTTACTGTGACCAACACTTAATGTGTTGGTCTTTTTTTATTAATAAAAACTGGCTTCACCTTTGGGTCTGGTCTTAAAACGTCTATGAGCCCATAAGTATTGCTCTGGCGCTCGCATAATCTCAATTTCAATCAGATGATTCATTCTATCTGTATCATTTTGAATATTTTCTGTTGGATAATTATGAAGCTCTTTACCTATAATTAAGCTATATTTTTTATCATCATGACCATGGTTACGTACCAATGTTACCGTTAAAGAAGGAGCTCCTGATAACTTTGCTAATATAACAGCACCTTTTGAAGTAGACGTTTCCTTAACCGAAAAAAATGGTGAAAAGGTGGTTCCTTTTAAACCAAAATCTTGATCTGGTGCAAACCAAATGGCCTTCCCTTTTTTTAATTCAGTGACCATAAACTTTAAATTACGTCTATCAATCATACCTTTATTAGAACGGCATCTTGCCCTAGTTTGAATAAACTCCATCGCTTTATTATTATGAGGCCGATACATTGCGTTTACAGGGAAGCACAACCCCATAATACGCCCTCCAAGCTCCAACGACATGGAGTGAATACCAATCAACAAAATACCGGTATGCTTTCGATTAGCCTCAGTAAAATTTGTTATTCCATCGACTTGATAGATATTTTTCAGTCTGTTATCGCTCCAAAACCATGCCATGCCAGTTTCGAATAAAGCGATACCTAATGCTGATAAATTTTCCATAACTAGCTTATCGATATCTTTTTTACTTTTATTCGGAAAACATAACTCTAAATTTTTCTTTATTATCGAAACTCTTCTTTTAATAAAAAAACGCGATAGTAATCCTAAATGTTTTCCTAAGAATAAAAGCCACGTGTAAGGTAATTGTACTAATAAAAAAAGAATAAATACGCCTAGCCAAGTAAGAAAATATTTAGGGTGTAACAGATGTAGTGAAAAAGAATTTTTAGCGTACACAAGATTTGTCCTTTCGTCACTTAAAAGACTTCTTTTAAGCTTAAGTTAATTTAGACAACAGTTATTTAAGATAGTTTATTTAAGATAAGTTACTTAGTGAATACCACTTAATAAAATTTACCATTTATCTTATATAAGTTTATTTTAAACGGCTTTTTCCTATTCTTTTCTTAAAAAAAAACTACCAGTCATAGCTTTATTTTCTGATTGCTTTTATTCTAATCTTTTTGGAAAAATATGTAATAGCAAAGTAAGTAAAATTATTTTTATTTTCTTTTTTTATGTATGGTGAATATTTACCAAACTTTAATAATATCAGTTAGAATAAAATTTATTTTTATTAGCAAATAATAGATATAAAAAAACCTCACATCAGTGAGGTTTTTAAGTTATTTCGTCTAGTAAGATACACTTATATAAGTGTCTTTAAGTCTTAGACGCAATAATCCATAATTATTACAGACCGATAACATTAGCAGCTGCTGGACCTTTTGCACCATTTTCAATAGAGAATGATACTTCTTGGCCTTCTTTCAGTGATTTAAAGCTATCGCTTTGAATTGCTGAAAAGTGAACAAATACATCTTTGCTACCATCTTTAGGTGTGATAAAGCCAAAGCCTTTATCGTCGTTAAACCATTTTACTGTACCAGTCATTGTATTAGACATAGAATTTCCTTTAATAAATTTAGTTATGCCATAAGGCTAATTGCGGTTTGATTTCGGATTTTTACTTATGGGTACTATTTGAAGGAATTCGCAACGAAGAGGTATCAAGGATAGCGCTAAACGGTGAACTACTAAAAACTGGACTAACATAAATAGGTCTGTACTTCCAAACCAATGACGCTATTAAGTCATAGAATTTATTTTATAGCAAACTATTTTCACTTTTATTTTTTATAGAAGTGTAAATTTATTTTTTATTTGATTTATTTACCATGAAATTGTTAACCTTTACAAATAGATAGCTATTTATTGGGAATAAGCCTACTCAAAGTAGATACTGATAATTTTACAAAACAATCAATATCTACTGATATATTTATACCATCTACTGTTTTTATTGCTTATTTGCTCAGATTAACTAATAAGATTAGTTAAAATCTGTGATGTTTTAGTCCACAACAAAGAGCCACCTTCATTATCATAGACATAACGTTGTGCATGGGGAAAACGTTGAGACAATAACTTGCCAAAATCAGGCGAGTGAACAGTACTCGTATCCTTTAGTCCATACCATAATGTTGTAGGTGTGCTAATCATTTCTGGAGTAAATCCCCAAGGTTGCATCGTGATTAATAAATCTTGAGCATAGCCCTTATTTCCATATTTAAATGCTTCTTTCATACAAGCTTGATAAACAGGAAAAAATTTATTTTCTTGATAAAGAGCCAAATCAACATCAGCACTATAATTCAAAATAAAATCCATTAACCAGTCAGCGGTGATATTTTCAATGATCCAGGTCTTTAATCCATCAGGATCGAATAATGCCTGTTGTTGCATATTAACCACATCACTGGACAACAGTTTTTTTATTTCAGGATAATCTAGTTGATCTTGACCAGCAACAATTGCCAGCTTATCCACTTTACCATAGTAACAAATGGCCATTGCAAAAACAGCACCTTGAGAGGATCCTATCACACTGATATTCTTAATATTAAGATATGCTAATAAGAATAATACATCGCTAGAAAACGATTTTAATGTCTTTTTAGGATCAAAAGTTGATTCACCTAAACCAGGACGAGTCGGTGTAATAAGTCGAATATTTAACTTAGTTAACAGATCAGCATCCATACTTAATAGCCCACTCATCCCTGCACCTGTGCAGAATAATACCGGTTGACCATCTGATGGGCCAGATTCATACCAAGTTAACGTTCGATTATCTGGTAATAACAATGCATGTTTTTCGGCACTTGTAACTTTCATTAGACTGTATCCAAAATTAATTTATAGATAGAATACCCGTCATTAAAAAATGATAGATATAATAATTATTTTTCAGTTTCTTATTAAAACTGATATTAAAATTAATATTGAAACTAGCTAAGGATAAGATTTCATTTTAACTCTCAGTATGCATTGATTTATACAGTTATATTTTATCTGAGATAAAATAATCGATATTTAGATATCCTAACAAACTGCCGATAAAAAATATATAATGACTTAAAAATAAAGGCGAGTCTAGCTCGCCTTTATCTCAATAAATAATCATTAAATTATTTTACTATTTTACAAGTACGCCCTGTATCTTCAGCAATACGATCATTAACTATTTCATCTTCTGACATCGTCGCTAAATTGAACTCTTCACTACCTTTACCCCACAGTTGGAAACTTTCTCCAACATAACGCGCACCACTTGCAGCGACGGCAGATTTTAACACGATTAATTCATCATTATAATCCATTACGGCCAAATCATCATTAGGGAAAGAAACTCTGATTTTTTGCCCTTCACAGTCGTAAGTTTCTGTTTTAGCAGCTAATGCAGGCGTTGCAATAATTGAAGTTAATAAAGCAATTGCAGAGATAGAAAGTAATTTACGCATTTACATCTCCTAAAATAATTAAAGTAACTATGGTTAGTCCAATTAGGTTAGATAGCTTTTATAAAATAAAAAATAAGATATCTCCGTATTTAATTATAGGGGTAATATAAAGAAATAAGCGATTTTCTAAGCAATTATTTCACACCGTATAATAGTCTAGATTAGTTTTACTAGCTTAATTTTTAAGGAGAAACCAACTCAAATACATAACTTTACATTATTGTTATTAACTTTTACCTTAATTAGAGTAACAGAATCTGCCTAATATGATATTATTGTCAAATAATAATTTGATTAATTTTCAATAGATTAATCTAATAATATCGATAAAGTGAAATAGTGGGAAGATCAATGCTTCAAGAAAATGTAGTTAAAGATATCATTGTTTGGATCGAGCAAAACTTAGATTCACGTTTATCATTAGATATTATTGCTGAAAAATCAGGCTATACCAAGTGGCACTTCCAGCGCTTATTTAAAGCATATACAGGAATATCTTTAGGCAAATATGTCCTAGCACGCCGTTTATCTTGTGGCGCTTATGCGTTGAGGATCACTCGTAGTAGCCTTTTAGATATTTCTTTAAAATACCATTTTGATTCGCAACAAACGTTTTGTCGTGCGTTTAAAAAACAATTTAATATCACTCCTTCTGAATACAGGAAAAAGCAAGGTTGGGATATTAGTGAACTTATCTTTCCAGCATTAGAAACTGTTGAACTTAAAGCAAAATATGAAGTAATGACCTTGCCTTCTAAAGAGTTGATAGGTATGGCTCATCAATACAATAAAAATATTTCAGCATGGAATTATGATAAGAAAAAATTTAGAAAAGAATTCTGGAAGAAGTTTTTAAAAGAAATACATACCATCCCTACAGAAATGTATGCCACACATCGTGCTTCTGCAGGCTCGCTAGATGATACGACTTATATTTATACAACAGCAGTAAGTAAAGAACAATTAACAAGCTCTGCTAATATTTCCACTATGTCTAAAGTAGAATTACCCAATGGGAAATATTTAGTTATTACTTTTGAGATGGATAATATTTTAGATTCCCTCACCGGGTATGATGATATTATTTATACTGTCTATACCAAAGTATTACCAAAGATGAATTTGCTACGTCGATCTGGTCCAGATATTGAGCGCTATACCTTAAAACAATCGGTTAGCTATGATAAGTTAATCGGACATAGTGAGCAGCATCTACAAGAAATTAGTTACTATATTCCTGTTCTTTAGTCGCTAATAAAAATAAAAAGATCTCAATCTGATTACGCATCTTGAGATCTTTTTAATATTTATAATACGTTAAAGTAATTAATCTTTTTTAGATTGATTAGCAAAAAAGATCCCATCTTGTATATTTTTAGTTTTAAGAGTAAAGAGTTGATTAGTTAAGTTTTCAGTTAGTTGCTCTGCATCAGCCATTACACGTAAGTTAAATTCATTCAGCATGTTATCCGCTGCTGCTTTATTCTTTTTACTCATTGACAAATAGTTAGCCTCCATTTCTTTTTGTTCTAATGCTGTTTTAGCTTCCCATTCTTGGTATGCTTTTTTAACAATAGGAGCAAATTGAGGATAATCTGTCATTACTAATGTTTGTAACTTACGATATTTCCAATAGATAGAGTCATTATCTGCTTTATCTGTTCCAATAGCATAGTGTTGCGGATATGCTTTTAATCCACTGTAATAAGGAACAAAAGCGGTTAGATCAGCCATTCCCAAACCAACATAAGTCACTTCACCAATCTCTTGCGGTAATTCAGGTCTTACTTGCATCACATGAGATTCATAAGTACGAAACACACTTATTGGTCGCCATGGTTCATTGCCATTCAATCCATTGGTATAAGGATCATGTTCTGTATCGTCAAAATGGTTGCGTAACATCGCTTTGGCGTCTTCTACTGATACTTTTTTCTCCGGTGTCAGCATAGGCGCAAATTGACGACCATCTGCCACATTCTGTTTCAGAGAAGGGTTAAATTGTTGCTGGATAACCCAAACCCTCGGGTAATTATAAGTGAGATCACGTTCATCATCACGCGTATAGGCTTTAGAAAAATTAAATTCGCCATCAGTGGCAGGATCATAAAGTCCTTTTTCTATTGCAAACTCAACTAAGTTTTTAGAACCTAAATTATCATTACTATCTGTATGGTAAGCCTGTAAACGCCCTTGATTACCCGTCGCAAAATATTTATCTTTTGGTAGTTTTTGCGCCATCCATTGATGACCTGTACCTGTTTCTAGGTACCACACCTCATTTTTATCAACGACGGCAACCCCAAACCCTTCTCCCGCACCTTGTGTTTCGATGATGTTCCCCAGTAATTCAATTGCTTCACGGGCAGTTTTTGCCCTTGAGAGTAAAATATCTGGAATATCATCTTCAGTGATCCCCGTATCTTCAACATAAGGATCGAACGCCAATGCTTTAGGTGAGGCAAAAATGGATTCTGTACCACTCACCCCAACGCCTAGCTCATTAAAACCCGTTGCACCATGCAATTGAGTTTTCCAATTAGGTACAGTGGTATAACGTAATGAGTGTTTAGGTAGTGGATAAGTAAAGTTATTAGCGCCATGATGGGCTTGAGTGCTATAAATGCCAGTCTGATTGCTTTTGGCTGGATGAATAACAAAATGTTGTGCTTTTAAAGCATCACTATCTGCGCTACGAGCTACAATCAAAGAGCCATCATTAGTTGCTTCACTCCCTGCTAATAACGTTGTGCAGGCCAGAGCCGAAGAAACTAATGCGATATTAATTGACAAAGCGATAACAGCTTTTTTAAATAAAAACATATAATGCCTCATTTGCTTGTTATTTATAATTTATATCTCAATTAATTATCTCTATTTTAGAGTAAAAAACTTGATATTTTTTGGTCTGCAGAATATTAGCAATGAGAAACATTCAATTACCGTGATTAACATCTCAATGATTAACTATTTAAAAAATAAAAATCGCATCAGCCTAACAACCATTTTTTATAGTGCATATAAAATCAAATAATATTATATGATGTAGTCAAATATTAAAAAATATCGCAAACCATGTTGGTTGAATTGTGTATTAAAATATAATCATATGATATATCGTTAATAAAAAAACGTATTTATTTACCTAAAATATAATTATAAATTTATTATTTTATTTTTAATTATGTTTATACCAAGAACTTTTTATTCCCTATAAACTGATATATTTGATTATTGCTTTTATCACAAAAGTCTTTTGCTTTATAGCTTGTTTTTAGAACAATAAAAAAGACTATACTGTCCACCATGACGATGAGACACCCAATAAGGTGTCACAAATATCAACTTAATTCCCCTACTATTATTACCATTTTCAGGAGAGATGTATGAGTGTTCCCGTTTTAGGTCTTGGTACTTTTCGCTTAAAAGACGATGCGGTTATAAATTCTGTAAAAACTGCACTAGAACTAGGTTATCGTGCTATTGATACAGCACAAATTTATGAAAATGAAGCTGCTATAGGACAAGCTATTTCAGAAAGTGGTATATCTCGCGATGCGCTTTACATCACAACAAAAATTTGGGTAGAAAATTTAAGTAAAGATAAATTAATTCCTAGTTTGAAACAAAGCTTAAGTGATTTACAAACAGATTATGTTGACTTAACTCTAGTACATTGGCCATCACCAAATGATGCAGTTTCTGTTAAAGAATTTATGCAAGAGTTATTAGCTGCGAAACAGATGGGATTAACGCGAGAAATTGGTATTTCAAATTTTACCATTCCATTAATGGAACAAGCTATTGCTGCCGTTGGTGTTGAAAATATCGCAACAAACCAAATCGAATTATCACCTTATTTACAAAATCATAAAGTGGTAAATTGGGCTAAACAGCATGGCATTCATATTACATCTTATATGACTCTAGCTTACGGCAAAGCATTAAAAGATGAAACAATACAAACCATTGCTAAAAAACACAATGCAACACCAGCACAAATCATTTTAGCTTGGGCTATGAATGAAGGTTATTCTGTTATTCCATCTTCAACAAAACGTGAAAATTTAGCCAATAATTTACTCAGCGTAAATATCAAATTGGATAGTGAAGATAAACAAGCGATTGCAAAGTTAGATTGTCATGATCGTTTAGTTAGCCCAGAAGGTTTAGCGCCTCATTGGGATTAATGATTAACCAATTTAAATCGTAATATAGGTGATATTATTTTTATCACCTATATATCTTAACCTACTTTTTTAGCAATATACTCACTCAGAGAATCAATAAATACACGGATGCGTTGGCTAACCACTTTTTCACTATAATAAACGGCATTAAAAGGCATTGCGATGGGTTGCAGCTTATCGGGGAATAATTCGATAAATCGACCATTTTCGATATCATTAACCACCATAAAATCGGAAAGGCAAGCAATACCATTACCTTCGAGACACAATTGTCTTATCGTTTCTCCACTATTCGACGATATTCCCATAGGAGCTTCTAATAATTGTCCATTATCTCGCTCAATAGGCCATGTGTTTAGTGATACTGGTTCAGTAAAAGTTAGACAAGTATGGTCAAGCAGATCTTCTGCGATTTTAGGCTGTCCATAACGGGCGAGATAGTCCGGGGTCGCAACGATTTTCCGATAACTATTCAATAGTGGTTTTGCCCGTAAACTGGAATCCGTTAAATTACCGACTCTAATCGCGATATCTACTTTACGTTCAATAAGATTGATAAATGTTTCAGATGAAACTAAAGAGAGGGTTATTTGAGGATATTTTTGCTGAAATTGTTTAATAAAAGGCACCAGTAGATGCAAAACAACCGGCGTTGCGGCATCAATACGTAATAGACCCTGTGGTGTTTTTTGTGTATTAATTAATTCATCTTCAGCTAATTTCATATCTTGCAAGATAACTTGCATACGATGAAAGTAATGCTCCCCCTCTTCCGTTAAACTCAATTGTCGCGTAGTCCGATTTAATAAATTAACGCCTAGCTTTGACTCAAGTTTTTTTACTGTACGACTAACAGCAGAATTGGCTAATGCTAATTTTTCTGCAGCACGTGTAAAACTACCACTTTCAACTACTGCAATAAAAACTTGGACTTCTTCTGAGGTGGCTTTCATTATTGACCTTAGAAACGAGTGAATAATAACCTAATAACGAATCACTCTTATTATATAAGATATACGCTAATTGCTTTAAAAAATTATTTCTATATTTTTATAGTTAGTTTTTCTCAAGCAATTAGCGATATATTATCTGACACTTTATTCATTATTAATAAAGCGCATAAGCTGTTGTCGAAGTTGTTTATTATCTTGCTTTAATCGTTCATTTTCATCCAACAATGTCAAGGCGATTGCAATACCATGCCAATCCAATGCTAACTCTCGATGAAGTTTTAACGCCCGATGTACAACAACAACTGCATCATCATTGAAAAACCACTCCTGTGTGGTAATTTCTACAGGCTCAATAACCCCTAATTCAACAATTTCTTGAAGTTCCTCTTTGGAAACACCAGTATGATGACAAAGCTCAGTCATAGTAAATATTGTTGTTAATTGTGCCATTATTTATTCTCCCAGTTTTTACGTGGATTATAATCGGCTTGGGCTTCGGCGAGTTGTTGCCATAATGAATGTGTTTTTTCATCCACTTTAGGTGGCATGACGACTTTCAAAATGGCATAGAGATCACCACTCTTTTGCTTACTTACTAAGCCTTTTCCTTTAATTCTCAGGCGTTGACCTGCCTGACTAGCGGGAGGAATAGTAAGTAAAATTTTATCTTTAAGTGTAGGAATAGCAATTTTAGTACCTAATGCGGCTTCCCAAGGTGCAATAGGAACCACAATTTCAAGATCATGCCCTTTTACATCAAATAATGGGTGAGGTGCAATACGAATAGTTAGCCATAAATCACCATTTTCTCCGCCATTCTCCCCAGCAGTACCTTGGCCTTTTAAACGAATACGTTGTCCATCAACAACACCGGCAGGAATTTTGACATTCAAGGTCTTAGGAATTTCTTTCTCTATCATGCCAAAGACATTATAAACCGGTAAATGGTAGCTAATGGTACGCTTATGCTCTTCTTGTGCTTCTTCAAGAAAAACTGGTAATTCAATTTCTAGATCTTGTCCACGTTGTCTAGGTGCTTGACGTGAATGGCGCCCTTCAAAAGGTGAACCTTGGCCAAAGAAAGAAGCATAAAGATCGTCAAAATCTTCCTGACTAAAACTTTGTTGGTTTGAATGTGAATTGTTGTGCTGTGTAAATTGTTTAAATTTCGGATCATTGCGGTGAGCCCAAAGTTCGTCATATTCAGCTCTACGCTGTTCATCACCAAGAATTTCCCAAGCTTGCGCTATTTCTTTAAAACGCTCCTCAGCATCTGGCTCTTTACTTACATCTGGGTGATATTTTTTCGCTAAACGGCGATAAGCAGTTTTAATTGTTTTCATGTCATCAGTGGGTTTTACCCCCATAATGGCGTAATAATCCTTTAATTCCATAGTGATATCTCGATTATGTTAAACATTAAATACCCTACATCTATAGATTATAGGACAGAGAACGCTTTTTTGTTAACCAAAATAAGTTTCATAAATCCCTATTTAAGTTTATTAGAAGGCTAAACTTAAAAAATTTTTTATTTATTAAAATATTTTTAAATAAATAAAAACAAATAGTTAGAGCTAAATCGAATAACTAATCATCTAAATATCATTAAATTGCATTTGAAATACTTCTTTATTGGCGGTAAATTTTGGTCAAAGAAGAAATAATTTATCAGGTGATTTATCTCTGTTTTTTATTTTCACTAAGAGAAAAAGCAACAAAATAACTGGCAATAATAAGGGAGAAGCAATGAAACGTATCATTATTCCCACAAACTATATTCATATACGAACAACGCCTTTTTGGACAAGGGAGACAGCCCCTAAATCAATCTGGGAGAGACATTTAGACAAAGGCACCCAGCAAGGGGTATACCCTAGATTATCCGTGATGCAAGGCACTATTATTTATTATGCCTATGCCGATCAATATAGCCCAAAGCCTACCGAAACCTTAGTGATTAAGGAGGGTGAGTTTGGTGTATTTCCACCAGAAACTTGGCACAGAATTGAAGCACAAACTGAAGACACCGTGTTTAATATCGACTTTTATGTTGACCCCAAAATACTTGCTGAAGGTTAAAAATGACTATGGAAAATGATAATAAAGGTTATTTATTGACACTTATTTGTGATAACAGTGATGATAAAGCAGAGAAAATCTTCCTTAATCCTAAGATACTTTATATTCCTGATGTTGCCGCTAAAGAAATTTTGTTATTAACTAACGAATTAAAGGGCAAAATAGATCTCTCAGCCCAAGCGCTGACTTTAACGCTCACCAATAAAAATAATGGTGTTTCAGTGGATAAAGAATGCGAGATAAAAGATTTACTTGATCCTGATATGGCGAGTCTAATGGTTAAAGATTTAATCAATATCGTCCGTGGTTATGATATGGATGAAGAAGCCAATGTTTGTGGTTGGTAAATTAAAAATTAATCAACAATTAAAGCAGTCACTATCTCATTCTATAAAGGAAATAGAGTTAATAAGCTACTAAATGATGAATACAATATCTTATTCATCATTTAGTACATTAACGATTATTAATAATTAAATTTTTTAATCGTTAATTTAAAAATAAGCTCTAGGACTGGGGCTTATTTTGGTGTATTTAGAAAAATATCATATATAGCAAAATGACATTAACTTATTTTTATTTAACTATTACTCTCAGGCTTAAGTTTAAACATAATGGTTGTAGCCTCAAACTTACCATCAACTGCTTGAGCAAACTCAGGAATTTCACCACTAACTTGCCAACCAAGAAAGCGATATAGACTCACCGTCATACCTTTTGTAATGGTATCTAAAGTTAAAAGTGTTATCCCTCTCTCCCATGCTATTTGTTCAGCCTTTTGCATCAATTGCTGTGCTATTCCTTTATGCCTATGATCAGGGGATACTAATAGTTTGCAAATCTCCCCACGATGTTTGCCATTTGGTTTAGTGCATAATTCAAGACCAACAACACCGACTATTTGTCCGTCAATCACTGCAGTAATTAATTTAAACGTATTTGTTGATAATGAGTGATTAACACTAAGCCAATAATTTCTCATATCATCTACTTGAGTTTCTGCGTCAGTATACCCAACACTTGCCCCACCAAGGACACATCTATATAACAATTTGGTGAGTTGTTCTATTTTAATTTCACTTATTTTGTCATCATAACAATAAATCATCATATTGATTGTCCCCAGTCGTAAATATATTCAACCATAATCTATTCGAAATATTTAGAGGTTACAATAATGCTCAATACTCTTTATACAAACAGAAATTTGAACAATTATGAATAAAACTGTTGACTAGGAAATTTGTTTTTAGTGGATCAAAGGAAGTTAAGGAGACTTCAGGAGACGCTAGAAGGCATTGAGATGGCGGAGGAGGAGAGATTCGAACTCTCGGATGGTTTCCCATCGGCGGTTTTCAAGACCGCTGCCTTCAGCCGCTCGGCCACCCCTCCGCAATGGGGAGCAATATAAACATCCACGCTTATATTGTAAAGCCCTTATTGTCTTGTTTGGCGTAATTTTAAACGCCCTTTGATTTAACAGCTTAATTTATCAACGATTTACGCATTAGACTTGGGTATTGCGGTTATTTTTGCTAAATTAAATGATTATTTTTGATTGGTTAGAAACACATGTTTGTATTTAACGGACAACAAATCGAGACAGATAGTCACGGTTATTTAAAAAACAGCAATGAATGGACCGAAGAGATGGTGCCAATATTAGCTGAACTTGAAGAAATTGAACTCACAGAGCAACATTGGGAAATTATCCGTTTTGTGCGCCAGTTTTATTTAGAATTTAATACCTCACCGGCGATCCGAATGTTAGTGAAAGCATTAGCACAAAAATATGGCGATGAAAAAGGCAATAGCCGTTATCTATATCGCTTATTCCCTAAAGGTCCTGCTAAACAGGCAACGAAGCTCGCGGGCTTACCTAAACCTGTCAAATGTATTTAATACTAAGATGCATAATGGCGGATTGAAAAGTCTGCCATTTCTTCATATTGGCATGGTGTTGCCGACCAGAATACAATCTTACTCCCTATTGGTCCTCCAGCAGCCAACCAATCTTCTATTTTTCTCAGTACCTGCTCTTCAGCAAAAGCTCTGATCCCCACACTGCCATCATCACGATTCCACACATAACCCGTAATAGGCTGCTTTTTCATCCATTGATAAGTATGAAAGCGGAAACCGACACCTTGTACACGACCTTGAATAATATATTCTCTACCAACCTTCATTTACCTACCCTCCAAACTTACATGTGACGCAAAAATTCCGATAAGATTGTTGTCTTTTCTTTATACAATAGATAATCTGATTTTGTGAGGTTTGCATTTACACTGGATAACGACGTGTTTAATTTTGTTACACCTTGAAATTTCACTTTATGCCCTCATATACAGAAATTAATAAAGCAAGGTTTTACGGAGGTGATAAATGATGATCGCCAGCAAATTTGGAATAGGCCAGCAGGTTAGACATAAACTACTCGGTTATTTAGGTGTAGTTGTTGATGTGGATGCTGAATATTCCCTTGATCAACCTAACGAGGATGATATTGCATCTAATATGACCTTGCGATCAGCGCCTTGGTATCATGTTGTCATGGAAGATGATGAAGGACAACCGGTTCATACCTATTTAGCTGAAGCTCAAATAACTTATGAACTCTCAGATGAGCATTTAGATAATGACTCAATGGATGAGTTGTCACAATCAATCCGCAACCAATTACAGGCTCCGCGATTAAGAAACTAATTTTCTTCCATTCTTAACCTTAATGATAATCGCCGAATACATTTCGGCGATTTTACTCTGCCTATTACCAAGGCAATCCGTGGGCTTCTATCTCTTTTTTAGGACAGCGATCCATAACCACACGCAACCCCGATTGTTCAGCTAATGCTTTTGCTTCTTCATTGATCACACCTATCTGTAACCATAAAACTTTAGCATTAATTTTAATCGCTTCTTTGGCAATCTCGAGCGCTGCTGCTGATTGACGAAATACATCTACCATATCAATCGCCACAGGAATATCTTGCAAATGACCATAACATTGCTGGCCTAATATTGTTTCCCCTGCCATACCCGGATTAACGGGGATCACCTCATAGCCTTGCTCTAATAAGAATTTCATGACTTTATAACTAGGGCGATCTTCTTTATGACTTGCACCAACCAGTGCAATTGTTTTGACACTTCTTAGAATGTCATAAATCTCTGAATCAACCATTTATATGCTCCGTTATCAGCAGGAAGATTGAAAATCTTATGATACATCATAGTATCTTGTTCCGCTCATAGCTTGTAAGATAAAAAAAAGGTATGTTGACAACTGGAATAATAACTGTATTTATTTTTAAAGGTAGCAAATGGAACAAATTGACCGCACACTCGCCACAGAAAAAAATATTGCGTTAGTTGCACATGATCACTGTAAAAGCTCATTGCTTGAATGGGTTAAAAACAACAGTGAACAGCTTTCTCACCATAAGTTATTTGCCACAGGAACAACAGGAAATCTGGTTAATCACCATACAGGATTAGAGGTCACTCAGATGTTAAGTGGCCCCATGGGAGGTGATCAACAAATTGGTGCTATGATCGCAGAAAAGAAAATTGATATTCTTATTTTCTTTTGGGATCCACTCAATGCCGTTCCTCATGATCCAGATGTGAAAGCGCTGTTACGCCTAGCAACAGTCTGGAATATTCCCGTAGCAACCAATCGTGCGACGGCTAATTTTCTTATTTCGTCCCCTCTTTTTTCACAAGAGTCAAAAATTAAAATTCCCGACTATGAAGGTTATTTAAAAGAACGTTTAAAATAATGCCTTATGGTTTTTTTTGCGTAGGAACACCTTGAGATTTTAACTCTGACACAAAACAAGATGGTTGTTGTTTATTAAATAATAACCATACTTGTTTTTTTGCTCTTGTTAATGCCACATACATTAATCGGCGCTCTTCAGCATCAGGATAGTCTTCAACTGGGGGTAATAAAGCGGTTTCTATAATCGACTCTCTTGCCGGAGCTGGAAATCCGTCTTTACCCGATTGTAAACCTAATATAATCACATAATCAGCTTGTTGACCTTTTGAAGCATGAAAAGTCATAAACTGTAATTTTAATTTGGGCCAGCGCGTTTTCGCCTTTTTCAATAAATCAGGTTGTAAGTAATGATAACGCGCTAATAAAAGGATCGTTTCATCGTCACTGACATAACCACTCATTTTATTTAATAAACTTTCTAATTGATCATCCGGCAATAATACAACGGCTTTTTTATTACCTTTTGTTAAGCTATTTAAAGGCTTAGCTAATTGATTAGGATTTTGTTGAATAAATGTATTGGCAACGTCACCTATAGTCGAATTAAAACGATAAGTGGTATCTAATGCACACTCAGCACCATCACCAAAAGATTGATGAAACGCTGTTGTTAGTAATAATTCAGCCCCACTAAAGCGATAAATAGCTTGCCAGTCATCACCAACTGCAAATAATGAAGTTTGTGTATTTTGTTGTTTTAACGCATTTAATAGTGCTGCTCTTAGTGGTGAAATATCTTGGAATTCATCCACCAGAATATGTTTCCAAGGACTGACGAAACGCCCTTTTTCTATCAGATTAATGGCTTGATGTAATAGCCCTGAAAAATCAATGGCATTCTCTTCTTTTAATGCGGTTTTCCATGCCTTTAACAGTGGTGCTAATAGTTTTAAATACTTTTTAAATGCATCCGTATATTCTGCAGGCACAGAATCAATCATTGTTTTTTGGCTACCACCTTGCATTCTTAATAAACTGATCCACCGCTCTAACCTTACGGCAACTTGATTTTCTAATTTTTTATCATGCCAAAATTCCCCATCAGGGATCTCCCATGCTAGCTCTTCAGATAACCACTCACGCCAGCCTTTCGCTTGTGCTTTTTTCTGCTGACACTGCTCACGCCACTGCGTTAGCAAAAGTGTTCTTCTCTTTTCACTATTGATTTCTAATTCGCTGATCTTGGGTTGTTTTTTAGTTGACTGTTGGATAATAAATAATGCCAATGCATGAAAGGTTTTCGCCGTAATATCAGCGTTTAAGCGCTCAGATAAACGTTGGTTCATCTCTTCAGCGGCTTTACGTCCAAAAGCCAATAGTAGAATTTGTTCAGAGGTTGCTAGTTTACGACGTAACAACCACCCTGCTCTTGCCACTAGTACCGACGTTTTACCACTACCAGCACCCGCTAATACCAATATATTATCTTCACCGTTGATAACGGCTTTACATTGCGATTCATTTAAAGGCGATGTTTCAATGGTAGTAAAAAACTCCGCATGCTCTGTCAATATACGGGTGATCCATTGCTCATTTTCTTGCGCAATTAATGCCTTACCTTGCTGTAACCACTGTAAACAGCGTTGATAATGCACCTTACAGTTATCAAATTGAGCAAGTCGTTCCAGAGGAAGAGGAAGAGCAGAAAAACTTTCTTGGATTGCCTGTTGAATAGCGGCTAACTGGTTTTGCTTTATCCATTTATCGCTTTGAATTATATCTTGGATAGAAGAGAGTTGCTTTTCAAGTACTTGAGCCGTTATCTCACTCATCTCTTGGCTCCATATTTGCCAAGTTTGATAAAGATAGCGGTAAAATTGTTGCGTTTCTTCCCAGTCCGTTCCATGCAAACGAACCACTTTATTGTCGGGCAGTAAAAACTCTAACTCTCCCCACACAATGCCTTTTTTACAAAAAATGTCGATCAATTCATTAAAAGGAATTAAATATTGATGCTTTTCACCACTGACCTCAATACCCGCATTTAACAATTTTACCCTGTTATAAGGATGCTGAGCTAAACGTTGTCCCATTGGGGTTGATTTCAGTTCCATTCTGTAATTCCTACAATAAATAACAAATAGTCTGTCGTTAAACTCTTTTTTATCTGTAATAAACCCTATATTCTAAGAGGTAATTATCTCCATCTTGTTTATTTAAGGGCTTTTTGTGTTCAATTTGTTTAATGGCGCCCGCCGATTTATCTATAATAGCCACTTTTTATATTATATTCGCATAATAATCGCACTTACGGGAACGACTTTATTTCCATGGGCTTTAGGACAAGAACCAAAATATACTATACCTCTTACATTAGGTGTTGTCGCAGCCGCATTAACTGACTTAGATGATAGGCTTGTGGGCCGCTTAAGAAACCTTGTGATCACCTTATGTTGTTTCTTATTAGCATCAACATCTATCGGATTACTCTACCCTTACCCTATTTTATTCTTTTGTGGTCTTGCTATCTCCACTTGGGGGTTTATTTTATTAGGCGCCTTGGGGCAGCGTTATGCTACCATCGCCTTTGGTGCGCTATTAATCGCTATTTATACCATGTTAGGTATGCCGATTTTCCCAGAATGGCATGAACAACCTATTTGGCTCCTTTTAGGCGCGATTTGGTATAATTTGCTTACCTTAATTGGTCACCTACTTTTCCCTATTCGTCCCGTTCAAGATAGCCTTACGCGTTATTATCAGCAGCTTTCCGCTTATCTAGAAGCCAAAGCCGCATTATTTGATCCCGATATTGAAGGTGATCAACAGCAATTACTGTATAACTTGGCATTGGCTAATAATCAGTTAATTGAGGCAATGAGCCAAACTAAACTAACATTACTAAGCCGTTTAAAAGGTGATAGGGGCCAGCGTAGCAGTCGTTTCACATTGCATTATTACTTTGTGGCTCAAGATATTCATGAACGGGCCAGCTCTTCTCATATTCAATATCAATTACTGAGTGATAGATTACGCCACAGTGATGTCCTTTTCCGCTTTCAGCGCTTACTGTCAATGCAAGCAAGAGCCTGCGAACAAGTCGCTCAATCTATTCTTTGGCATAAAAAGTACCAACATAATCCTCATTTTGAACGTGCAATCACTCATTTAGAAAATGCACTTAATAATGTAAAAAACAGTACTTCTGATCCACAAATTATTGCGCCACTCTATAATTTATTACAAAACTTACAGGGCATCGATGCTTTATTAAAAAGTATTAGTACAGAGCAATATCAAATCTCTCATGACCAAAAAGAAGAAACTCAGTTATCTGATGAAGGGCTTACTGGGTGGCGAGATATCGTGCTAAGAATAAAAGGTCACTTAACACCAAAATCAGCTCTATTTAGACATGCAGTACGAATGTCACTTGTCTTATGTATAGGTTATGTGATCATCCAGTTTTTTGATTTGCATCGAGGGTACTGGATTTTATTAACCAGTTTGTTTGTTTGTCAGCCTAACTATAATGCGACACGTAGACGATTAACATTACGGGTCAGTGGCACTATTATTGGTATTTTAATTGGTTTCCCTATTCTCTATTTTGTGCCTTCCATCGAAGGTCAATTAGTGCTTATTGTTGTGACAGGTACGCTCTTTTTTGCTTTCCGAACCGTACAATACGCTCATGCCACTTTGTTTATTACCCTACTCGTTTTATTAAGTTTTAATTTATTAGGTGAAGGCTATGATGTCGCACTACCGCGGATCATTGATACGTTAATTGGTTGTGCTATTGCCTGGTTTGCAGTCAGTTTTATTTGGCCGGATTGGAAGTTCCGTCAGTTGCCATTGCTCATCCAAAAAACCATGACCAATAACTGCTACTATCTTGATGCGATCCTCATTCAGTATTATCAAGGAAGAGATAATAGCGTTAATTATCGTATTGCACGTCGTAATGCACATAGCAGTGATGGTGAGTTAGCATCTTTAATTTCTAACATGTCATCAGAGCCTAAAAGCTTTCAAACCTCTCAAGAAGAAGCATTTAAATTACTGTGTTTAAATCATACTTTACTGAGCTATATTTCAGCGTTAGGTGTTCATCGTTGCAAAATTGAAGATGAAGCAGTACTCACCCTGCTTAATGATACTGTCTGTTATATTGATTCCGCGTTGAGACGTAAAAAACCACAAGATAATGATTTTATACAATCTCATGATCAACTTATCGCACGTGTTAATGCACAACCAAGTTCAGATAACGCCCGTATTCAATTAGTGTTAACGCAAATACGCTTGTTACTGGATTTATTGCCACAAATTGTCAATTGCATTGAGCTAATTGAGCAAACAGAATGGCAAAACGATAAAGATAAATTAGCTACAGCTTGATGGATAAAAAGTTATTTTCTCTAATTTCTATTAGAACCTTAGAGAAAATAACAGACTCTATTGGCTTAAGTTTGCTCTTATTCCGTTATTCCTGTTCATTCTAATGTACTCAAGTCCGAGTACTGTAGTTTAATAGGATTTAACGGATAACTCTTTATACCAATTTAACAATTCCATTTTTAATTGATTAGGTAACACAGAGCGATGACAGCCAACAATAGCACCTGCTAACGCAAGCAATAAGTCGCTATTTCCTTGCTTAGGTTGCGCAATCAGTTTTAAATAACATGCCTTCGCACCGATCGTACGTAATTCCTCGATACGGTTAATCCCAACTTGATTCAGCTTTTTCTCTAATGCTATGCCCAAATTGGGTAAATCTTTGATACGACGAGGCTGCTTTTGCTGCCCTAAAAACTCCTGAGTACTATAGTGATATGCAAAATCGATATATTGATTGAGCTTAGCGCTATTACGCCATATTGCTTGCGTAATACGATAATAGCGCAATGTAATGGGGATACCTTTTTTTAGATAGACGTATGCATCCATGTTGTTTGCTTTATAGAGTGTTTCAACAAAACCACTCCCTTTTAAATAAAATTCATTATCAGCAGTAATCGCAAAGATAACCTCATCAACCATTAAGCTATAACCGCCGAATTGAGACTTCTTACTTAACTTTCCATATTCCGCTACGCGCGATAATAAATGAGCCTTCCTTTGCTCAGGTAAAATTGACATCAGATCTCCAAACCACAAAAAATATTTTTTATCTTAAAATTCAAATATATGACTGTATTCTTGATGGTTAAGACAATAAATAAATGTCCTTTTTTTGCCAATAGTTACCCGCTCAAAAATATGAATTTACATAAATTTTGAGAGCAACTTTCAAAAAATTGATCTTGATTTAAGTGAAACTCAGGTATACTGTATATACATACAGTACATATTGAACGAGGTAAATATGAAACTCTCAACATCATCTTTGGCAAGACAAAATGGCCTTTTCCAAGAGATCTCTACTGAGGTATTACCTCTCTCTATGGCCTCCGATGCAATTACAACAACAATGCCCGATAATAGACAAGGCATGGTAAGTGAACTTCTTTACCAAAATCCCTTGATGATTAACCACATCTTACTACCTCTGTTAAAACAGTATAGCCATGAATCACGTTGGTTACTGTGGTTAAGTCCACAACAAAAATTAAATCGTAGTTGGTTAAAAGAAACCGGCTTACCCCTGAATAAAATCATTCAACTCAATCATGTTGATTCAATTAATACTGTGGAATTAATGGAAAAAGCGCTACTAAGTGGAAACTACAGTGTAGTATTGGGTTGGTTACCAGAAATATCGTCAGAAGAGATGAAAAGATTAGAATATGCTGCCAGCATCGGTAAAGCGTTAGGTTTTATCATGCGACAACAAAACAGTAATCATATCCAAATAGAAAACAATAATTCCTCTAAACGACATTTAAACTCGATAAAAATTCATTCAAATCACTACCATTAGTGAAATTTAAGAGTTTTCCTAATACTCATAACGCAACATTATCATTTAAGATAAGTCATAATCAATTGTAACTTAAATCATATGGTTACAAGAAATTTAACAAAAATATAGAATAATTCTTATTGTGAATAACGGCCGATCTTTTTAAAATTTTAAGTCGAATTTTAAAGGGATACTTGTAACTTTTTAAGTTCATTGTAGACTTTATATCGTTAAGGTTATGCTTTAAATCCCGTTTTTGGGGATCATCATTTGATGAAAGCATCGAATTCCTAACAATAATTTAACCAAGGGCAAATAATAAGGCTTAAAGCCAAATGCCTAACTTGGATGATAACGAGGCGTAAAATGAAAAAGACAGCTATCGCATTAGCAGTGGCAGTGGCAGCTTTCGCAACTGCAGCGCAAGCAGCTCCAAAAGACAATACTTGGTATACCGGTGGTAAATTAGGTTGGTCTCAGTATCAAAGTACTGGTAACAATTGGGACGGCGTGAATATCGGTAACGGTAGCACACACAAAGACCAAATTGGTGCTGGTGCATTTGCTGGTTATCAGTACAACCAATACTTAGGTTTTGAACTGGGTTATGACTGGTTAGGTCGTATGGCTTATAAAGGTTCATACAACAACGGTGCATTCAAAGCTCAAGGTATCCAATTAACCACTAAATTAAGCTATCCAGTAATGGATGACTTAGACGTTTATACACGTTTAGGTGGTATGGTATGGCGTGCAGACTCAACTGCAACTATTAATGCAACTTCAGCAGGAACTCAAAAACGTTTCTCTGAAAATGATACTGGCGTTTCTCCAGTATTCGCATTAGGTACTGAATACGCGATCACTCCTAACATTGCTACTCGTCTTGAGTATCAGTGGATCAACAACATCGGTGATAAAGGTACTCTGAACGCTCGTCCAGACAATGGTATGCTGAGTGTTGGTGTTGCTTACCGTTTCAACCAAGAAACTCCAGCTCCAGTTGTTGAGCCAGCTCCAGTAGTTGCTCCAGCTCCAGTTGTTGAGAACAAAACCTTTACTCTGCGTTCAGACGTTCTGTTCAACTACAACAAATCTTCTCTGAAAGCTGAAGGTCAAGAAGCACTGAATGGTCTGTACAATGAATTAGCTAACATCGACCCAACTCAAGGTCGTGTCGTAGTTATCGGTTACACTGACCGTATCGGTTCTCAAAACTACAACCTGCCTCTGTCAGAAAAACGTGCTCAATCTGTAGTTGATTACCTGGTATCTAAAGGTATTCCTGCAAACAGCATCTCTGCAGAAGGTCGTGGTAAAGAAAACCCAGTAACTGGCAACACTTGTGACAACATCAAAGCTCGTGCAGCTCTGATCGATTGCTTAGCGCCAGACCGTCGTGTAGAAATCGAAATCCAAGGTACAACTGAAGTTGTTGTTCAACCTGGTCAATAATTCAAATAGTAGAGACATCTACTGTAATGAATTCTAAAAAAACCCTGCTTCGGCAGGGTTTTTCTTTTGATGATGACTTTAAATAATTAGCAGAGATATTCTCTATACCTCTTAAGTTAACGCTATACTGATGATCTCTCGATAATAAACAACACTATTGTCATCTACTCTTTTTTCTGTTTGTCTCGTTCTAGTAACTCAATTAGGCCATCTTTTAGGTTATGTACTTTTAGTGCATACTGCTCTTTTCGCTCCGCATCTTCGATAAGCTGGACAATCGTTTCTGATAATGTCAAACCTCGGCGCTGAGATAGTGCTGATAGGCGTTGCCAAACTTTAAAAGTTAAATCGATAGATTTTTTACGCGTATGCTGATGTTCAGCATTAAAATAACGCTTTCTTCGAGCACGAATAGTTTGCTTCATTCTATTCGATAACTCAGGGTTCATATGTAAATTGATCCATTCAAGGACTTTTAATGGTTGAGATTCAAGGCGTAATAGTTGCTCAACCACTTCATCGGCGGCGCTCTTTTCGACATAACGGGTGATTAATTCACCTTCGCGATGTTTTTTTACTAAATAAGCCCACTTCCAGCCACATTCTAGATTTTCTAACTGTTGATATTTCATACAAATCACCGTGACAACGTAACTATATACTAGCATATCAACAATTTTGCCAAAAAACTGCCTTAAACCGAATATTTTTGCTTAAATTATCACCAAAAAAGATAAGTAGCTTTTGTTACCTCCCACCGACAAATGTCAGAAGGGATAGTTTTCTAACCACGTTGTGATAGAATCGTGCGTCGCTATAATAAAACAATACATTCAATTTAATAGGTTATAGCAAAAGTAATGGCAACGTATATTCCCGGCCAAAAGTATAGACATAATATAACTGTCAATAGCTGTCTTATTGCAGGATAGATACCAGCTATTAACGCTTTATGTTAACTTCCATGTTCACTACTCAATAATAAAAACGGTAACCTTGAAAAACAACGAATTAGAATGGCAGGCGTTACGCCCAGATTACGCCTCCTACCAGACTTTCTTTCAAACAGCATCGCAATTGCCTGCATCTTCACTTCGTGAGGTTCAACCTCGCTTATATGAAAGCTTACAGTGGCTAAATAATGCAGAAGCAGGCCAATTTATGCTGTTAAAAGCAGAAGATTCTACTGCTTATTTCGAAACACTCGCTGATACATTACAACAAGCAGAGATAAAAAATTATCCTGTTGTAGGTGCCTATCAAGCTGAGTCTAATCAAATTTATTGGCAAGATAATGTAGAAGGTTCATTTTCATCATCAGAATCTATTGCTTGTTGCCAATGGATAGAGCCTGAACAACTTTTTGGTTCATTTTATTATCATAAAGATAAGCTCCTCGTTAACCCAGGACTGCTGCATAAAGTCAATGGTGGTATTTTAGTCTTATCCATTAAAACGCTCTTAGCACAACCCTTAATGTGGTTCCGACTGAAAAAGATGGTTGAAGAGCAACGCTTTGAATGGTTAGTGTGGAATGACCATCAAGCCCTTCCTTTGCCTATTGAAGCCATGCCCCTTCACTTACGTGTTATTTTAGTGGGCGATCGCCTAAGCTTAGAAGAGCTTGAGTTTATGGAGCCTAATATCAGCAGTACGGCGCTATATGGCGAATATGAATACGATATGTATTTAGAAGATGAAACCGCCCTGAGCCAATGGTGTGGTTTTGTTAATGGACTTTGCCAAAAATATCGTCTTCCTTCATTATCTGCTGATGCTTGGCAAGTATTACTGACTCAGGGCGCAAGAGAGCATGAAGATCAGCTTATCTTATCTCTCGATCTTGAATTCCTATTACGCCAATTGCGTTATGCCATGCGTTTTAATCATGACGCTTATCTTGGTGCTGAGGCGCTTAAAAAAGCGCAAGAAAATCGTTTATGGCGACATAGCTACTTATTAGAACGAAGCCGTGATGAAATATTACAAGGCCAAGTCACTATTCACACTGAAGGTGAAATGGTAGGCCAAATAAACGGTCTTTCTGTCTTAGATTATCCCGGTTATCCCGATCTAATTGGCGAGCCAACTCGTATTACCTGTGTGGCTCATATTGGTGATGGCGAACTGGTCGATATTGAACGAAAAGCAGAATTAGGTGGCAATATCCATGCAAAAGGCATGATGATTATGCAAGCCTACTTAAATTCTGAATTACGATTAGATCAGCCACAACCTTTTAGTGCTTCCGTCGTTTTTGAACAATCTTACGGTGAAGTAGATGGTGATAGTGCCTCACTAGCAGAATTATGTGCGCTAATCAGTACATTGTCACAACACCCAATTGATCAACAAATCGCCGTAACCGGTGCCGTAGATCAATTTGGTCAGGTACAACCTATTGGTGGTGTTAATCAAAAAATTGAAGGCTTTTTTGATATCTGTCAGCAAAGAGGATTAACAGGATCACAGGGGGTTATTATACCGCTGGCGAACGTGCGACATCTAGTTTTAAACGAGAGCGTGATACAAGCCGTCAAAGAAAATAAATTCCATATTTGGCCGGTTGTCCATGTTGCAGAAGCTATTACTTTGCTAACACATCAGCCTTATTACGAAGAGCAATGTGAAAATCCACAATCAAATGAACACTTGTTAGCTGTTATTCATGATCGAATAACACAAGCTAATAATCAGGATAGGCCTAAGTTACCTTGGTTCCTACGCTTATTCAGATAATTCTGTTTCAAGTGATCGGAGTTGTTCAGCGTACAAGTGTAAGCTATTCTGTTATCTTACACTTGATAAAGGCTATATAAACAATGGTTGATAAACGCGAATCTTATTCTAAAGAAGACCTCATTGCTTCAGGCCGTGGTGAATTATTTGGCCAAGATGGCCCACCACTGCCTTCAGGTAATATGCTAATGATGGATCGCATCATTAAAATGACTGAAGATGGCGGCTCCCATAATAAAGGCTTTATCGAAGCAGAATTCGATATCAAGCCAGACTTATGGTTTTTTGATTGCCACTTTGTCAATGATCCTGTTATGCCGGGTTGTTTAGGGCTTGATGCAATGTGGCAACTGGTAGGTTTCTACCTAGGTTGGTTAGGCGGTGAAGGTAAAGGCCGAGCTTTGGGTGTGGGTGAAGTGAAATTCACTGGGCAAATTCTACCAACAGCCAAAAAAGTCACCTATAAAATTGATTTCAAACGTGTTATCAATCGCAAGCTTATTATGGGTATCGCTGACGGTGAAGTTTATGTTGATGGTAAACTGATTTATGAAGCCAAAGATTTAAAAGTCGGCTTATTTAAAGATACCTCCGCATTCTAAGTCAATATTACACATGTATAGATAAGAGCCTATTCTCTTCGATTGAGATTAGGCTTTTTCTTTTATGGTGTATCTCAGATAAGAGTACTTGGCGAGTTTTCGCCCTACCGTACTTTACAACATAAAAAGGCCTACCGCGGTAGACCTTTTTATTTCCAATTCACAATTGTTATTTATATTCAAATTGTCCTATGTTCAAGTTATTCATAGGAATATGCATAAATAACCCTCTTTTGATTATCAATTAAATCTTGGTGATAATATTTGCGATAACACATGTGTCCGCAGTATCACGTCGACGGGTTATTTATTTTGCAAGCCCAGGGCGATCTTCCATGGCCTGTCGCCAACCTCCTAGCCAATGTGAACGTGCATCAATGGCAAAATAGGGACACTGCTCTTTTGAACGACCTTGCATACCGGCTTGGTAACCTTTCGATAATGCTCTAGCTAAACGATCTCGTTTCTGTCTTTTCATATTTAGACAACCCTCACGTTCTAAGTTTAAGCGGAAAGATAATGATTGTTTTTCATACAACCACTATAAATTGATACGCTTTATTGAGGATTTAAGCAAGTAAAGAAATTAATATAATTGTCATATTTGTGATACTAAGCTGGATCCTATTTAAATCACCTTAGATTACAATTAATTATATTTAATATAATTAAATAATTTATATCTATTTGTATTTATTAATAAAAGACATAAAGCAAATCATAACAAGCTGATTTTTATTTATTTTTATAAAAAAATAATATTAAAGATCCGATTTCTGACCTAAATAATAAAAACAATCGCTTGAAAATAAATAATTGATTTTTTTCAATTTATGTCAATATAACAATCCTATTAGAATTGCCTATTTTCTACTATTCACAGTAGTAAAAATAAAATTTATGCCAAATAACCATAGCAACATTAATGATATAACTTAAGTTATCGACAAATATGAAGCCTGTTAACTAAAAAACCTCTATTAACTCAAATTCTTCAAATATTAATTCCATATCTGGAGAGTAGGTGCCTTCTCGCATAAAGAATTCTTTATGTCCTTGTTGCCAATATGACAAGCTTAGATCACCCTCACCTTCTTTACGCGCTAACTGTTCTGTGACTTCAGAAAAACGTACCAATGTTAAAGAGCGTGTTCTGATAACACAAATAGGAACCCCATGGCTATTTAAAATAATATTGTAACCACCAATTGTTGGCGTGACTGGATCACTAAAAAAACCACTTAATGAGCTACATGTTGCTGTTTTTTTTCTTTCAACGACAAGTTGTGCAAGTTCATCAGCAAGCTGCGGATTATCCCCGAAAGACCAACAAATCGCTGTAGGGTATTTCTTTTTTATCAATTCCAGCATGAGATTTTTCTCTCGTTATCTCGAATAAAAAACCAACACCTGATTTTAGTCAGGCATTGGTTATTCCTATATTACTGTATAAAACAATTAATATTGTGATTTAATTGTTTTTGCGATCTCAGCGACGACATTCTGCCATCCTTCCCCTAGCGTACGTACCAGAGCCGGATAGCCATCTTCCGTTTGTGTTAACACGACAGAAAAAGGCTGACTAATCACTTTATTGCCTTGAGTGTAGATCCAATCACCAGCAATAATCACTTTGCCGTCATATCGACCTTGAAAATAATTAACATTGACAGTCAATTTAGCAAGTTTATCTTCAATAGGTTGTGTCGAGACCACTCGATTAGGGAATTCTTTTGCTAATCCCACAACCAGATTTTGCTGTAGCTGTTGATCAAGCGGGTTTATCCACAAATGTTGGTTAGCAACGGTATAATTGATATCACTGGTTTGATAGACAATGCCCGTGTTAACTAACATATCAGATAAACGGATAGGCTGAACCCAAATCTGATCTTGCTTTGCGCTCTCAGTGGTTGTAACAACCTTATTATTTGCACCTTGATAAACATCAGGTAATTGATAATAAGCTTTATCAGGCACACTTGAACAAGCCGTCAGCATCAATACCGCGATCCCAATAATATATTTCATTATTTTTCAGCCCTCTTTGGTTCAGGATCTTTACCTTGTTGTGCTTCAAAAATTAATGCGTTGCTCTTATTGTTTAAGGTCTTCAATAGCGGTTGCATCTCTCTGAGCACTTGATCTAAGCGTTGCATATTATCAACCATTTTACTGTATGCCGGTGAGCCAGGTTGGAAACCTTGCATACTGCGATTGATCTCTTTTAATGATTGTTGAATATCATTAGGCAGTTTTTGGAAGTCATCACTACCAATCATAGCATTTAATGATTTCAGGGTTTCCTTCGCTTCAGCAACCGCTTTTTGACTTTCGGTTAATGTCGCGGTCATCTCTTTCAACATTGGCTCAACAGGAAGATTGTTGATCTTATCCAATGAAGTCATCACTTTTTGCTGAATTTGCGTTAAACCAGAACTGACTGTGGGTATTTGTGGTAATCCTGCAACAGTTTGTGGCCCTTTCCAAGGCTCAACATCTTGATAAAAGTCCAGATCAATATACAGCGCACCTGTTAATAGATTGCCTGATTTTAACGATGCTCTTAATCCATTTTTAGCAGCAGAAGAAAGCTCTTTTACGAAATCAAAACTTTCACCTACATCATTCGCAAAACGTTCCGGCTCAACATGGATAAGCACAGGAATACGGAAATCTTTATCTAACGATTGTTGCATTTCTTGAGTGTAATAGGGTACTTGAACAACCGTACCCATTCTAATACCACGGAACTCAACTGGCGCTCCGGCTTGTAATCCTCTTATAGAATCAGAGAAAAACATAATATAGCTACGGTAATCGGTATATAACGAATTTTGAATACTCTTTTCGTTATCATAAAGTTTAAATTCTGTTTTAGGGGCTATAGCTTCACCAGGTAACCACCCCGTAGGCACATCGAAACTCACCCCACCGCTAAACAGTGTGGAAAGCGAAGCCATTTCAACACGAACCCCTGATGATGACATATCAAATGCAATGCCTGAATCTTTCCAGAAACGAACATTCGACGTGACCATTTTGTCATAAGGTGCTTTGATAAAAAGCTGGTAGTGCATATCTCGGCTTTCAATATTAAATTCACTCGTCTCAACCGAGCCGACTTGATAACCCCTAAATAATACCGGATCACCTGCATTAAGCTGGCCTGCTCTTTCACTGACTAAATTAATGCGTATCCCCTTTGCATCCGGAGAGGCCAGTGGTGGAGAGTCCAATAAATTAAATTCATCCTGCTCTTTGCCTGTTAAACCGGGTTGTAGCTCAATATAAGCACCTGAGAGTAGAGTACCTAAACCAGTGACACCTTCTTTTCCCACTTGTGGTTTAACCACCCAAAAAGCGGTATCAGCACGCAGTAGCTCTTTCATTTCATTATCGAGACGAGCTTTGATGATCACTCGACTAAAATTACTATCTAATGTCACACTTTCGACTAAGCCAATATCAACACTACGGCTCTTTATTTTAGTTTTACCTGCTTCAATACCATCAGCATTATAGGTTATTAATGTGACTTCAGGACCTTGATGACTGAAATGATAATAAAGTATCCAAGCTCCTATCAATAAAGTAACAAGAGGTATTATCCAAACTGGAGACCAGCTTTTCAGTTTATTAATTTTTGCTTGTGTTAAAGCAGTATCGTTCTTTTCAGTCACCCTTAGGCTCCTTAATCATGGGTTTATCATCATCGGCAGTACATTTATCCCATGTTAACCGAGGATCAAACATCATTGCAGAGAACATCGTTAATACGACAACCAATGCAAATAGCACTACACCAAAATCGGGATAGATACTCATCAGACGTCCCATTCTGACTAATGAAGCTAAAACAGCGATAACAAAAACGTCAATCATTGACCAACGCCCTACATATTCGACCACTTCATAGAGAAAGTGCATTCTCGCCGGATCACGTTTTCCTTTGGCTTTATGTGCATCCCAACATAGCCAACCGATAGCCACCATTTTTAAACTAGGTACCATAATACTGGCAATAAAAATAACCATTGCCACAGGATATGAGCCATCTTCCCAAAGTAAGATAACCCCAGCCATTATGGTTGAGTAAAGATTATTACCCAGCGACTCCGTCACCATAATCGGCAATAGATTAGCCGGAATATAAAGAATTAAAGAAGTAATTAAGAAAGAGAGCGTCCATTGCAAACTATGAGGTTTTCTCGCATACCCTTTTACTTCACAACGACTACATTCATATTGATCAGCCGGTAAAATAGCAGTGCAAGAACGACATAATCTTACCCCTTGCTTTAAACCTGTTTTACCTGATTCAATTTTAGGATAAGCGGGTCGCGATTCTAGTTTTTCCCATAATGTATGGCGATCTAAACATTGAAATGCACGAATTTGTAATAAGCAGTAAAGTACATAAGGTAGAAAGCTTAACCCTAAGCCGATATCACCATACGCCATTAGCTTGACAAAACTGACTAAAATACCGGCTAAAAAAATCTCTGCCATACACCACGATTTTAATTGGAAAAGAATTCGTGATAGCCAAATTTGTAATTTTCTTGGCAGCTTAATGGGTGTACAAAGCAGTAAAATCGCTATCATGCAGAAAGCAGGAACCACTTGTACAAAGAGTAAAAAGAAAGCGCCTAGCTCAACATAATTTTCGCTAAACATCACAGTTGGGATCTGCATTAAAGTAATGTTATTGGTAATTCCTGCCACTTCCATACTGACAAAAGTAAATTGGCAAGCCATTAACAACATAAATAATGCACTAATCGCCAAGGCTACAGGCTGATAAAAAGGTTGTCGCCAACGTGCTGTTAGCAAAGTGTGACAACGTGGACAGGTCGCCTTGGTTCCTTGGGCTAATTCAGGAACACTCACTACCAGATCGCACTGAGGGCACAATATTTGCTCATGTTGTTCTTCATGACAAGAATGTTGACCCGAACACACAACGGCACCTCTCATTTATTTGATAATCAATAAACAACAATAAGTATAGAGACTAAAACGGGGCATTATGCCCCGTTATGAGTTGGCATACGTTATTCACCGTTTTGCATCATCTCCAACTCTTGCCATCTATCAAAAGCTGTTTCAAGTTCATTTTCCTTATCAGCTAATGCTTTTAGCACTTTTTCTGTCTCTTCATGAGGACGTGTAAAGAAATCAGCTGCAGCCACTTCTTCTTGTAAACAACCTAATTCCTCTTCTAAACGTTCCAGTTTAGCGGGCAGTTGTTCAAGCTCGCGGATCAAATGATAGCTTAACTTATTGTTACTTCGTGTAGCCTTTTTGGCGTTCTGTTTTGGTTTAGTCTCTTTTTCAGTTTTTTCTGGTGCATTACGTGACTTATTCGCTTCATTTTTAAGAGAAACAGACTGTGCACGCTGCTGCTGCGCATCATAATAGCCGCCAACATAGCTATTGATTACGCCATCACCTTCAAAGATCCAACACTCCGTAACACTATTATCAACAAATTCACGATCATGGCTAACCAACAACACAGTGCCTTGATAAGCATCCACCAGCTCTTCTAATAGTTCTAATGTTTCAACATCAAGATCATTAGTTGGTTCATCAAGAATAAGTAAATTGCTTGGTTTTAAGAACAAACGAGCAAGCAATAGACGATTTCTTTCGCCCCCCGAAAGTGCTCTAACAGGTGTCATGGCACGTTTTGGTGGAAATAAGAAATCTTGCAAATAACCTAAAACATGACGAGGACGACCATTTACCATCACCTCTTGCTTACCTTCTGCAAGGTTATCCATCACTGTTTTATCAGGATCAAGAGTGGCACGATGTTGATCAAAATAAGCAACTTCTAATTTAGTGCCGCAATGAATACGACCACTATCTGCTTTTAAATCCCCTAACATCAATTTGAGTAGTGTGGTTTTACCACAACCATTAGGGCCAACTAAGGCAATTTTATCTCCTCGTTGTACTTTTGCAGAGAAGTCCCGAACGAGCCTACGCGTACCGATGCTATAATTAACATCTTCTAATTCGAACACAATTTTACCTGAGCGCGTTGCTTCTTCGACCTGCATACGAGCACTGCCTAATACTTCGCGACGTTCACTTCGTTCAACTCGCAATGCTTTTAATGCCCGTACACGACCTTCATTACGAGTCCGGCGAGCTTTGATCCCTTGACGTATCCATGCTTCTTCTTGCGCTAATTTCCGGTCAAACTCAGCATTTTGTTGCTCTTCAACACGCAATGCTTCTTCTTTACTTTCCAGATATTTATCGTAATTTCCCGGCCATGAGGATAGTTTTCCGCGATCTAAATCAATAATGCGGGTTGCCATATTACGAATAAATGATCGGTCATGGGAAATAAAGACAATGCTACCTTGGAAATCCTTTAAAAATTTCTCTAACCATAAGATAGTTTCTATATCTAGATGGTTGGTGGGCTCATCCAAAAAGAGCACTTTCGGTGCGCTCACTAATGCGCGCCCTAATGCGGCTTTTCTTAACCATCCTCCAGAAAGTGAGGAAAGCTCAGCTTCGCCATTTAACCCTAATTTTTCCAGTACTTCAGCAATACGGCTATCTAATAACCAGAGATTACGGTTATCGAGCACTTCTTGTAACTGAGCTAATCGATTAAGATTTTTTTCAGAAGGGTCCGTTTCTATTACCTTTGAAACACGATGATATTCGGTAATATATTGCGCATCTTCTGCAACGCCTTGCGCGACAAAATCAAAAATAGTGCCTTCGATATCTCTGGGGGGATCTTGTTGTAAACGTGCAGTCACCAGATCTTGTTCATACACCACTTGCCCATCATCTAAGGGCTGCTCTTTGGCTAACACTCTTAATAGGGTCGATTTTCCGGCACCATTGCGACCGACTAAACAAACGCGTTCATTTTCATCAATAAACAAGTCTGTATTATCTAATAAAGGGGCATCACTAAACGCTAAATAAGCCCCAGTCAAACTAATTAACGGCATTGTAAATTATTCCTCACCAGCATGATTTAATAGCCAGCAATTGTGGATTTGGCGGTTACGTGCAAAATCTTGCGATAACGTTTTTTGTGTTATCTCTTTTGCTGTTAACCCAATATTCGCTAATGCTTCATGATCCATTTTGAAACCACGTTTATTATTTGAGAACATAATTGTTCCGCCTTTTCTTAATAAACGCTTTAGATGTTTCATTAATTCAATATGATCACGTTGTACATCAAAGGTATTTTCCATGCGTTTTGAATTAGAGAACGTCGGAGGATCGATAAAAATCACATCAAACTGTTCATTACTTTGGCTTAGCCACTGTAAGCAATCCGCCTGCATTAAACGATGTTGTCTACCTGATAATCCATTTGCTTGAAAGTTTTTCTCAGCCCATTCAAGATAAGTCCTTGACATATCTACTGTTGTGGTACTTTTAGCTCCCCCCAACCCAGCATGGACTGACGCGCTACCGGTATAAGCAAAGAGATTTAAAAAGTCTTTTCCTTTGCTCATTTCACCTAACATTTTGCGTGCAATGCGGTGATCTAAAAACAGTCCAGTATCGAGATAGTCGGTTAAATTCACCCAGAATTTGCCACCAAACTCATCAACTAAAAAGAAATCACCCTTCTCTGCCATTTTTTCATATTGTTGTTTACCTTTTTGGCGTTGACGAGTTTTTAAAATTAGTTGATCAGAGCGTAATGCTAAAACCTCCATGGTGGCACTAATCACATCAAATAAACGCTGACGTGCTTTATGTTCATTAATGGTTTTTGGAGGTGCATACTCTTGGATCACCACTTTTTCGCCATAGCGATCTACCGCAACATTATATTCTGGTAAATCAGCATCATATAAGCGATAACACTCAATTTGCTGTTGTTTTGCCCATTTTGCGAGTTTTTTCTCATTTTTACGTAAACGGTTAGCAAAATCTTCCGCCAGTCGTGTATTAATCGTCGAAGGTGTTTCTGATAATAAATAGTTTTTTTGTACACAATCTAACGGACCATTTTTAGCTTTAAATTCACGCTCAGCACGTAACTGAATACAGCTTAACAATTCAGGAGAAGCACTAAAAAGTGATAATCGCCATCCTGGGAAATGGGCTTTTACCGCTCGTCCTAACTGACTATGCAAGGCAATGAGTGCGGGTTCACTTTCTAAACGTTCACCATAAGGCGGGTTACTAATAATCGTCCCTTTAACACCCGTGGATACTGGATTAGTCAGTTTTGCTGCATCACCTTGGGTAAAAGTAATTAAATCGGCCACATCCGCACGGCGTGCGTTAGCTCTTGCCATATCTAATACGCGTTTATCCACATCGAAACCATAAAAACGCGCTTGAGTATTCTTTTTACCTTCACGGAAGCGGGCAAATGCTTCATGAGTGACTTCTTTCCATAGCGCTTCATTATGTCCTAACCAATGACGAAAACCCCAATGGACTCGATTTAAAGCGGGGGCACAATCCGTCGCCATCATTGCCGCTTCAATAAGTAAAGTACCTGAGCCACACATAGGATCAATTAATGGTGTATCGGTTTTCCAACCTGAACGCATAATAATCGCTGCGGCTAGATTCTCTTTTAGCGGTGCTTGCCCTGTTAAGTCACGATAACCACGTTGATGTAATCCATCGCCACTGAGATCTAAAGATAATGACGCTTTTTCTTTATGTAGATGTATAGTTAAACGAATATCCGGTGATTGCTTAGCAACATCCGGTCGTTGCCCTATTTTACGTTGGAATGAATCGACGATAGCATCTTTCGCTTTTAATGCACCATATTGGCTATTACGGATCACATCATTAGTGCCATTAAAGTGAATAGCAAAAGTATGATTAACTGTAAATACTTCGCTCCAATCAATTGCTTGCACACCAAGGTATAAATCTAGATCACTGTAGACATTAAATTCATTTAGCGGAAGCATGATGCGAGAAGCTAAACGGCTCCAGAGCAAAGACTGATACATGGTTTTATCATCAGCACGGAAATAGACACCACCTTGCGTAATCTGGCAAGACTGGGCACCAAGGTGTTCAAGTTCAGTTTTTAATAATTCTTCCAGACCTCGGCCTGTGCTGGCAAACAGAGAGCGCATAATATTGTTACCACCTAAAATAAAATTGTTGGGCATTATAGCTAATTGTATTACGTTGTCATAAAGTTACTGACGATAAAAAAATAATAAAACCTTTTTGGGAGCACTGATGATCAACGTATCACGCCTTTATATACACCCTGTAAAATCAATGAAAGGGATCCGTCTTTCTCAAGCCTTTGCCCGTGAAAGCGGCTTCACGTTTGATCGTGATTTTATGATAACGACCCCTGAGGGGACATTTATCACCGCACGTAAATACCCTTTGTTGCTGTGTTTTATTCCCACTGTAATGACAAATGGTATTTATATTCAAGCACCCGATGGTGAAGGAATTGCCATTACTTATCAGGATTTTCAATCTTCATTACAACCAACTGAAGTGTGGGGAAATCATTTTACCGCTTATGTTGCCCCAGATGAAATAAATCAATGGTTCAGCCGCTATTTAGGCATGGATGTACAACTTCGCTGGACGGGTGAAAAATCAACACGTCGAGTAAAAAAATCTCCTGAAACCGCGGTTTCGTTCGCTGACGGTTACCCTTATCTATTGATTAATGAAGCCTCATTTCAGTCTCTGCAACAGCGTTGCCCAGCTTCAATCAATATTGAGCAATTTCGCGGTAATATCATCATCACAGGTGCAAAACCTTTTGCAGAAGATAGCTGGCAAACAATCCGTATTGGCTCTGTCGTCATGGACTTAGTCAAGCCTTGCAGTCGCTGCATTATGACCACTATCAGTATCGATAAAGGCATTAAACATCCTACCACAGAACCGTTAGCAACACTGCAAACATTCCGTACAGATGAAAAAGGCGATGTGGATTTTGGTCAAAATATTATCATTCGCCAATCAGGTATTATTCGTGTTGGGGATAAAGTTGAAATATTAGCTTATAAAGAAGCGAAATCTTATTTACAAACAACAGAGCAAACAACCGAACCGGCAACTGACAATGCGGTTACAGCAGCCTCCGCTCAAGAGCCAAAACAAGCTGTCACTATTGAATTTAATGGCATCAGCTTTGCTGGGAATAATCAAGAGGTGTTGTTAGAGCAACTGGAAAATCACGGTTATGCTATTCCCTATAGTTGTCGTGCGGGGATTTGTGGCTCTTGTGTTATTCAATTAGATGAAGGTGATGTCAATGCATTAAAAGCAGGTGCCATAAAACGTTCTGGCAGAATACTCGCATGTAGTTGTGTTCCTAAAGGCAATGTAAAACTTTCACTTAATAAAAAATAACGCTTATCTTTATCACAAATAAAAAGAAGGTAAACTGTCCTTATCTTCTTTTTATTTTGCATGATCTGCTCTGCTGATTAAGAATCATCTCATCAATAACTCAATTTTAAATTAACTATAAACTCACTTTATTTACTTTTATAAATTTGTTGCAAAAAGAGAATAATGCAGATTTGATTTTAGGAAGTGTTGTTTAAGGCCAATTGTTTTTAGCATATTATAAACAATAAGTGAAAATAAAAGAGTAAGTCCTTTTTACTCTTTTATTAGATGACTTTTTCGTACAAAAACGATCTTGGCTCAGACTGTTTATGATATTCACTTAACCGATCATTCATGATTTTTAGTGGATCACAAAACGTTAGTGTTCTATCAAATAATGCTAACTGAGGCTGGGCTAATAAGCATAAACAGGCTTGCTCTCCCACTTCCGCCACTAAAAAAAGCACTTTTTCATTGCTATCTTTCAATGCGGTTTCCACCACTTGAGCTAAATAAGGGCGGGTTGATGAATGACTCACTTCAAAATACCAGCTCTTAGGCATTAATGGCTTTAAAAAACGATGGGCTATTAATGCGTTTAACGCTAATTCTGCTCGCGACTCAGAAGGCATATCAATCTGGCGGATTTGCTCATCATATCCATAATAAAGAGCAGCATCATCAACAGTAAAAGGTGATGATTGATGAGCAGTTGCACTTAGCATTTTACTTGGAAAACGACTACGAAAAATCATTCCATTAGCTAAATCGAGCATCAACTTTTGTTGCTCGTCATCAAAATACCAACGCCAGCGATCATCGGGTTTTATTATCACTAATTATTCCCCCTTCGATTTATTACCTGCTTTTTTCTCTGATACTCAATATTAAATAACCTAAATAAAATATTTAATACCACCTAACAAAAACAGGGTTCATTTTTTTATTAATTAAGCACAATCACTGCCATTTAATAAAAAATAATCAACTAGAGGCAATATAAACGAGTTAAGGGCAGAAGAAAAGCCCTTAACTGATTATTGAATGTAATTAAATATGATTAATTATAGATTTTATAAGTGCAGGACCATGATAAATGAATCCTGAATAGACTTGTATTAAAGAAGCACCTGCATCCATTTTTTCGCGTGCGGCAGTCAATGAATCAATCCCCCCTACCCCAATAATAGGTAAAGCGCCTTTTAACTCTTCATTTAGTTGTCGAATGATTTGTGTACTTTTTGATTGAACCGGACGACCGCTTAATCCACCGGCTTCATTGCAGTGATCTAATCCACTCACTAATGATTTGTCTAATGTTGTATTGGTCGCAATTACGCCATCAATATGGTGACGCACTAAGCTATCTGCAACTTGGATTAATTCTTCATGAGTAAGATCAGGGGCAATTTTAACGGCCACAGGCACATATTTTTGATATTTCCCTTGTAACTCAAGTTGTTTATTTTTAATCGCAGATAATAAATCGTCTAATGCTTCACCATATTGGAGTGTCCGTAAGCCGGGGGTGTTAGGTGAAGAGATGTTAATCGCAATATAACCTGCATAAGGGTAAACTTTTTCCATACAGATTAAGTAATCATCTTTTCCTTGCTCTACGGGGGTATCTTTATTTTTACCGATATTAATACCCAGCACACCACCATATTGAGATTGTTTTACATTCTCTATTAGGTTATCAACCCCTAAATTATTAAACCCCATTCGATTAATTAAGCCTTCAGCTTCTACTAAGCGAAAGAGACGCGGTTTGTTATTACCTACTTGTGCTCGTGGTGTAACAGTACCCACTTCAATAAAGCCAAACCCCATTGCCCCTAATGCATCAATGCAATCACCATTTTTATCAAGGCCGGCGGCAAGACCGAGAGGATTTTTAAATGAAAGTCCCATGCAAGAAACGGGTTTGGCAGGAAGTGATTGTTGAATAAGAAATTGAAATGGGGAATGAGATAAGCGTTTTAACTGACGAAAGGTAAAATCATGGGCACGTTCAGGATCTAGCCGAAACAATGCCTTCCTTACTAAGGAATAATACATACGATCTCCATTGAGAATATCGGGTATTAGGAATGATATGTCTACGACGATTTAAGCGTCGAGCATCATATAGATAAAAGCACGAAAAGTAAACGTTTCAATTGCACAATTCACCATAAAAAATCCCCAGTTTATGATGTCCCTCGCACAATTCTCCTTTCATTAAGATGATGTAACATCTCAAAAAACTTAAAAAAATCAATATTTAAGATTTTTTTCATATTTATCAATAAATAAAGTTTTCTACAATTATTGAGCAATATAACACTAGTTAAATCCTAGCAATTCAGTAGCGCTAAACTTGGATAGTAAATTGAATAAAAGAGTCTTTTATACTCAAAAATGGAAACTACTTTATGAACGATAAAAAAACCATTAACACGCACACCCCTTTACTTACGAATATTCGAAACCTCTTGATACAAGGTAGAAAAAACACAGTACAAGCAGTAAACAGCATAATGGTACAAACATATTGGGAAATCGGTCGTTTAATTGTTGAAGATGAACAACATGGAGATAATCGAGCAAAATTTGGAAAAAGAGTTTTACAAACTTTATCAGCTGAATTAACAAAAGAATTTGGTAAAGGATTTGATACCTCAAATCTTCGATATATGAGGAAATTTTATCTCACATTTCCAATTCGTGACGCAGTGCGTCACGAATTAAGTTGGACTCATTATAGAACGCTACTAAAACTAAAGAATGAACTCGCCCGTCAATGGTATATAGATGAAGCAATTACACAATCTTGGTCCGCCCGTGCATTAGAAAGACAAATTAGCACATTATATTATGAACGATTACTTTCAACACAGGGGAAACAGCAAAGTATTTATCCTGTATTAGCTGAAGGAAAACAAAAAACTACTGAACTCGCAACTTCAGTCAAAGATTATTTACGTGATCCCTATATTTTTGATTTTCTAGGACTACCTAGTAGTATCCTGCAAGAAAATAAACTAGAACAAACTTTAATAGAAAACCTAAAAGAATTCTTACTCGAATTAGGAAAAGGGTTTGCTTTTGTCGAACGACAACAACGTATTAGTACTAATGATGGTGATTTCTATATTGATTTAGTTTTTTATAACTTTCACTTAAAATGCTTTTTGTTAATAGACTTAAAAATGCATAAACTCACCCATCAAGATGTTGGGCAAATGGATATGTATGTCCGCATGTATGAAGAGAAAAAACGCCGTCATGATGATAATCCAACCATAGGACTAATTCTTTGCACTGAAAAAAATCACACAGTAGCCAAATACTCCATTCTAAATGAAAGTAAACAGCTATTCGCTTCAAAATATATGCTTGAATTACCAAGCGAAAAAGAATTAATTTTACAATTAGAAAAAGAACGCCAAAAATTATTTGAATAATAGTCATAACCCCTTAGCTTTTATTCAATACATATTATTAAACCATTATAATTTTTTGTATGAAATACTTACCATAAAAAATCCCCAGAATATGCTGGGGATCTAATTATCATGCTAACTTAATACCTTCTTATCACTTACTTAGTGATAGCGATATAGTGTTAATCCGCTAATGCTTTAGTGATTTTCTCATATAAATCACCTGATAAGTTATCAAGGGCTTTTAGCTTTAATAACTCGGCACGCATTTTCTCTTGGCGATTAGCATCATAGCGTTTCAAACGAATAAACGGCTCAATAAGACGAGATGCAACCTGTGGATTTCGGCTATTTAAGTCAGTCAGAATTTCTGTCAATAATAAATAACCTGAGCCATCTTCTGCATGGAAAGCCACAGGGTTATTATTCACAAACGCACCGATTAAAGCACGAGTACGATTTGGGTTAGCTAAAGTAAAAGAGCGATGTGATAGCAAACTGCGTACTGTTTGTAATACATCAGTTGCCGGACTCATTGCTTGTAAGCTAAACCACTTATCCATTACCAAGCCATCTTGATGCCATTTATCATCAAACTCTTGTAATAGTGCCTCTTTACAAGGTAATTGTGCCATTACTGCGGCATTTAAGGCCGCGAGTGCATCGGTCATATTGTCGCTATTGTGATATTGCGCTTCAACCAATTGATTACCCGTTTGCTGGTTTTCAACGGCTAAATAACCCAAGCAGACATTGCGTAAATCACGTTTAGCAATATCACCATGATCGACACGGTAAGCACCGATATGCATTGAGTGATAAACCGCAGAGAACTCATCAGCCATTTCAGTGGCTAAAGTTTTACGAATAAAACCTAAGGCCTGATGAATAGCAATAGGATCGATAATAGCAAAAGCTTCGCCCGCTTCAACATCGGTAGGTAATGTCAGAATAAGTGCTGCCAAGGCAGGATCGATATCTTTATCAAGCAATACAGCACGGAAAGCATCAATTACCATTTCAGGTAAAATTAATGGTTGCCCTTTTTGAACACGCGAAACGTTTTCTTTAATATAACGACCTAATAAAGATTGCGCCGCATCCCAACGAGAAAAAGCATTACGTGCATGTTTCATTAAGAATGAGAGTTGCTCATCCGTAAAAGGATAATCAAGTTTTACTGGCGCAGAGAATTCTCGCAATAATGAAGGAATTGGCTGTTGAGCAACATCATCAAAAATAAACTGCTGCTCTTCTCTCACCACATTTAATACATTAGAAACCGGCTGACCTTGTGAACGTAAAGGGATAACCTCCCCTTGTTGATTATATAATTCAATATCTAACGGAATATGTAGAACTTGTTTTTCCGCCTGATCTGCCGTTGGTGGCGTCATTTGGCTGACGGTTAATGTATATTGCTGTTTTTGTGCGTCATAGCTATCACGTACAGTCAATACCGGTGTACCTGATTGGCTATACCAACGACGGAATAAAGTCAGGTCAACATTAGAGGCATCTTCCATCGCTTGTACAAAATCATCACAGGTCGCTGCACTACCATCGTGACGATGAATATACATCTGCATACCCGCTTGGAATTTCTCTTCACCGAGTAGCGTGTGGATCATACGGATCACTTCCGCCCCTTTTTCATATACCGTTAAGGTATAGAAGTTATTCATTTCAATCACACTATCTGGACGAATTGGATGAGCCATTGGGCTTGCATCTTCGGCAAACTGTGCTGTACGCATCACACGCACGTTATTGATACGATTAACTGAGCGAGAGCCTAAATCAGAGCTAAATTCTTGATCACGGAAAACCGTTAGTCCCTCTTTTAAGCTTAATTGGAACCAGTCACGGCAAGTAATACGGTTACCTGTCCAGTTATGGAAATATTCATGGCCAATAACAGATTCAATCCCTAAATAATCTTTGTCTGTTGCTGTTTCGCTTTTAGCAAGAACATATTTAGAGTTAAAGACATTAAGCCCTTTATTCTCCATTGCTCCCATATTAAAGAAATCAACGGCGACTATCATATAGATATCGAGATCGTATTCTAAATTAAAGCGTGACTCATCCCATTTCATGGCATTTTTTAGTGATGTCATCGCCCAATCAGCACGATCAAGATTACCTTTATCGACAAATAGCTCTAAAGCAACTTCACGACCACTTTTAGTGTTAAATGTATCGCGTAATACATCAAAGTCTCCCGCCACTAATGCAAAGAGATAACTTGGTTTAGGATGCGGATCTTCCCAAGTCACCCAATGACGACCATCTTCAAGATCACCTTGTGCAACACGGTTACCATTAGATAATAGATAAGGATACTGTTTTTTATCTGCAGTGATCGTGGTGGTATAGCGCGCTAAAACATCCGGTCTATCTAAATAATAAGTAATATGACGGAAACCTTCCGCTTCACACTGTGTACATAGCGCATCGCCAGAAACATATAACCCTTCTAACGCGGTATTAGCTGATGGGTTAATCTCATTAATAATTTTTAACGTAAACTGTTCAGGCAATTGGTCAATGATGAGTTTGCCGTTTTCTTCTTTATAGTGTGTCCAAGCAACATCATTAACAAAAATAGATTTTAATGTTAAATCTTCCCCATCTAACACCAACGACGTTGCTGTTGTCGCTAAGCGCTTGCATTGGCTAATAGCAGTAACCTGTGTTTTTTCTTTATCTAAGATAAAATCAAGATGCAAATCAGTGATGGTGTAATCTGGGGCGCGGTAATCTTTACGATATTTAGCAATTCTTTGTTGTGTCATAGAAAAAAGCCTTTTAGTTAACACGACTATTTTACGGTTATATAACCAAAGCTTACTCGTCAAAAAACGGTTTAGCTAGTCGAATATTCAATTGAGCACATTAAAAGTCAATAGAATGTTAATGGGATATTAATATGTGTAACTAATTTATTTGCTAATTGATGCTAACATACTCCCAAATTATGTTTAACGTGGTAAACTCAATAGAGATTTACAGCTTGTTTTTATGTCGCAGAGAAATATTAACGAATAGTGACGCATTATCATCATATTCGGGTATACTCTCCAACCTTAACGATTTAGCTGACATAAAAACGCTCCGTGAGGATGCTTGACGCGCTATGATTTTAGACGCTACACCGATTATTACATCACTGTTGGATACCGATGCATACAAGCTCCACATGCAACAGGCGGTTTACCATCATTATAGTGATATTCCTGTCGTTGCTGAATTCCGCTGCCGGAGTGATGAACGTCTAGGTGAATATGCAACAACCTTACGCCATCAAGTGGATATGATGGCAGACTTGTCATTAACTAATGAAGAGTTTGGCTATCTTCAAAGCCTGCCTTTCTTTAAAAATGACTATCTGCAATGGTTTAAACATTTTCGCTTTAAACCCGAGCAAGTGCATATCGCGACCACTGCTGACAATCAATTGACAATTAAGATAACTGGCCCTTGGCGTGAAGTTATTTTATGGGAAGTTCCTTTGTTAGCATTGGTGAGTGAAATTGTCCACCGTGCTCGTTCGCCACAAATCACCGCTGATGACGCTGTTATTCAATTACGCAAACTTATCGATATTTTCTATCGTGATGCGGCTGAACAACAGATTGATTTAGCGGATTTCAAATTGATGGATTTTGGTACTCGTCGTCGCTTTTCTTATGATGTGCAACGTGCCATTGTCGATGAATTAAAAAATCATTTCCCTTATCTTATCGGCACCAGTAACTATCATTTTGCTGAACGTATGCAACTGGCCCCCGTAGGCACACAAGCCCATGAATGGTTCCAAGCACATCAGCAAATTAGTCCTGAGCTTGCCAATAGTCAACGGGCTGCATTGCAATCATGGTTAGATGAATACCCAGATCAACTCGGTATTGCACTCACTGATTGTATCACTATGGATGCATTCTTACGTGACTTTGATATGCCATTCGCCAGCCGTTATCAAGGGTTACGTCATGACTCAGGTGATCCGATTGAATGGGGTGAAAAAGCCATTGCTCATTATGAAAAGCTCGGTATCGATCCGATGAGTAAAGTATTGGTATTCTCTGATAGCCTCGACTTTCAGAAAGCCTTAGTACTTTATAAGCATTTCTATAAGCGTATCCGCTTAATTTTTGGTATCGGCACCAGATTGACTTGTAATATCCCGAATATTACACCTCTTAATATTGTGATTAAGCTGGTGGAGTGTAATGGTAAACCTGTTGCTAAATTATCAGATAGTCCAGGTAAAACCATTTGTGAAGATGATGAGTTTGTCGACAAGCTACGTAAAGCCTTTGATGTTCCTCTTGTTAGGCAAGCTTGTTAATAAAGATTAAATCGCTATCTATTCACTCTATCTATTCTATCTATAAAGAAAGGGCCAATATTGCCCTTTCTTTTTGCTATCACCCCCACTATTCGACTGATTTTACCTATTTTTAGCAAAATATTTTCTATAAAGGCTTTTCTCTTGCTGATTCCCTCTTTAAACTGAAATTTCCTACTTGTTTCCTGCGCTATTGCAAGTAACATAGAAAAACTGTCCGACAGGGGCAGAATGAATTTACTAAACAATTATTTTAATTAAACGAAGAGAGATTTATTTATGATCGTTGCGCCTGTAGTCGACGTACTGCAAGGCCGTATCGCGGTTGGCGAAGACGTCACCGTTCGCGGTTGGGTACGTACAAGAAGAGATTCAAAAGCTGGTATCTCATTCCTTACCGTCTATGACGGTTCCTGCTTTAATCCAGTACAGGCCATCATTAATAATAATTTACCGAATTATCAAGATGAAGTGCTGCACTTAACCACAGGTTGCTCTGTGGAAGTCACCGGTAAAATTGTTGAATCTCCGGGTCAAGGTCAGAACTTTGAAATTCATGCGACCAAAGTTGTGGTAGTAGGAATGGTTGATGATCCGGAAACTTATCCGATGGCCGCTAAACGTCACAGCGTTGAGTATCTGCGTGAAGTTGCTCATCTTCGTCCACGCACAAACTTAATTGGTGCTGTTGCACGTGTTCGCCATACCTTGGCACAAGCACTACATCGTTTCTTCGATGAGCAAGGCTTTTTCTGGGTTTCTACGCCATTAATTACGGCGGCGGATACCGAAGGTGCGGGTGAAATGTTCCGTGTCTCTACCTTAGATATGAACAACCTGCCACGTACTGATAAAGGTGAAGTTGATTTTAGCGAAGACTTTTTTGGTCGTGAAGCTTTCTTAACCGTATCAGGACAATTAAACGGCGAAACTTATGCCTCTGCATTAAGTAAAGTCTATACTTTCGGCCCAACTTTCCGCGCTGAGAATTCAAATACTAGTCGTCACTTGGCTGAATTCTGGATGGTTGAACCTGAAGTGGCTTTTGCTGATCTGAATGATATCGCCGGATTAGCAGAAAAAATGCTGAAATATGCCTTTGCTGCGGTGTTAGCTGAGCGCAGAGATGATATGGAGTTTTTTGCTCAACGCGTTGATAAAGAAGCCATTACACGTTTAGAGCACTTTATTGCTTCTGATTTCGCACAAATTGACTACACAGATGCGATTACTGTGTTAGAAAATTGTGGCCAGAAATTTGAAAACCCAGTTTATTGGGGTGTTGACCTCTCCTCCGAGCATGAGCGCTATCTTGCTGAGAAACACTTTAAAGCCCCTGTGGTTGTGAAGAACTACCCGAAAGATATCAAAGCATTCTATATGCGTATGAATGAAGACGGCAAAACAGTTGCGGCAATGGATGTGTTAGCACCAGGTATCGGTGAAATCATTGGTGGTTCTCAACGTGAAGAACGTTTAGAGATGTTTGATAAACGTTTAGCTGAGATGGGTATGAATAAAGAAGACTACTGGTGGTATCGTGATTTACGCCGTTATGGCACAGTACCACACTCTGGTTTTGGTCTCGGCTTTGAACGCTTAGTTGCTTATGTGACTGGTGTCACAAATATTCGTGAAGTGATCCCATTCCCACGTACACCAAGAAATGTCGATTTCTAATAGTTTGATTAATTAGTAGCCAACAAAAAACATTTGTGTTGCTGATTAATTGTACTAACTTTAGTTATACCAGAAGCCAACCTCAGGGTTGGCTTTTTTTATGCATGGCTACAATTTGATGGAAAAGTTCCCCCAAATACACACTTTGAAATACATTGTTACAATTTGTTACACTTTTTTCGATTTTGTAGCAAATTCGGGGTAGATAAAATTTTTTACCAATGGAACACTGTCACCCGACACAGACGACACTTAACTCTCATAAATAGTTCCATAAAAATTAAGAAACTATTTCTGGCAGTGGCAAAGGTGTCTGAATAACACCAATGAGGGTAATAATAATGATGAAGCGCAATATTCTTGCAGTGGTAATCCCAGCTTTAATGTTTGCTGGTGCAGCAAACGCAGCTGAAATGTACAACAAAGACGGCAACAAAGTAGATATCTACGGTAAAGTTGACGTTCGTCATTACTTCGCTGACAAAGATTCTGGTGAAGACGGTGATGCATCTCGTGCACGTATCGGTTTCAAAGGCGAAACTCAAATCAATAAAGACTTAGTTGGTTTTGGTCGTTTCGAGTACGAAGTTAAAACTAATAATACTGAAGGAAGCGAAGGTAACAACAAAACTCGTCTGGCTTTTGCTGGTCTGAAATTTGCTGACTTCGGTTCTTTAGACTACGGCCGTAACTACGGTGTAATTTATGACACCAACGCATGGACTGACGTTCTGCCTTTATGGGGCGGTGACTCAATGTCACAAACTGACGTTTATATGACTGGCCGTGCTACTGGCGTATTAACTTACCGCAACACTGATATGTTCGGTTATGTTGATGGCTTAAGCTTTGCTCTGCAATATCAAGGCAAAAACAACGAAAACACCAACAATGCTCGTGGTGAAAAAATCACTGATGACAATGATAATGTTGTAGGCTACAGTGTAGATAAAAAAGCTAACGGTGATGGTTACGGTTTCTCTACCGCTTATAACTTAGGCTGGGGCGTAACACTGGGTGGTGGTTACTCTAACTCTGCTCGTACTTCTGGCCAACAACATTACAGCTCAGCAAAAGGTGAACGCGCTGAAGCATGGAACGTTGGTGGTAAGTTTGAAGCTAACAATGTTTACTTAGCTGCAATGTACGGTGAAACCCGTAACATGACCTATTTCGGTAATAAAAATAATATTGCTAACAAAACTCAAAATATCGAGTTAACTGCACAGTATGATTTTGCTGATTTAGGTATCAAACCATCTTTAGCCTATGTTCAATCTAAAGGTAAAGACTTAGGTGTTGCTCAAGGTAACGACCAAGATTTAGTTAAATATATCTCTGTAGGTTCTTTCTACAAATTTAACAAAAACATGACTGCAGTTGTTGATTATAAAATCAACCTGTTAGATGACAATGACTTCACTAAAACTTACGGCGTTGCAACTGACAACGTAGTTGGTTTAGGTCTGACTTATCAGTTCTAATTACCCTTTAAGGTAATTAAACAGTCAAGTTAATTGATGTGAAAAGCAACACTTCGGTGTTGCTTTTTTATTTTCCTATCCTATTTATGTTGCTCGCTTTTCTGTTCCCCCCTTTTCTAACACCAAGATAAACAGTTTATTATACTAAACTATTGGTTATTTTTAGTGGTTATATTTACATGTTAATGTAATCACGAAAGATTTACTTATTTACATCTTGTTTTGCTATTTATTCTCACTTAGTTCACAACTTCTTGCTAATTTCTCTACAAACTGTTGGCAAACCGATTCTATAGCGTTACTCTTGTTACTCATAATTCGGCTTCGTTTTGAGCTTAGGGAATAATTACACTATGTTTGAGAAAATCATTGCTGCACCAGCCGATCCTATTCTGGGTTTAGCTGATAGTTTCCGTTCTGATACTCGTGAAAACAAAATTAACTTAGGGATTGGTGTTTATAAGGATGAAACAGGTAAAACACCTGTACTCACCACCGTTAAAAAAGCAGAAAAATATTTATTAGAAAACGAATCCACTAAAAATTATCTTCCTATTGGCGGTATTCCTGAGTTTGGTGCGGTCACTCAAGCACTGTTGTTTGGTGAACAACACCCTATCATCACAGAAAAACGTGCACGTACAGCACAAGCTCCGGGTGGTACTGGGGCATTACGTATTGCAGCGGATTTTATTGCTCAGCAAACTAATGCTAAACGTGTATGGATAAGTAACCCGACTTGGCCAAACCATAATAATATTTTTCAGACTGCAGGCTTAGAGATTTGCCAATATGATTATTATGATGCCGAAAGCCACGGTTTAGATTTTGAAGGTATGCTAGCCAGCCTACAAAATGCACAAGCAGGTGATGTTGTGCTATTCCACGGATGTTGCCATAACCCAAGTGGTATTGACCCAACGCTAGAGCAATGGCGTCAACTGGCTGCCTTATCCGCAGAGAAAGGTTGGTTACCAGTATTTGACTTTGCTTACCAAGGTTTTGCTAATGGTCTTGAAGAAGACGCGCAAGGCTTACGCCTATTTGCTGAAAGCAATCCTGAGCTGATTGTTGCAAGCTCATATTCAAAAAACTTTGGCCTTTATAATGAGCGTGTAGGTGCTTGCACTATTGTCGCAAAAGAGAGCGATACTGCTGAGAAAGCATTTAGCCAAGCCAAGGCGATTATTCGCGCAAACTACTCTAATCCACCGGCACATGGTGCATCTGTGGTGACCACTATTTTATCTAACCCAGAGTTAAAAGAAGAGTGGATTGAAGAGCTCACCACAATGCGTGAACGCATTCAGCGTATGCGCCAATTGCTGGTGACAACCTTACAAGAAAAAGGCGCAAAACAAGATTTCAGCTTTATTATTGACCAAAATGGTATGTTCTCATTTAGTGGCCTTAATAAAGAGCAAGTTGAACGTCTACGTGCTGAATATGGTATTTATATTGTCGGCTCTGGTCGTATTAATGTCGCAGGCTTAACACTGGAAAATATGGTTCCATTGTGTGAAGCCATTGTCGCTGTACTTTAATGGCTTTTTCATCGTTTTAAAGCATACAGTTAGATAACACGTTTTATAACCCAACAGCATTTAATTAGATATGTTGTTGGGTTTTTTATTGTTTTATTCGTGCTGTGGGAAAAAACCATACTGAATTTGTTTTGAAAGCCGTTCGACGTTCAGCCGAAGAAACACTGACAGATCTGCGAGTCATAAATGTTAATTCCGAAGTTTATCAGGAAGTTATCAACCCACTTGATGCAACACTTGTAAGCAACGAAACATTACGAAAAACAGTGATGTCTAAATCCCCTTAAGAGGAATGACATTGAAACTGACAGCACCTGAACCACGCAAAATAGGCCATATGCAGGAGGTTTTTCCTCCGGTGAAAAGGCTTTAGAACTCTGGAGGGGTAAGTTCCAATAAGGCCTTGATGTTCACAATAATCCTATTATTTATAAGGTCTCACTATCTTATGCCAAGCGGTTCCATCATACAGATCAACATTATAATCATCAGCTACAACTAAAATCCCATCGCGGACATCCATATGACCTGAGGCGATAACATTTTTATCACCATCCTTGGGACGGACCATTTCTTTACCATTCCAACACTGTAAGCGATAGTCATCACATGCCCACACTTTATCTTCAAACCAACGCAACTGGTTCAGTAAAATAGCCGAACTGCCGTGATAAAGTTTTTCCCATTGATATTCACGCCCTCGCCATAAACTGCCCCCTTCACCGCCAATATACACATAACCATCAGGGGCGCATAAAACTGCACTTAATTGCTCATTAGAGGGAAAACCACAGGGGATCCAGATTTCGCCATTATAATGCCAAACATCACCTGCACCGCCAACGGCATACATATCCTGTTCAGAAAAACCATCGAGATCATCAAACCCCATATCTGTATTGAATTTACTCTCTGGAATACCATTTTGTATCTGTTGCCACTGACCAATATCGATTCGTTTATAAATATCTCTTCCTGGGCCAACATAGTAGGCATAACCATCAATACATTTAATATTTATCGGAAAAGCTTCTTTTTCTGGCATAACCTTTTCTGGTGGTAAATTAGCACCACTGCCCACACACACCACAACACCATCATCACCTCTAGATGCAAGTATCCCTTGTTCTTTCGGTTTTAAACAAACACCTACTTTAGGATTATCAAATCCAGTAATACTCGCATACCCTGTAGGTGTGGCTGGTGTATCTAAATAGATAGCTAATAACATACTAGGTATTTCACTGTTCCATAAGTTTCGAGCCTTTTCGTATGGAATATCTTTGCGCAAACAAAAGTACACAATATTTTTATCTCGGATTGCACAACCAGTAAAAATATATCCCTTGATATATTTGGCCCAATGTTTATTAGTTATATACTCCATTATCTTTCTTTCCCTTTTTCAGTTGTTATAGGATCTCATCTAGAACCTTTTGTACACTTTATCCGGCTCATGTTGGTGATAGGTCATTGTATTGGCAATCGCACTGGCTTTCCATAACCGTTTTTCAATCCGGCGCCCTAAGATATCGTAGCGGTATTCCGCTCGCTGATACCCTAAGGGCCCTTGGTCGATATCCACCGCGATAATGCGGTGGTCACTGTCATAGTGATAACGTTGTCCCGAGCTACTGCCTTAGTGTTATCAAGCATCACGTTTACTCCTAGCATTAATTTTATTTTTAATCATTTTACTGAGTGTTTCATATTTTTAATGTGACAAAAAGGAATAATTTTCCAGTATGTGAAATCTCCTTCATTTTTAATTGACCTGAAATAATATACTTAAACTTAGGGAATTTATTAGCATTATTCAGTTGCATAGAATCAATTTTAACTATAACTGAAAAATCATCACGAACCTGAATTAATTTAATACATCCATTTAATTATTAAAAATAACTTTTAATTTAACTTATTTATTTGCAGTAAAATACGATTTATTAAATTATTAAATAGTTCATTCTGTTATGATTATTTTAAACACATCTTTATTTGAATCACTAACCAAAATCTATAATTAATGCATTTTTTGGAATAAGATTATAATTAAAATATAAATTATATTTTTTAAACAATCTCCACTGAAGATATATAGTAAATAATTATAAAATTTCAGTTTTAATTATTTATTAATAATAGAAAATGAATAAATGCATTAAGGTTAAAACATAGTTCGGTAAATAATATTATGTAATTACCTGCCTTGGCATAGTGATTATATATCCAACACAGGAAATTACATAATTTAAATTATAATAATTACTACTAGGGTCTTTATGCTGTTTGCACGAAGAAAAGGCCCTCTATATTATTTCCTTCATTTTTAATAAATAAGTATCCGATGGCATCGGACAATCCCAATACGTCTTTAAAAGGGGGAGGGAAATCTGCAGAATATACCTGACAGACAAAATGATAATTTTTCAAAATCTCATCCACACCAGTTAATCCATTTGGAATATCTTTTGAAAAAAATGATATCATTGGATAATCTTCACTATTAATTTTTGTATTTAATAAATCAACTTTAGTTTCAGGTATAAAGTCTTCATTTGTTTTACTTAAACTACCAGTTAATGAATAAGATACAAAAGTAAAGCCTGATTTAATCAGGCCTAACTCGTTCTCATCACCAAAATAAGTTATTTCATCAAGAAAATAATCATTACTATCATATGTTGAAAATATAGATAAATAACCAGTTTTGGGCAAAATGCCATCAGCGATCTGAGGAGTTACTTTCTCACAATCTATAGAGAAAAGATGCAATAGCTCCTTTCCTTTTGGATTAATAGGCCATTTAGACACATATGCTTTATTACCTCCTATAATCAAGCCTGAATCTACATTTTTGTTATCACTTACGATAAATTGAGTAATTTCATACATAATATATATTCCTATTTACAACTTTTTACTTTTGCAGCAACTTGTTGTTTATAAAATTTTAATGCTTCTTGTCTTAATTGTTTAACTCGACTAGCAGGAACACCTGATTTTCTTAAACCACCTGATGTTATATCCAATTCACGTTTTAGTGTTGAAGCAAACTCATTTTTACCTAGCCCTTGATTAGCTCGAATTTCAGCTTCATGCCAATGAGCCCCCCCAATTCCTCTAGTATCCTTCAACGGGCCTCTAGTATGATGATCTAGGTCTAAAGCTATAGATGGATTTCCAGATAACCGTGATGTGTTTGCAAGGCCTTGTTGTTTTAAATATTCGTGTCTCAATAATTCATGAGCCTGTAATTGATCGCCCACATGCACAGAACCATTTAATTCACCATAAGTACCTAATGCAAACAGCTTAGCCCAACCCCACGGATCCACCCATGTCAATGGATTTGGCGCATAAGCATATAAATTTATCCCCCCTGCCAACCCTATTGGGTCTTGTTGGGTAAAACGGCCTAAATCCGGGGCATAGTACCTGAACGTATTATAATGCAGCCCCGTCTCTTTGTCGAAATACTGCCCTTGAAAACGCAGGTTCTGTTCACGATTAAATGTGCTTGTGGGGCGGGTTTGACGCTGTAAATGCCCCCAAGCACTGTATTGCCCTTGCCAAACTATTTCACCGTCACTGTTGGTCAACGCTTCCGGTAAGCCACTTAAACTACTGTGCGTATAATAAATCGCCCGTTGCGGATTAAGCGGGTTATCCGTGCATTCAATGCGAGCAAGAGGCGTATAACTTTGGTCATTGTAAGCATGATAAACCGTGGTATGGGGCGCTGCGCTACTGTGCTCAGACACCAGTCGCATCCCTACCCAGCCAAAGGTGTATACTTCATCCGGCTCATGTTGGTGATAGGTGACTGTGTTGGCAATCGCACTGGCTTTCCATAACCGTTTTTCAATCCGGCGCCCTAAGATATCGTAGCGGTATTCCGCTCGCTGATACCCTAAGGGCCCTTGGTCGATATCCACCGCGATAATGCGGTGGTCACTGTCATAGTGATAACGTTGCCCCGAGCTACTGCCTTTTTCATAGCGCGAGACCATGCGACCAAAACCGTCGTAGCGATAATCAAATTTATCACTGCCTTGTACTTGGTTATGCGGTGCTTCGGTGTGCGGACGGGTCAGTAAATTGGCCGCTGCATCATACAGAAAGTGTTCGGTTTGTACCGACCCTAAATGCGCCGTCAACTGCCCCAGTGGGTCGTACTGATAACTGTGGTAGTACCAATGTCCGGCGGTAAAAACCTCGCCCGTTTGACCATAACTGACACTGCGCTCGATAAGTTGATTGCGTTTATCCCAACGGTAACGACGGTCAATCACCGGGGTCACAAACTGTGAGGCATTCATTTGGCGCGCCACTTGGTGCGTAATACGTCCCCGACAGTCATAGCCCGTTTCATTGTCTAAGGCGCCACTGGTGCGTAACGTTTCTCGGTGTAAACGGTCTCGTTGATATTCCGCCAATACCGTCAGTTGCTCATTATCTCGCCATTGCGTTTGTTGTAAATGCCCAGAGCCGTAATACAGGTATTCAAATGCCCGTTGATGGGGCAACTCGGTGCGAGTGATATTACCCAGCACATCATAGTGATGTTGATAATCACCGCGGGCGCTGGCTTCTCGAACCAACTGCCCCACTTTATCGTAGGTAAAGGTCAGGGCGTCTTGATACTCTACGCGGGCGGTGGTGCCGGTGCGTTCGGCTTCATGCCATATCGCCATGGGGACTCGGCGTAACGTCACACTCAAAGGTTGATAAAGGTATTCCGTGCGATAATCGGCGTTTTCTCGAAACAGTAACCGTCCCACTTTATCGTAACCAAAGGTGGTCACCTGCGGGGATAAGGGTATCGGCGTATCAACGCAAGGCCCCGGGGTAGTTTTTATCTGGGTGACATTCCCCATCACATCGTACTGATAGTGCTTTTGTTGTCCGATAAGATCATGTTCATCGGTTAAACGATGCAAGGCATCATACTCAAAGCGGTACTGCTCGCCCTGTTCATTCTCCAGTGCCTGCATGCGCCCGAAAGTATCATAGTGAAAATGCAACCAATGCCCTGCCGGATCGCGTCGGGCTATTACTTGTCCACGACGGTTACGGCGCAACAGAATATGGCGCTCTCCGGCATCCGTTATTCCCACTAATTGCCCGGTGGCATCATAGTCATAACGGTTTTCTGTCCCATCCGGTAAGCGCTCTGTTAACAACAACCCCGCTTCACTAAAGGTGTAAGTCGTGGTTTCATTCTGTGCATTGGTCAACGAGCGAAGTTGTCCCCAATCATCGTAGGTCAAGGTGGTGGGATAACCCGAACAGTCCCGTTGCTCGATTAACTGACCGCGGGCATTATAGCGATAGTGGGTTTCATTGCCCTTAGCATCCACTTGCCCCAGACACAGGCCTTGGTCATCCCACGCCAAGCGCGTGATATGGCCAAGCGGGTCAATCACACGACGAATATCGCCGTGCTCATTGTACTCCCAATGCCAAGCCGCCCCATTTGGCAAAGTTTGTGCCGTGGGAAACGCAAAATCTTTGTCCCAATCATAGCAAGTCGATTGTTGTTCCGGATCGGTCGATTGGGTTAAATTACCGCGCTCATCATAGGTATACCCCCATTCACTGCCATCTGGGGCTATTGCTTTCGTTAATAAGCGGCTGGTATCCCATTCAAACCACCACGTTTCATTCAATGCATTAGTGTATTCGATAATTTGCTGTTGTTCATTCCAGCGACGGAAGGTGGTTTCGCCCCCCGTTTCCACGGTGGTGAGGGTTCGTTGAGCTAAATCATAGGTCAGTTCGGTATGCTCTAAACAGCGTTTACCGTCTTTAAGCCAGTGCTCAACCACTCGCCACTCAGGTTCATTGTCTTCAATGGTAAAGGCATCAAAACGTTGCCAACGATAATGACTACTGACCCCTGTGGCATATTGGTGCATGGCCATTAAACCCGATTCATCATCCCAGCCAAAACGACGAGTCACTCGCTTATCCGCATTAGTGACTTGCACTAAACGCTGTTGTGCATCATAAGTATAAGTGACCAGCGTTTTTTCTTCTTGTCCTTGGTGGCGGGTCACCGACTGTAAGCGTTGGGTGATTTCATCATAATGTAACCGGATATCGGTCAGATACGCATCATCATGAATTTGTACCAATTGACCGTCATTAGCATAGCGGTAGTGTAAAGCGTTATTATGACGATCAGCACTTTTCATTAAGCGCAGTGTATTGATTTTATGTGGATTGGCTTCGAAAAATTGATAATCACCTTCCGCCGATTCAACAAGGAAAAGATTGTTTGTCGTGCGATAGACGGTAAAGCCTTCATCTTGATAGAACACTTTCTGACCAAGGGCGGTTTTTCCTAACGCTAAACGCCTTCCCGACATGTCATGATAATAAATGTTTTCATTCTCAAGCCCTTTACCCGTGTCGTCAATTGTCAAAAAGACATCAAACGGCATCGCCCAACCGCGTCCTAAACGATTTTCACCCGTATTACGACTTTGGTAAATACGCGACCAGACTAACGGGTACACACCATCAATAATAAAATCGGTGTCATCCTCTCCATTTAGGACTTTCGCCCCCGTAGCCGCATGCACGGGGTGACGCACACTATTAAAGGCTTGGGTCACCGAGGCGACTACCATACTGCCCACTGCGGTACTGGCGATTTCACTCACCAAAGTACAGCCTACACTATTCAAACACTGTTTAATCGCCTTGAGTCCCCCTCTGCGAAACAGGGTAGACGCCGCGCCAACAGCAAGGCCACCGAGGATTTCACCAAACATTTCGGCAAAGGGGTTACGCCCACTCATAATATCGCGTACTACCACACTGCCACCGCCAATACGCACAATCCCTTTTTCTTGCGTATCACTGATTTTGGCTTCACAAGTGCTTCTATCACCGTTACGACACGCCGGTTGGCTATTAATTTGGACTTTTTTCGACCCTTCGGCTAAAAAGTAAGGGGCGCTAGCACAATGCCATTTATCGCACGTGATGGTATCCAAAGGCATAGGTTCAGCATTCGGGTGTTTCGCAGCTTTTACTGGGGAAAGAATACTGTCAAAAAAGCCTTGCTCTGGAGAAGGGTATTCGGGAAACTCGGAGGGATCGAGCGCTATGGGTGCCGCATTGTTGGTTTGGCTCCCTAGCACCTTACCCGCCAATAAAGAAAATGCCCCAGTCGTCATCATGGCGGTATTTTTCAATACGCGTAAGGCAATCTCGGTGCCTTTTTCTTCTTTCGGTGGGGTATTATCTGCCGCAATTGAGGCTAATAGTACGGGTGACGGTAATTTTCCCGCTGCGCGAGCGGCTCCCTTGCCTTTGACACGTACATTTTTCGAGCCTGTATCGATTTCACCATCAGGGTTACTTAGCCCGAATAAGCTATCGATCCCATCCGCGACCCAATCAGCGGCATCATCAATCAATCCACCGATAGTAAAGCCCGCCGCCAGCCCTGCACCGGCAAAAATGGCCGCACCGGCGGCCGTTGCCATACCGCCTGTCCCAATGGTCAGCGCCACAGCGGCCGTCCCTATCGCGGCATAAACCGCCCCTTTAACCACACCACACACGATATCGGCGAAGATTGACGAGTGCATTAATTTATCGCCTTGCTTGGCTGCGAAAAATTCATTTCCCATATCTCTATCCTTATAAAATAAACAATAAATCGTCAGTGGGTATGGTTAAAACATCGGGATTGCATTAATTGGGCGATGGCGTAAAACTGTCTCTTAACGCTCGCCATTGCGCCTGCTCAGTATTGGAAAACGGTTTAATTTGGCAGTAAGTCAACACCACTATTTTATTTTCGAGACGAAAAGCGGCGATCCACTGATAAATAGGGATCCCTTTTTGTTTGGTTTCACAATAGATTTCACAGCCTGTAACTCCTTTTTCGGTACGAAAATCTGTGGGTGCTTTTACCACCGCATTTTTCATTTCACGTTTGATGGCCGACAACTGTCCAGCCAGATAGTCATTGAGGGTTATCTCTGGAGCCACTACATCACGCGTAATAGAAATACTGCCTTGTAACGTCGGGAAACGCAGCATATTAAGACTATTGTCTTGATATTCTTCATCCGGTAATGTGATAGCACCTTCTTGGAATTGATAATTCATGGCTGACCTTATTACTTTTGCTTAATTATTTTTTAGGGAAGAACTGATCTTTCGCTTGAGCGATAGTGCTAGTATCGGGTTTCATTTCAAGGTTTCCGGGACCTGCCCCGTCCATATTCAAATCTAATAACTCACCAGTACCAATCCGACCGCTACCGTGACCGTAAAAATCAAAGTTGTTACACACTAAGGTGATAGTCCCGTCAGGGTTTAATTGAAGTGCCGAGTTGCCACTAATTAAACGAATACCTTTGGCTGATGCGATCAACACTTCACCATCCACGATTGAATGTTGGTTACCAAACACGATATTTTTTTGATCCGCTTGAACCGCCGTAGTTTGCGTACCATGTACTGAGATCTTTTGGTTTTGCATAATGGTTTCAGTATGGTTAGCCCCTACCGTCGTTCCTTTATCGTTTTGGACTACGGTATTCATATCCTTCTGCGCATGAAGAAACACCTCTTGCTTACCGCCGGCATCTTCAAAACGCAGTTCATTAAAACCTTCCCCTTTGTGGGTTTGGCTACGGAAAGTGGTTTGTGTCTTATTCTCTGGGAACTTAATCGGTGGTGCGTTACGACCATCATAGGTACAACCGGTAATTATCGGTCTGTCGATATCCCCATTCAGGTAACTGACCAGCACTTGTGTGCCGATGCGCGGTACCGCAGAAAAACCATAGCCATTTCCACTCCAGCCCATGGCAACCCGTACCC
>NZ_KV791961.1:795-7589 GCF_001808035.1 Proteus sp. HMSC14B05 | reverse complement strand
TTGATGAACAATCTCTTGTCCATTAATACGTTCACTGCATAAACGACCTTGGTCGTCATACTCAAATTCAACCACCGAGTCAGGATTAGTCGCTTTTATCAATTGTTGACGTGCGTTATAGCTATATTGAGTCGTGGATAAGCAGCGGCTTTCTTGCTCATCTTCAAACCATTCGCTTTGTTCAACCACTAAGCCACTTTCATTATAGCGCCAACGCAGTTCATGGTTATCCGGATAGCGAGTGGCAATGCGACGTCCTAGTCGGTCATAGCGATAACAAATCTCACGCCCCGTAAAATCAACTTCACGAATGATTTGTCCCGCTTTATCCCGTTCGTAAAGATAAACCTCCCCGTTCGCATTCACTACTTTTTTAAGTCGTGTCAGTGAATCATATTCAAAGCGAATTTCACTGCCGTCAGGGCGTATCATTGCCAGTAAGACATCAAAAGGCCCATAACGATAACGGGTGGTTTTTCCTTCACCATCCGTCACCGCGATAACTCGGCGCTCACTGTCATAGTCTATCTGTTGCTCGACCCCATCGGGTAATAAAATCTTGCTGAGACTGCCGTTGGTACTGGCATGCTCAGTGCTGTATTGATAGCGTGTGGTGTGATTTAACGCATCAGTGTAGTGCAGTAAACGCCCCAATTCATCACTATGATATTCTGTGCTGTGTTGATAAGGATTGGTGGTTTTAATCAGTTGATGTGCAGGGTTATAGTGGTATTGCCATTGCGCACCATTGGGCGTAATGGCTTTGAGCAATTCACCATGTTGGCTATATTCATAGACCTGCTGACGCCCTTGCGGATCTGTCACTATGGTTAAATTGCCATTGTCATCATAGCTTAGCTGCCATTCATCGCCAAAGGCCGATGTGAAATGGGTAAGTTGACCATAGTCATTATAATCATAGTAAATGGCTTTACCATCAGGTAAATAGATATAGGCAAGCAGTCCATTATAGTGATAACCATACTCTGTGCGCTCACCAATCTCATTGATTTCTGCTATCTTTTTCCGCTGTTCCCATTCCGTATACGTTTCACACCATAATGGATCGATAGTGCGAGTCACCAGATTATCATCGTTATAATAATAACGTGAAAATCCACCCTCACCGTCAATGTAGGTTGTCATGCGCTGATAATCATCATAGATAAAGCGATCATTCCAAAAACCAGACGGTGAACGTGTGGCGACAACACGTCCTTGTTCATCATAATCAATCATCACTTCTGTACTGTCAGTATCCCCCCAAGCGACCATGAGTCCCTCAGGAGAATAACGATGCCATAAGTGGTTTTGTTGATAGGCATAACATTGACTAAGATAACCATGAGTATCGTATTCGCAACGTACAAAATCTCGAGGAGATGAGGTTGTGCTTTCAGAGCAAATGCGAACTAATTTATCCTGTTGATATTCGAGTATTAACGCTATGCCATCATGACGCTTCACACTGACAAGCTGGCTTTGCTCGTTATATATAAAATCAATACGATGCTGATTTAAATCAGTGATTGCACTTAATCGACGATATTTTCCTTGTCTGTGATTAAAATGTAGAAACTGTTGTTGCGTACTATCAAAAAGGGTTAAATCACCATCACGTTGTCCGGTGAGTAAAAAATGGGGAGCATGGGCATTTCTTGCACGGATCTCCTCTGTGGGAGTTATAAATGTAAAATTAGCACCATCACTGTCTTGATAGATGATGTTTCCGTCAAGTATATGTAAACAGCGTGACCATTCGTCTGCCCACTTCGGTCCAAAAAGTCCCTTTGCATTTGATGTGGATTTATATGTACGATGTAGAGATAACGGCAACAAGCCCGGTATCTGAATAATTGGCCACTGTTGGATAAAATCACCAGTAGCCACATTAACAGGCTCACCTTTACAGGTTGCACTAGAAGTACTGTTTCCATCGGACTCTTTGCTGCTGGATGTCGATTTATTCTCCGTTTGGCTATTATTAGCTTTATTAGGTGGCGTTTCTGTAGATACGCTTTCCGTTTTTCCTTCAATTTTAATGCCATTATCTGATGAGGTTATTTTCGGTGTTTCTGGGCTTTGGATCACCTCAGTACCTTTAGCGGCATTACTTCCTTTCTCTGTGGCGGAGATTTCTGCCCCGTTGATTGCCTCACTTCCTTTGGATATATTACTGGTCTCTGTCGCTTTTATTACGTCAGTAGCTTTATTTACCGCAGAAGTGCCTTCAGATATTTCAGTTATTTTAGTTCCTTCTGCTACTTTATTAATAGCATTAGCACCTTCAGCGACTTTCCCCACTTTTAAAAAAGCAGCGGCAATAGTCGCTATTTCAAGCCCACCTCTTGTTACTATTTCGACTTTATCGCTATCACTTTTTTTCCATTTATTCTCTAATTTTTCTTTTTCTTCATCGATAAGTTTACCTAATGCACGATATTTGGCTTTAGCGTCTTCCTTAACACCTTCAATACAGTTATTCCCCAACCTCCAGTTTTCTGCTTCGATAAGTCCCTCGATGGTTTTTTTGCTCGCATTTAGAGCCACGTTTTGAACTAGATCGGTTGGATTTATGTAATAATAAGCTTCCACAGCTGACTTTGTTGTACTTTCAACAAAACCAAGACCACCACGAGTCAGGCCAGTTATTCCATCCATTGAAGTATTATATAAACTGTTCCACCATGAATAATCTGTATTAATGTGTTCAATTCGAATATTATCAATGTATTCAGTTAATTGTTTGTCAATATCATTTAGAGAATCATCTCTTTTTTTATCCGCTTGCTGTTTTTGTTGACGGAGTCGCCCAATAAAACTTTCTTGTTCTTCTCGTTGCATCTCTTGCAGTGATTCTAACAATTCTGATGTCACGGGCGGATTGTTACAGGGGATTTTATTGCTCTCAATCGGCTCAGCAGGAGGTGCAACATTAGTAATTAAAGTCCCTAATGTATTGTTATTGTTCATTGCGACTAATGAACCATCTTGTGCAGCAGGTTGACCTTCAATACGGACCGATGGGCTCCCTGTAATAATTTGACAATCTCCACCGCCTAATGAGGTTCCAGATAATACACCGGCCCCCGTGTTACTTTGCGTTCCTTTGATTATTGAACCAACATTCAAAGTACAATATCCACGTGCTTTAACACTCAAGGCATATTGCTTTTGTGCATCTAAGCTTTGAAAACTATCAAAAGGAATAGCAGAACACCCTACCTGACAAACATCAGGGGTGGTTGCAACAACTTTGAATTGGTTTTCACCGTCACCAACATGTTTATCAGCCATTACAACAAGCTCCTTTTGTTTCTGCTGGAACCCAAACGCCTATTAATGCTTCCACAATCGGATATTTTGCGGGGATAACAAGTCGTTTCACGACAGAGATAAGACGACGATCTAAGTCAATAGTCAGTGTGTCTAAATCTGGTTTCAAAGAGAAAAGCTCACCTTCGATGTCTTGTAATATGATTTTCACACGATAGTCAGGTAATGCTGTAACGACCCGCGATGATTCAGGTAATAAACCTTCCAATAATATAGGTTCATTGCCCAATAAATATCCAGGATAGCGTAAAGACGGGTGCGCACTATTGAAAAAACGTTCATCAAAATCATCTGGATAAAACGGGAATTGGTTTTCTTGCCACTCTTTTCCATATGTTCCAGCGTATTCAACACGCCCTGCCCACCAACGGGAGATAGGCCCCATACCTTCACTAATTTGTCGAGTATCAATAGACAACGTATCAAGCGGTCTTTTACGAATATCTTCCATAATCTGAGGGGCTGGATAACGTTTTTGTTTATCAAGTGCCTCTACATCGGGATAAAACCCCATTCCAATGGGATTTTCTATTACTTGTTGCTGTTCTTGCTGAGGGGACTGCCATGTTCCTCCATAAGCCAACTCATGGCGTAAAGAAACCCCATCAACAGGTATTGGTTCACTCAAGCTCCATTGATCCTCTTGGTATTCCCAATAGTGAGGGCCAAACAAAGACCACGTTTTGCTAAAGTTTTCAATGCGAATACCTGCTCGCCATTGTGCCGTAGGCTGATTGCCTTTAGGGCGCGCAACCCCCAGTATATGGATATTAGTGCAAGGACGCGTCCACACTAAATCCGTTTCTTCGATTAAACTACTGGTTTCCGGTGCATGATAGTAACGATCTGCCATGTTTAAAGGGTATTGCTGTTCATTTAAATCCGAGTAATGCCCGCCAGTCTTGAGCCGAAAAGTTTGGCGCAATGCGATCACATTAAACAGCTCATCCTTTTTTCCTACTTTTTGGTATAAAAGATAAGGAAATGGGGTTGTGTTACTCACTTTCATATCACTATTCCCTTAGTTTAAATCGATATCTTTACCCGTAATTTTCACAGGACCTGTAGCTTCGAACTTAAATTCCTGACCATTAATCGTGACATGCCCACCATTATCCATTCGTAGCACACTTGCTCCACAACGTAATTCAATGACTTCACCGACATTGATAGATAATGTTTTGCCTACAGTAATTTTTTTATGTTGGCCTACCGTTTCGCTGTTATCTTTATCTATCGTTTCTGTGCGAGCGCCTTTCACCTGCATCTGTTGATTGTTTTCGATCACTTCAACATGATCGTGTAAAACATGGGTAGTGCGATCATGAAGAACACGGGTATTCATATCCTTCTGCGCATGAAGAAACACCTCTTGCTTACCGCCGGCATCTTCAAAACGCAGTTCATTAAAACCTTCCCCTTTGTGGGTTTGGCTACGGAAAGTGGTTTGTGTCTTATTCTCTGGGAACTTAATCGGTGGTGCGTTACGACCATCATAGGTACAACCGGTAATCATCGGTCTGTCGATATCCCCATTCAGGTAGCTGACCAGCACTTGCGTGCCAATGCGCGGTACCGCAGAAAAACCATAACCATTTCCACTCCAGCCCATGGCAACCCGTACCCAGCAGGAGGCACTGTGATCGGCACTTCCCCGACGATCCCAATGAAAATGCACTTTCACGGCGCCATATTCATTGACGTAGATTTCTTCCCCCGGCGGTCCCACCACCGTCGCCACTTCATCGCCGTCGGCCGTCGGTTTATAACGATAAGGGGGACGCCACTCTTGCGTGCCCGGAATAAAGGAGACACTATTCGACAGTTGTGTGCCTTCGCCCCCGCTATTGTCCGCCAATGGCTGTACACCATGATGGCTGACGCTGATCACTTGCCAGCGATCATTCATCGGCTGATGGGGATGCTGAGATAAGGTAAAGATTTTGCCGGGCATCAGTGCAAAACAGTTTGTTGTCGCTTGCCCCACTTTGCTGCCGTTACGTAATTGCTCAAAGCGCACCTGTGTCAGAGGTCGACCTTCATCGTCTAATTGAAAACGACCATAACTTTCAAACACACTGTGCTGTCCCCCCTGCTCAATTTTGTTTTCATGAGACAACGGATAAGAAGGACGAACAAAGTTGTTGTCTTTATGGATAGTTTCATCCACACACAAATATTCGCCATATTGCCAAGTCATGGCAGTGCTATCGCTGATATCAGTGTCGGCCTGCGGGTTATAGGTGAGGTGAATACCCGCCGTCATCCCCATATGTTCATCGCTGTAAAACAGTTGTTCTTCTTCAAACCAGAAGTTAATGCCCTCTTCAAACGCCAGTCGACACCAAAAATCAAATGCCGATTCGCGTTTTTGGGTGGTGTAGAGACGTTCAGGGTGTAGATCTTCACGGTAGAATTGGCAATCCGCTTTAACATGGGCCTCATCCAATAAGGTTTTTAAGATGGTCGGCACCGATTGATGTTGAAAAATACGGCTGTCTTGATTGAGGGTCATCACCCACATTTCAGGGCGAATATCGAAGTGATACCACGTTTTCACTCCGTCGGTATTGCCTTGTACTGCCCCAGCTAAGATACCGTTGACTTTGCGGATCAACACCCCATCGCGTTTGACCGTTAATGATGAGGCTAAGCCAAGATGGCGCTGGAAATCGATAAAGGGTAAGGCACTGACCGCACTGATGGACAGTGAAAATAGCGAGGATAATCCTTCGGTAAGATTAAATTCGGTGACTTGAAAGGTGTCGTCAGGCAATCCACCAATGGTGCAAGTGAACACCAAACCACTTTCGAGGCTGTCCATGCCTAATGCATCAAGTAACGCCCCATGGGCCGCTTGGAGTGCTTGGTTTTCAGCGAACGTTTGTCCACCGGTAAAACCGCCACCGTGGCTCAGGGGATGAGCAGTCACGCGATTGGCCGATGCGCTGGCTGATTGAGTGAGCGAGGCCGCTGCTGAGACCATCCCGACCACCTTTTGCGTGGGTGTCGATAGCGTTTCGTTCACTTTGGATTGCACCCTATTTTTCACTTGATTGATGGCTTCATCTTTTAAAACGGATGCCGGGTCAATGGGCGTTGATTTCGGATCTTTGCTAAGCATAATCTGCCTCCATGCAAAAATGGATAAAGAAAAGGGAACAATACAAAATAAGGACGAGCCCCCAAGGACTCGTCATAACGGTATTACGCTTCGAGAGGCGCACGCCAGTCATCCGCACCAGACGTTCCAGCAACAGTGTGCTCCCAGTCAATTTTGCGGTAAGAGAGGGAGACTTCGATAAGTTGCGTGAAGTCGGCTTTAGCCGGATCTTGGCAATGAGGCATTTGGCAATCGATGTTCACGATCGTCGCGTCAGTCAGTGTGGTGGTAAAGAAGTGCTCTTGTTTACCTTCAACAGACGTGCGATACCATTTTAACTCAACTTTTGGCAGCA
>NZ_KV791961.1:0-775 GCF_001808035.1 Proteus sp. HMSC14B05 | reverse complement strand
GGCAATGAGGCATTTGGCAATCGATGTTCACGATAGTCGCGTCAGTTAGCGTCGTGGTAAAGAAGTGCTCTTGTTTACCTTCTACCGAGGTGCGATACCATTTTAACTCAACTTTTGGCAGCATTTCGCCGGAAGCCAGTGCGTTATACAGCAGAGGAACGGTTTTGTTTAATGCCACGGTAAAACGAAACGGTTTATGCGCACGTTGGCCAGAAGGTTGACCTGATTGCGGATCAGTCGGAACCGTCACTACGTGAGAAAATTCTTGTACCAACATTTGGTCTTCATGACCTTGTACATAAATGTTGCCGACAGAATCTGCAGTAAACGCGCCTGCAGTGATGTTGCCCTGAGTTTTTCCTTCAATGGAAATATAGCAAGGAGTTGGCATAACAATATCCTTTTATCAAAAACGACAAATTAAATTAAATGATTGTCTTAAAAACAATCCGTTAGTCATGTCTGTCATCTTAGCCAGTGCGCACGGTAAGACTTCGGTAAAGGATAATAAAATCTTATCAATATGCTGTAAACAGCCCGTTTTTTTTGTATCTCTCTAGGATAAGTCACTTAGCGTAAACTGGTTGAAATATCGCTATATCATGCTGTAAAAACAGTCATAAAAAGTGTTTATCAGCATAAAATATGATGAATAAATAGACAAATTGCTCGCAACCCAAGAAACACTATGTACATAAAAATATATTTTGTAACGGAAATGTTAAATCAAAAATAGCGCATATAATCCATTGATTTTAAAGTATTAAAAATCAAT
>NZ_KV791960.1:0-10176 GCF_001808035.1 Proteus sp. HMSC14B05 | reverse complement strand
ATCCACGTCCTTTAGGGCGTGGAGGATGTCAACTGGTAAAAAACACGCTTATCAAGCGAGATAAAGCATGGCTTGTCTCGCTTGTGGCTCTTTCTTTCAAGGCAAAAGTAGCTCTCCTTCCCTTTTTATACCTCATATAAAATCTATTTACCCCATGAATAAATGCAATGGTTTTATGATGAATTAGTCATGTTTTTTCTAAGAGATTATTTTTCTATATTTATAGGTTTGTGTGAATTAATAGATTTATTATATTAGTTTCGTATAAGAAACAATTAAAATAATTTTATTTATCTCTTTTGTATTATTGTGAAAATAGTATTTAAAAATGTTTGTTTATTCATCGTTTTAATGATGAAGGGATAATTATTAGTTAATTTTTTGCTCTTTTTGTTTTTCCTAAAAATGCTATTTTAGTGTTTTTTATAATAGGGTTTATTCTATTTAATTTGTTTGTTTTCAATAAGATGTGTTTTCATTTATTGAAAATGCCACATATTGATAAATTATAATCTTGTTAAAATATCTTGAAAAGTTCATTATTCACAGCGTATTAATAAATACAAAAACCTCTAATAAATAAGGATCTCAACTGTATGTGTTATTAATCTAATATTTAGACTATTTATTTTAATAGCCATAAATAGATGACGTTCTTAATTAATTCGTTGTACCGGAAACCATTCGCATAGGGAGTACGGTATTTTTTTTATCAGCACAATTCCACTAACTATGAAAAAAACAAAACATTTATTTAAAACAAAGGGTTGTAATATTCCTTTTACTTCTGTGATGATGGTAAGTTTTGTCTTAATGGGCTGTAACGATCAATCGACTCAGCCAACCAAGCCTGCTATCCCAGAAGTGGGAGTCTATACTGTCAAAGAGGAAATTCTTCCATTAACGGTCGATTTGCCAGCAAGAACGGCATCTTATCGTGTCTCACAGGTGCGCCCACAAGTCGATGGTATTTTAGAAAAACGTCTATTTACTGAAGGTAGTGATGTTAAAAAAGATCAACCACTGTATCAAATAGATAAAAAACCTTACGAAACTCAGGTAGCTAAAGCACAAGCGGCTTACGATAATGTGAAAAAATTAGCTGCCCGTTATAAATCTTTACGTGCCACTAATGCCATTAGTCAGCAAGAATATGACGATGTAGTTTCACGCCTTGATCAAGCTAAAGCCGATTTAAATCAAGCAAAGATTAACCTTGGCTATACCCAAGTTTTATCACCTATTAGCGGCAAAATCAGTCGCTCTTTTGTTAGTGAAGGGGCATTAGTGAGTAGTGGACAAAGCCAGCCATTAGCGACCATCACACAGCTTGATCCTATCTATGTGGATATTACTCAACCTATTACTAATCAACTGAAATTAAAGTCACTGATCCAACAAGGTGTCGTCACTGATAGTGAAGATAAAATGGATGTGACGCTGTTTTTAGAAGATGGCTCTCAGTACCCTTATACCGGCACATTAAGCTTTTCCGAAGTTCAAGTTGAGCCAAGTACAGGCTCAGTGACATTACGCGCCAAATTCCCTAATCCACAGCACCAATTATTACCAGGAATGTATACCAAAGCTCGCATTATGCAAGGGACTCAAGAGAAAGCGATTGTTGTGCCACAACAAGCGATTACCTTTGATGCCCGTGGTAAATCCATCACATATATCGTTGATCAACAACAAGTATTACAAGCAAGAGATGTTGAAATATTAAAACCACAAGGTAATGGATGGATCATAAAACAGGGATTACAAGCTGGCGATAGGATCATGACAGAAGGTCATCATCGTGCAAAACCGGGCGTAAAAGTCAATGCGGTTCCTGCTAACAACATTTCATTAAAGACCACCTTAGAGTAAGTCTTCATTTAGGTAATACATTATTATGTCTCGATTTTTTATTAATCGGCCAATACTTTCGTGGGTGATGGCTATTGTTATTATGATTGCAGGAGGATTGTCGTTAATAAAACTTCCTGTGAGTCAATATCCTGAAATTGCAGCTCCAGCGATAATGATCACCGCAGTTTATCCCGGTGCATCGGCTGAAACAGTGCAAGACACGGTTGTTCAAGTTATTGAGCAAGAGCTTAGCGGATTAGATGGCTTCCGTTATTTAAGTTCAAATAGTAATACGGATGGTAGCTTTGAAGTTATCGCCACTTTTGAACAAGGTACGGATAGTGATATTGCGTTGATGCAGGTACAAAATAAACTGCAATTAGCAACACCTAAGTTACCCCTTGAAGTACAACGACAAGGGATGAGGGTAGTGAAATTCCAGATTAACTTTATGCAAGTGGTTGCCCTTGTAGATGAATCTGGAAAATTAGATGCCTTTGATTTAGGTAATTACCTTGCCTCACATATGAAAGATCCTATTTCTCGTATTGATGGTATGGGGGATATTCTGTTATTGGGATCACCACGCGCTATGCGTATTTGGCTTGATCCGGATAAACTGACCAATTATCACCTGATGCCGAAAGATATTGCCGCGGCTATCCAAGATGAGAATGTACAGGTGTCCGCCGGGCAGTTAGCGGGCTTACCGGCATTAAAAGGTGTTGAGTTAAACGCAACCATTACCAGCGCATCACGTATGGTATCAGTAGATGAATTCAACCATATTCTATTAAAAGTGAATCTTGATGGCTCACAAGTTCTGTTACAAGATGTAGCGAAAGTCGAAGTAGGGGCAGATAATTTCTCTATTTCAAGCTTATACAATGGTAAACCGTCTGCGGGTATGGCTATGCGCTTAGCGCCCGGAGCTAACCTACTTGATGTGTCTAAAAAAGTAAAAGAGGTTGTGGAAGCTCAGTCGCAGTTTTTCCCTCAAGGTGTAAAAGCCCTTTTCCCTTATGACACAACGCCTTCTGTAAAATCGTCCATTAGCTCTGTGGTAAGAACGATTGTCGAAGCTTCCATCTTAGTGTTCTTGGTTATGTTCCTGTTCCTACAAAATATTCGGGCAACCTTGGTACCAACATTGGCTATACCGGTTGTTTTATTAGGAACTTTTGGTGTATTAGCCGCATTAGGTTTAACTATCAACGTATTAACGATGTATGCCATGGTGCTCGCAATCGGCTTGCTGGTGGATGATGCCATCGTTGTGGTTGAAAACGTTGAACGGATCATGCATGAACAGGCGATTTCGGTAAAAGAAGCGACCATTCTCTCGATGACGCAAATTCAAGGGGCGTTAGTGGGGATTGGTCTTGTTTTATCAGCGGTCTTTGTGCCAATGGCATTTTTTGGTGGATCGGCTGGGATTATTTATCGCCAGTTTGCAGCGACTATTGTTGTCGCGATGGCATTATCAGTGCTTATCGCATTAACATTTACACCCGCATTATGCGCGTCCATATTGAAAAAGCCACAACCTAAGGTGAAGAAACGTCGTGGATTCTTCTGGCTGTTCAACCGTTTCTTTGATAGAGGAACTAACTATTACGAGAAGGGGGTACGCAATATCTTGTACCGTCGAGGCCGTTATATGTTTATTTTCCTCATTATTACCGTTGGAACAGGGTGGTTATTTACGCAATTACCTAAAGCCTTCTTACCAAATGAAGACCAAGGAGTTGTGATGATTGAAGTCCGTATGCCAGCAAATAGTACCGCTGAGCGTATGGAACAAACCATGGCAGAATTTAGGGATTATTTACTGACCGAAGAAAAACATCTGGTTAAAACAGTATTTACTGTTAATGGCTTTAACTTTGCAGGTCGTGGTCAAAATGCGGGTATGGCATTTGTTAACTTGGCTGATTGGTCAGAGCGTAAAGGAAAAGGAGAAGATGTTTTCTCATTAGTGGCACGAGCACAGCAACACTTTAACTCTATCCGTGATGGTATGGTTATTGCGTTCCCACCACCTGCTATTATGGAGATGGGGAATGCGATGGGATTTGATTTCTACTTACAAGATAATGCGGGTTTAGGCCATACTGAATTGGTTAAAGCTCGTGATAAATTCCTCGAATTAGCAGCACAAAGTCCAGTATTAACTAATGTTCGCCCGAACGGTAAAAACGATGAACCTCAATTACGTGTTGTGATTGATAAAGAGCGTGCAAGAGCATTACAACTGCGTTTATCTGATATTAACGATACATTATCTGCCGCATGGGGATCGATGTATGTAAATGATTTTATTGATGAAGGTCGTGTTAAACGTGTTTATCTACAAGGGGAAGCCTCAGCGCGTATGTTGCCAACCGATCTGGATAAATGGCATGTTCGTAATCAGCGCGGTGAAATGATCCCATTCAATGCCTTTGCAACAACACAATGGTATATGGGGCCACCGAAATTAGAGCGTTTTAATGGGCTATCAGCGATTGAGATCTTAGGTGAACCAGCGCCAGGTTACAGTACGGGTGACGCGATGCTGGCAATTGCAGATATTATGAAACAATTGCCATCTGAAATCAGCCTAAGCTATAGCGGTCTGTCTTATGAAGAAATTCAAACACAAGACCAAGCACCTGCATTATATGTGATGACAATTCTGTTTGTTTTCTTAAGCTTAGCGGCACTCTATGAAAGTTGGTCAGTACCTTTCTCTGTCGCTTTAGTGGTGCCATTTGGTATTTTAGGGGCTGTTATCGCAACACTGTTACGAGGTTTATCCTCAGATGTCTATTTCCAAATAGGTTTGATGACCACCATTGGCCTATCAGCGAAAAATGCCATCTTAATTGTTGAGTTTGCTAAACATCTTTATGAGAAAGATGGTAAACCATTAATCGATGCGGCAGCAGAAGCGGCAAGAATGAGACTACGCCCTATCATTATGACCTCACTCGCCTTTACTTTTGGGGTATTACCTATGGCACTTGCTTCAGGCGCAGGGCAAGGTAGTCAGCACTCTGTCGCAACAGGGGTAATTGGCGGTATGCTTGCATCCACTTTCTTGGCTATTTTCTTTGTACCACTGTTCTATGTCTTTGTAGTTAAACTATTTTCACGAAAAAAAGCACATGTGAGTATTGAGGAAATAGATAAGTAATAGAATTATCTCGCAGTGAGATTTAAGCGTAAAAATAACCCAAACCATAGCGATGACTGTGGTTTGGGTTTTATTTTTAGGTTAGTTTAATCTTGGTGAGGAGATTTTAGTTTAACTTTTAATAGTCTTACGGCATTGGCGGTCACTAAAGCTGTTGCTCCTGAGTCAGCCAATACGGCAACCCAAAGTCCAGTGATACCGAATAAACTGGTGACTAAGAATATCGCTTTTAAACCCAATGCTATGGTAATGTTTTCACGGATAATTTTACGTGTTGCACGAGATAGCTGAATAATTTCGGGTAAGCCAGTTAAACGGTTATGGGTTAATGCTGCGTCGGCAGTTTCTAAAGCGACATCTGTACCACTTCCCATCGCAACACCAATGGTAGCCGCTTTCATTGCTGGTGCATCATTAATACCATCACCCACCATCATTGTGTTATGTGTTTGACTGATTTCCATCACTGAAGTGACTTTATCTTCAGGGAGCAATCCTGCACGGAAATCCATACCCAGTTTTTGTGCAATCGCAGCCGCTGCTCTTGGGTTATCACCGGTTAACATCACGGCATTGATATTCATCGATTTCAACACTTTCATTGATTCGATAGCATCGTTGCGCAATGTATCTTGCATCGCAATCACACCAATGAACTGATCTTCTTTTAATACCACCACAACGGTTTTGCCTTCATCTTCAAGACGAGCGACTTGTTGTTGCCATTGTGCAGATAATGGTGTGGTTTCTGATAATTGTGTTGGGGCACTGACCAGAATATGTTGATTATTTAAATAACCTTCAATCCCTTTACCCGCTAAAGCCTTGCGATTATCGGCTTCCACAACATCAATTTGTTGCTCTTGTGCTTTATTAATAATGGCTTTTGCGAGAGGGTGATGAGAGCCAACTTCTACAGAAGAAGCCAACATCAGTAGCTCTTTCTCATTAAAGCCTACATTTGCTATGACATCAGTGACTTGAGGTTTACCCTCTGTTAATGTGCCTGTTTTATCTAGAGCAACGGTATTGACTGTGCCCAGTTGTTCAAGTGCTGCACCACCTTTAATTAAGGCACCTCGTTTTGTTGCTGCTGCCAGTGCTGATGTAATGGCGGCTGGTGTTGAAATAACCAGAGCACAAGGACAACCAATTAATAACAGTGTTAAACCACGGTAGAACCAAGTTTCCCAAGGTTGAGCGAATAACAAAGGTGGAATAATGATCACTAATGCGGAAAACAGCATAATCAGTGGTGTGTAATAGCGACTGAAACGGTCAACAAAACGTTCAATGGGCGCTTTACGCTCTTCTGCTTCTTCGATCAGTTGTAAAATACGATCGATGGCATTTTGCCCCTGCTCAGAGACCACTTTCATTTGCACCGAGCGATCAACAGATAAACAGCCAGCAGCGACTTTTTCACCCTGTAAACGTTCGACCGGCACCGATTCACCCGTTAATGCGCTTTCATCAAAACTTGCAAAAGCAGTAATTAATTCGGCATCTGTGGGTAAGCGCGCACCTGGTGCAATTTCAATAATATCGCCGGGGCGCAATTGAGCTACAGGGACTGTCTGTTTTTTACCCTCTTTTATTACCACCGCTTCTTCTGGTACAAGAGCCATTAATGCGCTGACTCCGCGGCGTGCACGACCCGCAGCGTAAGACTCAAGCATTTCGCCAATCATAAACAGCAAAATTACCATTGCCGCTTCTTCGGTGGCATTAATAAACAGTGCCCCAATAGCCGCAACACTCATCAAGGTTTCAATCGCGAATGGGGTACCACTACGAATGAGTCGTAGCGATTTTTTTACAATAGGGAATAACCCGATTAATGTCGTTGCAATAAAGGCAGCGCGACCTGCTTGTGGATCAATAAACTCGGCCCCCCAACTTATCGCCATTAAAATCGCTAAGATAATGACGAATGAGCTCTCTTTTAAGAGGCTTTGTTTTGCAGGAGGCTGAGATCCCGCTGATGAGATATCAAATAGTTCAAAACCGGCACTTTTAACGGCACTAATCACATCAGTACGTAAATCGGTATCGGCATCGACAACCAGTTTTTCAGTGGCAAACAAGATCTTCGCTTGTTTAACGCCGACCACTTTCAGTACTGCTGTCTCTATCTTTTGCGCGCAGCTTGGGCAATCCATTCCTTGCACTTTCCAACTAAAACGTTGTTGTGCAATTTTTTCAGGCTCTACATTAGAGACTGGGGCGTTGCTGTCACAACAGCCATGGGCATGATCATGACCATCATGAGCGTGATGATTATGCTCATGTTGATGGCCATGATGATGTTCTTCTTCACATTCGGGATCACTCTTATCGATTTTGCTATGAGTGTGTCCACTTTCAGTATGTGAGTGCATACTACTATTATCTGCCTGATTAGAGCAGCATTGAGAGCTTGAACAGCAAGCATCGGTATGTTTATGGTTATCGTGTTGATGAGCGTGTTTAGACATACGCCTCTCCTCGTTCAACAAAGTACAGTTTTATCAATTACCGATACTTTACAGCTTGGAGTAGAGTCCAGAGTCAAGATAAACAGAGCGTATTGATTGTCAAAAAGTGCGGATTTGTTAAATCAATTAATCCCTTGTTTCTATTGATAAAGAAACAAGGGATCAGGGTTTTACAGAAAAAGGGCTCTAACAATAAAGAAGTGACCAATAAAGTAACAGGCACTTACCAGTCCTTTAGAGGCTGAAAAAGAGAAGCGGAAACGGTTGATAAGCCAAATAGAGTAAGCAATTACTAACAAGAGTGAGCCTATCATGATAGAAAAGTTGTAGTCGTTGCTCAGGTAGAAGAATTTCTCTCCTGCAACCCAAAACATCGCAAAAGCCGCTAATAAAGTCAGTAATACAGGAATGGCAAATTTATCCAATTTAGTCCAGATGATGGCTAACACGATAATTGCGGCAACGATAACAAAACCAAGCAAAGGAAGATAAAAAGAGATTTGTAATGGTAAGGCAAAACTAATTAGGTAGAGAATATAACTTAGGAATAACAAGGCTAAAGAAGGTAGTAAATACTTACCTTCAAACATTTTTAATACATCAGAAAGTAATGTTGCTAATAAAGCGCCGACAATAAGATAACTATTAATGCTATGCTCAGGGACTTGCCATGCCCAAAGGAGTAATAGTAGTAGTGTAATAGGACGGAATAGCCATCGTTGCCAATTAGGGCCACGATACGCGGCATCGATATAAAGCCACCCAGAAAATAAGACAGCGAGAAAAGGCCAACTCATAATATCTTCCTTATTCTTATATAGAGAACTCTTTTATTATTCATAACAGAAAGCATAATTTAAGAATAGCGATTAATGAAGAAACTGGCGTATTAATTAAAATTAACTACAGATAAGCACAATGTGAATTTATAACGATAATAGGAATGAGTGTAATGAATAAAGCGGGAATGTTAGGTATCGCGGTGCTGATTATCATTATCGCTAGCGCAACATATCGTTTTTTTGAGCAAAGAAAACAGCGTATCAGTGATGATAATTCACCCGTTAAATTATATATGGTAGAAGTTGTTGATAAGCAACAAATACCGAAAAACGATCGACGTTCAAGAGAAAATGATGTTAATGGGCCAGAAACAACCTATTACTATCAAGTGACTTTTCGTTTAACAACGGACTCTCAGCAAGATATTATCTTACGTGTGGATAAAACCACTTTCTCAAATGTAGCGCTGGAGATGAAAGGGCGATTATTTATGCAAGGTAGTCGTTTCGTGCAGTTTGAAACCGATGCACCAGATAATGAGAGTGGTAAAACATCAACTAAATAAGCATCAGAGCATAAGAAACTGGGGAGTTAGCGTGTTATCCCCAGTGACTTGAATAGACGATGATTATTGGTTTTTATTTTTTTGTTTTTCTAGATACTCTTTGCGCAACTCTTTTTGTATTCTCAATAGCTCAAAAATACCAAAAAAGAAGATCTTAAATTGGAGTAAGCCAGAAGGTTTTTTATCTTCGGGTTGGCCTGCTTTATACATGGCAATTTGTAAGCCGTGCATAATCACCATAAAGATTAATGCGATATCCATAAAGTACTTTAAAGGTTTAGGGAATGGGGAAATAAGATTTAAACAAAGAAATCCCCACACACCGATCATTAAAAATCGACCTAAAAAGATTAACATAGCAGCTCCATAACAAATTAAGCAGATAAATTGCGAATATAAAGACGATAGGCGACTTGGCCTGCGATTTTTTCTCTATGTAATCGCCAATTTTCTGGTAAAGAATAAACCTGTGCGTTTACTTCTTCTTCAATATAAATATAACAACCTTCGGCTAACCATTGGTTATTTTCTAATAATTGCAGGGTGTTTGCCAACATACCTTGATGAAAAGGAGGATCTAAAAACACCACATCATATGCAGTACCTTGTTTAGCTAGATAATTTAACGCACTATCTTGAATAACATGCCCATTATCAGCGCCAAGCAACGCTAAATTAGCAGTAATTTGTTGCGCGACTTTACGGTCGAACTCAATGAATGTCGTTTCTTTTGCATAGCGAGAGAGTGCTTCAATACCTAGCCCACCACTGCCGGCAAAGCAATCTAAGCAACGAGCGTCCTGAATAACGGGCATAAGCCAATTAAACAGTGTTTCTTTGACTCTATCGGTGGTGGGACGTAATCCTTGGCTATCAAGCACAGGAAGTTTCCGACCACGCCATTTACCTCCGATTATTCTGATTTGTCCCATCGGCGTTTTTTGTGGTTTCTTAGCCATATTTTTCTGATATATATCGTTTAAGCGTGAATTTTGGCGTGTTTTAATGTTTCAAGGAACAAGTTTGTTGATAACTTGATAACTTACCTTGATTTAAGCGCGAATAATTTACCATAAAATTCGTATAAAAGATGCGTTTATCCTCGATCAAATGATAGACTTCATTATTATTTTTAATATCGTCAATGTTATCGCGCCATGATTTAGTGCGAGGAGTTTAGTAGCTAATGGCAAAAGAAAAAAAAGGTTTTTTCTCGTGGCTCGGATTTGGCCGTAATAAAGAAGAAAATACTGCACAAGAGAAAGAACAACAACGTTTAGAGGCCGAACGTGCAGAGCAGGCACGTTTAGCCGAAGAAG
>NZ_KV791959.1:0-712 GCF_001808035.1 Proteus sp. HMSC14B05 | reverse complement strand
AATCAAATGTGCAGTTAATTATTGGTTATCGAGGAATGATTGATCTAGCCCGTCGCTCAAATCAAATAATCAGCATTTCAGCCAGAACGGTAAGGCAAGGCGATAGTTTCCACTTTGAGTATGGACTGAATGAAAACTTAACGCACGTGCCGGGTGAAAATGAGGACTCACCAATTACACACGTTTACGCTGTCGCAAGGCTGAAAGATGGCGGTGTCCAGTTTGAAGTTATGACGCATAACCAAATTGAGAAAGTCAGAGCATCAAGCAAGGCTGGTCAAAATGGGCCTTGGGTTTCTCACTGGGAAGAAATGGCGAAGAAAACCGTTATCCGTCGTCTTTTTAAATACCTGCCTGTTTCTATCGAAATGCAGAAGGCGGTAATTCTTGATGAAAAAGCAGAGGCTAATGTCGATCAGGAAAACGCCTCAGTATTTGAAGGTGAGTTTGAGGAGGTAGGTAGTAATGGCAATTAACACAATAACGGCAAGTGGAAACTTAGGTAAAGATTGCGAACAGCGATGGACGCCAAATGGTAAAGCGGTTGCATCTTTTAGTTTGCCAGTGAAACAAGGTTACGGAGAACACGAAAAAGTATCTTGGGTTATCTGCAAGATGTTTGGCCCTAAAGCTGAAAAGCTACCTCCGCATCTAACCAAGGGAATAAAGGTTACTGTTACTGGTGAGTTCGTCATGGAAGAATGGACAAGCC
>NZ_KV791958.1:0-1114 GCF_001808035.1 Proteus sp. HMSC14B05 | reverse complement strand
TGGGTGGGCTGAATCCGTATGGGTATGTGCATTGTCCGACGGGGTGGGTTGATCCGTTTGGGCTGGCGTGTTGTCCACCACCAAAAATAAAAGCTACACAAATCGGATTAAGAAACCCTAAACAGATTGATGGTATGAAAAAAGATATGCTTGACGGCACTTTTGATTTTTCACTTCCCAAAAATCAAGTTGGTGGCTTTGTAGATTCCAATGGAATTTATTATATGGGGGAAGGGCATCATAGAATGGTTGCAGCTCAAGAAATATATAAAGAAACAGGCGATGCTAAATATATTAATAAATTAATAGAAAATGGTTCATGGACAAGAACAAATTCACCACCAACTGATGCCAGAGCTATGCCATCCAGAAGTTTCTTTAGTAATTTAAGAAACAAATTAGGATTTTAAGAATGAGAAAAATAAGTATATATTCAAATATGTTATGGAAGTCATTATCTTATATAAGAAATGTGCAAACACACTCTTGCTTTAGAAAAGCCTTTGATAAGTCTTGTTATATGGAGGCTGAGCTATTACATAATATTGTTATATCTCTTCCTGAAGAAGAAATGACTGAACATGATATATTTTTTTTAAATAGTCATGCGCGATTCTATTTGGAAAATGCTGACAAAAGAAAATGTACAAATTATTTTTCTCATGAAGATGATATAAAAAGGCTATTTAGTCTCGTTCCTGAGCACTTGAAAGAAAAACTTGAATGGAATGGCCCAGAATAATATTTTGAGTAATTAAATCTAGCCGGAAAGATCCCGAGAACTTCCGGCTGACTTATTTTTAAGGGTTGCTCAGTTGTGCTAGCTCAGTCTCCCCTTTAGTCGTTGGTATATTTCCGCATCAGCTCGCGCATGGTGTGTTTGATGGCACTGAGTTGCGCTTGCTGTTAGTATTGCAGCTTAATTGTTCGAATGCTTTCACTATCGGATATCAATACTAAACTCTCGTTTAAGATGAACGTATTAATGGACAAGAGATTGTTCATCAATGGAATGATACTGATAATACACTGGCATTGACCCGTTTTGGTGAACGGGAGTTGCATTATGCTTTTGGGGCACTGGGGGAGTTAACTTCACTGCAAGTCAATCAGC
>NZ_KV791957.1:0-32274 GCF_001808035.1 Proteus sp. HMSC14B05 | reverse complement strand
ATCAGTCTGAACGCAGTAGGGATCCACGTCCTTTGGGGCGTGGAGGATGTCAAATAGTGATGATGAATAAACCAGCATAAAATAAATGATTAATAATCAGTGAGTTATTTTGTTTGTTGATTTTTTGAACGCATAACTATTTTGTACAAATGGCGTCAACTATGATAAAACGCAATAGTTAGTTATAATTCTTAGATAATTATTCTTTCCGGTGATAGAATGCCAACCTTGTTTTTCTCTGTGTTGAACTCTTTGTTAAGAATAACAATTCAGTATGAATAACACCGCGCTTTAACTCTGTCTTGAATCACAATGTTTTTGGTAAAAGCAGCCCAAAAATAAGGGCATAATAGAATAACTAGAGGTTTTTAGTGTCAACTGCAAACACACCTGAAGATGAACAGAAACCGAGTCTGAATGCGTTTAAACAGCCTCGTGCATTTTATCTCATCTTCTCAATCGAATTATGGGAACGTTTTGGATATTACGGCTTACAAGGGATCATGGCCGTTTATCTGGTTAAAATGCTGGGTATGAGTGAGGCGGAAGCTATCACTGTTTTTGCCGCATTTACCGCATTAGTTTATGGCTTTGTGGCAATTGGTGGCTGGCTTGGCGATAAAATTCTCGGGACAAAAAGGGTTATTGTCCTAGGGGCTATTGTGCTGGCAATTGGTTATGCCATGGTTGCTTTCTCCGATCATGATAAAGATATGATTTACTGGGGATTAGCCACTATTGCGGTGGGTAATGGTTTATTTAAAGCCAATCCTTCCTCTTTATTAGCCACCTGTTATGAGAAAGATGATCCACAATTAGATGGTGCATTTACCATGTACTATATGTCGATTAATGTGGGATCATTTTTATCCATGTTAGCGACACCATGGTTAGCGGCGAATTATGGTTGGGATGTCGCTTTCGCATTAAGTGTGGTGGGGATGTTGATCACACTGGCAAACTTTATGCTATGTCGCGGTTGGATCAAAGATAAAGGCTCTAGGCCTGACTTTGAGCCACTAAACTACCTGAAACTGTTATTAACGCTGGTGGGGATTGTTGCTTTAACGGCAGTATCAACGTGGTTATTACATAATAATGAAGTGGCAACATGGTCTTTAGCGATTATTTCATTAGGTATTATCCTGATTTTTGCCCGTGAAACTTTTATGATGAAAGGGGTTGCACGGCGTAAAATGATCGTCGCTTTCTTACTGATGGTGGAAGCCGTGGTATTTTTTGTTCTTTATGATCAAATGCCAACATCATTAAACTTTTTTGCAATCCATAATGTTGAACACGCTATTTTAGGCTTTAGTGTTGAGCCAGAGCAATTTCAATCACTTAACCCATTTTGGATCATGCTAGCTAGTCCATTATTGGCTGCTATATATAACTTTATGGGTGATAAATTACCCATGCCTTATAAATTCACAGTGGGAATGTTTTTGAGTGCAACTGCATTCTTAGTATTACCATTGGGGGCGAGTATGGCAAATGAAGCTGGTATCGTTTCATCATGGTGGCTTGTTGCCAGTTATGGCTTTCAAAGTATTGGTGAGCTGATGATCTCAGGATTAGGTCTTGCGATGGTGGCCCAACTAGTGCCACAGCGTTTAATGGGCTTTATTATGGGCGCATGGTTCTTAACATCTGCGGCAGCTGCAATTATTGCTGGTAAAGTGGCAAGCTTAATGGCCGTTCCTGAAGACGTACAAAATGCACACGCATCATTAGAAATTTATAGCAGTGTATTTTTACAAATAGGTATCGTAACAGGTGTTATTGCACTGTTAATGCTATTTACTGCCCCTATGCTGAGTAAAATGACACAGTAATATGTGAAATTTATTGTCAGACAATAAAAGGATGCCTTAGGGCATCCTTTTTTATATCTATTTAAAAATAAAGTTAATTTTAACAAAAAATATCTATAGTACTTGATAATGTTGTTTTTTATTTATACTTGTTTTATACACTTTACTCACTATATAATGAATAAAATGTAAAAGAGAGGTGGGTATGAACAGCGTAATACAAAAACGAACATCACAACAATTATCGGTAGAGAGAGTGGCTGTTCTAGAAAGAATGACTGTTCTTACAAAAGAATTGGTTAATGAATTAGCAGAGAAGAAAAGTTTAGCAAGTGCTTTAAAAATGAGTGATAACGAATTGGCTCAGTTAATTTTTGAAACTCAACTGATACGTTCGTCTGCAATTTCACCAAGAGAACAACGTAAAATAGCCCGTTTAAACGAAGGCGCTATTAAGTTTTCTGAACGGCTAAAAGAGCTTGGAGGCACATGTAGAGCTAGCCAAGCTGCAGCTATTTTGGGAGTAAAACGTCAAACGATTAATAATCGGTTAAAGGCTAATAAACTATTAGCGGTTAAAGTGGGAGGAGAATATCGATTACCTATTTTTCAATTTGATGGTAATCGATTAGTGGATGGATTAGATGAGATCTTAATTTTATTGGATAGTTTAAGCTCAACAACAAAAGTATCATTTTTAACGAGTATGTATTTTTTTGAGGATGAACAAGATATTAATGTTATTGATGCGCTTAAAAAATATGGACGCATGAGTGAACAAATGCAAGAAATTATTCATCAAGCTAAACTTTTTGGAAAACATATTTCAAACTAATAAAAATCTACTCATTATCGTTGATCTTAAAATGTAATGTTTCAGTAATGATCTCAAGTCCTGTAATGTCTTGATAGGGCCAATTTTGCGGAAAATTTTCTTTTTTACAATCTGTGTATAAATCAAGGGAGCAGTGAGAAATATCAACAAGAGGAGGGATAATATGTTTTCTACACCAAAAGGCTGTACACATTCCATAGTAATGCCTTGAAGAGTAGGTTATACCATCATAATCAAGCCCTGGGGTATTGGCTGCCCAATCAACAATATTCTGAGTAATGTCATAACTTTTCCCCATGACTTGGTCTGCAGTGATATGCAATATGCCCTGTAACTTTGGTATATCAATAAGTTTTGTTTTACGTGTAGTTGCAAGTGTGTATATCTGAGCTTTTTTTAGATCACTAAGACCTAAAATAAAAGCCTTATTATGTTGATAGTGACGTCCTAATGATTCAGCAATAGCTACAACTGCATAATCAGCGGTATAGCATATTCCCGTTATGCCTGTTGGATCATTGTAGCGACCCATTTCTAATGGATCTGTAGGTGCAAAATAGTGCACTCCTGACGTGTAATGTTTCCATTGCCATCTTTTTTGCTGGTTTTCCTCTTGGATTTTATAGGGGATATGACCTTCGGCTTCTAATTGTGCCAATTCTTTATGCAAATTTTTTTTGTTAACCATTTAGCTTTAAGCACTCCCTGCGATATAAAAATATTCTTTAACAGGGTAAAGAGCAAATTGTGTATTATCAATTGATTGATATATAACAAGATTAAATTCAGATAAACTACAGTGATTAGATTAATTATATTGATGCAACAACACCACCTATTAGGGTGGTGTTGTTGTGAATAATAAATTCTAAGGAGAGTAAAATATTTCTTGCTAGCAACGATTAACTAGCGACTTTATCAACTTGCAATGCTATCTCTTTTTCCCGTGAGCTGGTGTTTACCGCGATCCAGCCTTTATAAGCTAAAGGTAAGAATGCGATAACAATGGCTAATGCAGAAACAGCTGCAACATAATAAGCTCCTGCCATTGCCGTTTTTTCCAACCAAGCACCCGTTAACATTGGCGTTAAGCCACCAAATACGGCATAGGCCATATTATAAGCAAAAGAGAGGCCAGAAAAACGAATTGAAGGAGGAAATGCTCTAGTACTCACAATTGGCGTTGTGGCAATTGCACCGACAAAAAAGCCCATCAAACCATAGTTAAATGCTAATTGGATACCAGACATATTGGCATCTAAGCTTCCATAAAAATGGAATGCGGTAACAATTAATCCACCCCATGATAAGGTCATGGATGCACGGGTTCCTAATTTATCCCCCAACCAGCCCCAGAAGATACATCCTAAGGTCAGCGTTAAGGTGGCAACACAGTTAGCTTCTAACGATGTTGTTCTGTCTATTTTGTAGATCCCTTCAACAATGACACTGGGTGTCATCAAAATAGTAACAACAATAGCTGTAGATAAAGACCATGTTAATGCTGCAGTAATTAAGCAGGCTTGTTTATGGTTTTTGATAACCGAAACCACCGGCATTTCTTGTGCTAAGGCTTTTTTAGCCGCCATCTCTTTAAAGATAGGTGTTTCTTGTAAAAAACGACGTAAATAAACCGAGATCAAGCCAAATATGCCACCTAAAATAAAGGGAATTCGCCATGCAAAATCATTCACTTCTTGAGCGCTATAGCTGCGTTGTACAATAATAGCGACGATAGAGCCTAATAAGATGCCACCAGTAATACCGGATGTTAAGGTACCCACCCCTAAGCCATAACGCTGTTTCGGGGTGTGTTCGGCAATAAATACCCAAGCCCCGGGCATTTCACCACCGATAGCCGCTCCTTGCATAATACGCATCAATAACAGCAATAACGGTGCAGCCACACCGATGCTGGCATAGGTAGGTAATAAGCCAATCACCAAAGTAGGTACAGCCATTAAAAAGATACTTAAGGTAAACATACGTTTACGGCCGATAATATCGCCATAGTGAGCCATAATGATGCCACCTAAAGGACGAGCAAGATAACCGGCAGCAAAAATACCTAATGTCTGCATCTGAGCGATAAAAGCGTTATCACCAGGAAAGAATAAATGGCTCAATGTTTTCGTAAAGAACACGAAGATCACGAAATCATAGAACTCCAATGTTCCTCCTAGTGAGGATAAACCCAACGTTTTATAGTCGTTGCGGTTTAAAGGTCTTGCCGTAGGTTGACTCAACGGCTGAGTGGAGTGTGATTGTGATGTCATAATAACAACCTATATTAATCATCGTGATAAAAAAGAGTAAATAACCAAACCATCAATAAAATTCTTAAAAAAGTTGATCACAAAGGTGGCAATAAATAACGTTAAAAAGTTATTTATCGTCTTTTATACAAGAAAGAATAATATTGTAATGATGTAAATAGTTATATCAGGAAGCTCTTTATGAAGTAAAGAGCATAAAATAAAACAATCTGATAAGTTGTCATTGTGAGCATCTGTAGTTTTTAATGCTAAGTTTTGTTTGTTTTGTGATTTTTAGGACGGTTTTTATTTTCTTGTGTAGTTTTTTAATAAAATTAGAGGTTTTGTTCTTACCTTTATTTTCATTTATTAGTTATGGTTAAAAAAACTATTTATTGAATATCATTTCAATTTTTCTAAATTGAATTAAATAATAAAATTAGCGTTATTTTAATTTATTATTTCTTGTGAATTAAATAATAATTAGATTATTAATTAATAAATATTGATGTTTTGTAGCAATATAACCTGTTATTAGTATTGTTTTTAGGGTATTCATCTAAAATGAATCTAGTTGTTCATTGGTTTTAAATTTCTTAAAATTGAAAATTATTGATATTAAATGTCAATCAATATGGTTATTGTAAGCGTGGTTACGCATTTTTATTTAAAATATAGATTTTAAATAGTTAAATGATAAATAGGGAAAAACAGCAAAAATCATCTCAAAGCGTCATTATCTGGTTATAATTACATCAGATGTCGGTGGATATAGCAGGGGGAGTGATGAATTCAATTTCGATAAGTGCGGTGTTGTTAGCCGCGATTGTGCTATTTGCATCTGTGTTTGTTGTCGCTTTAGCTAGTAGTCTGCTACTAAAAAAAACGCTGTATGGGAGTCTGCAACAAGATAATTTATCAGTCAGTGTTGCGGTAAGAAGAACGTTTATGGTATCGCTTGTTGTCGCATTACTACTGGTCTATTACTTTCTTTCAACAACAACCTAAAAAATCTATAAAAACAAAAACGCCACTGTGATGTACTCTACAGTGGCGTTTTTATCTGTTTTATTAAACTAAGAAAATAGTGGCTAGGCCTAAGAAAATAAAGAAGCCACCAGTATCGGTGATCGCGGTGATCATCACACTTGAGCCAATAGCCGGATCTTTACCCAGTTTTATCATGGTCATCGGTATTAATACTCCCATCAAGGCAGCCATTAATAGGTTGAGTACCATGGCCATTGTCATTACGGCGCCCATCGCAATATCACCATAAAGGAAGTAAGTTACAACTCCCATTATTCCCCCCCAAACAATACCGTTGATAAGGGCAACACCTAACTCTCTTAAAATTAAGAACGAGAAACTACCAGTCTGAATTTGATGTAGTGCTAATGCACGCACAATCATAGTAATGGTTTGGTTACCGGTATTTCCCCCAATACCTGCAACAATGGGCATTAAAGTTGCTAAGGCGACTAATTGGGAAATGGTATGCTCAAACACACCGATAACACGAGAAGCGACAAAAGCAGTACATAAGTTGATAGCAAGCCATGTCCAACGTGTTTTAACCGCTTGCCCGACAGGGGCGAATACATCCTCTTCTGGGCTTAACCCCCCCATACGACGAATGTTGGTATCGCTCTCTTCATGCATATTATCGACGATATCTTCAACGGTTAAACGTCCCATTAACAGGCCATTACTATCAACAACTGCAGCCGAAATTAAGTCATAACGTTCGAACGCACCCGCTGCATCTTCGCCTTTCTCTTCGGGCATAAAGCTGACAGTATCGGTTTTCATGACATCAGAGACCCGTTTATCCGGCGACTGGGTTAATACTGTGGTTAAGGGTAATTCACCTAACAGATGATTGGCATTATCAATAACGAAAATTTTATCCGTGGCTTCAGGAATAGAGCCACGTTGGCGTAAATAACGTTGAACCGTTTTTAATGTTACGTTGCCACGCACGGTGACAAACTCAAAATCCATCATCTGTCCAACACTATCCTTCGGATATTGCAGGACTTCTCTGATCCTATTACGCAGACTTGGTTCTAAATAGGTCAAAAGACGACGCATGGTATCACGGGGTAAATGCTCCGCAATATAGGCCTGTTCATCCACATGCAAAGAAGCGACTGAGCGTAATAATTCACGATCCGTCATATCTTTAATTAGGCTGTCCCAAACGGCGACAGAGGCTTCGACTAAAACCGCACCACGCTCATTATTATCAACCAAATGCCATAGGGCTAAACGTTCATCATAGGGAAGGGCTTCAAGAATATCTGCAATATCTGCCGCGTGTAGATCTTGTAGTAATTCTCTAACAGTGGTGATTTTTTCATGAAGTTCATGGTGGCTCAGCCTATCACTTTCACTTGCTTCACCTAACACTGTTTCAACAAAACGGTCATCTTCAAGAAAGATGTTCAGAATTTGTTGACGCAGGTGTGCCACTTTTTGTGAATATGGATTGATGGCAGCCGCAGTATCATTATTGATAGCTGATTGAGACATGTTATTCCTTTTTAATTCTTACGAGGGAGATAACCATTAGTATTCATTATTCCATTTTAGGATGATTATCGGTCTTCTCCATATAAAAAAATAGCGATCTTGAAAATATTACATTGGGTATTTTCATATTATCGTCACAAATCAAACCTTACGTTGTTATGTGATAGTTGTTGTATGATAAATGCAACAAAAGACGCATTATACCGCGTCTTTTTCTGTATAATATCATATTGTTAAGCAGATTCCTCTTTTATATCCAGTTTCCAGCCTGGAACGGCCTGCCAATGCTCCTGTTCTTTTTCTAAATCCAGTTCCATCAATGTGTTATCGGCAAGATAATTTTTAGGAAAATAGAGTGTCCAGTGATTATCATCGGTCACTAAACGTAAAGAAACCGGTTTAGTGGTTGATTGACGCTGATTATTAAGTAGTGTTGCTAACCTAAGTATTTGTACTAATGGATAATACTGTTTCTTTTTATATAGATTAAATTTAGGTAACTCATCAAACTTAATTGCTTTGCGATGATAACGAACTAATGTAGTTAATAATTGTTGTTGTTCTTGATTAAAACCGGGTAAATCTGTATTCGAAAGAATATAAGCAGAATGACGATGCAAACCACTTAAATTGATACTTAATCCCACTTCATGCAACATCACCGCCCATACTAAAATCGCTTCTAGATCAGGACGAACCAGTTTAGGATTTTGTTCCGCCCACTGAGCATACAGTGATTGCATTGTGGTGAGGACGCGCTTAGCTTGTTCACGATCGATATTATAGTGTTCAGCAAGACTTTTGGCGGTACGCTGGCGAATATCTTGATGACGAAAACGGCCTTCCATTTCATACAATACACCTTCACGTAATGCACCATCAGATAAATGGAGAGCCTTTAAGCCTAGGGTATCGAAAATACCGCATAAAATGGCTAAACCAGGTACAAAACTGTGTTTACGCTCATCGGATAATCCCGGTAGGGTGATATCCTTAAATTTTTTAAACCGTAGTACCTGTTTGGTCAACATTAATAGGCGTTCAGGGGTGATCACACCATCTTTTTCACCAAACTCAACCAAAATTTCATGTGCAGCCTTGATAGTACCCGATGCGCCTAATGCGACATCCCAGCCGGTCATTTTATATTGCCAAGCAATTTTTTCCATTTTACGTGCTGCTTTTTCGCGTGCTTTACGAAAAGCGGATTCGCTAATTTTTTGGTTCGGGAAAAATTGACGGCTAAAACTGACACAACCCATACGCTGGCTTTCGATCAAGATGGGTTCAAAATTTTCTCCGATCACTAATTCGGTAGAGCCTCCACCAATATCAATCACTAGCTTACGCCCTTTTTCAGATTGCGTATGCTCAACGCCCATAAAGATCAGGCGTGCTTCTTCGTGACCAGAAATAATTTCAATAGGATAGGGCATCACCTCTTTTGCGCGTTGCAAAAAGACTTTGGCATTGCTAGCAACCCGTAACGTATGTGTACCGACCACAGTGACATTTTCTGCTGGAAATCCCTGTAACCTTTCAGCAAAAAGGGAAAGTGCAGAAAGCCCCCGCAACATTGCTTCTTCACTGAGTTTATCATTATCATCAAGGCCATCGGCAAGATATACCCGTTGTTTTAAACGACTTAATACCTGTAAGGCACCATTGACAACACGGGCTATGATCATATGAAAACTATTAGAACCAAGGTCTATAGCCGCAATTTCTAAAGGACGTGGTGAAGAAGAGTCATCTTGTAATAAAGGCATTGATTACGCTCGTGATCCTGGTTGTTCTAATGATTTAAGGTATTCATATACAGCAAGTTGGGCGCGGATCTTACGTTTATTTCCTCGAGGAACATAGCTATTTGTTAGATCTTTATCTAAATATCGTGCTTTTACAGTATCATTAAACTGGATCTCAAGAATATCCAAAATACGCTGTTTTAGCTGAGGGTCGAGTAGTGGTACGGCAACTTCAATACGATAATCAAGGTTACGAGTCATCCAGTCTGCGGATGATAGGAAAATTTTCTCATCCCCTTTATTGGTAAAGACATAAACACGATCATGCTCTAAAAAGCGGTCAACAATACTGGTGACCTGAATATTTTCACTAAAATCGGGCTGATTAGGGACTAAAGAGCACATACCGCGTACTAATAGGCGGATTTTAACACCTGCTTGTGAGGCATCATAAAGACGATTAACTAACTCTTCATCGACTAAATTGTTAACTTTTAAGGTAATACCCGCAGGGTGCCCCGCTTGAGCATTGTGAATTTCATTTGTGATCAACTGGTTTAACAAAATACGTGAGTTTTGCGGTGATACCATTAAATGTTCAAAAGTCACCGGACGATAAGGGTTTTCAATAAAATTGAACACTCGACGTACTTCATTATTAATTTCTGTATTCGCGGTTAACAGAGAATAATCGGTATAAAGGCGTGCGGTTTTTTCATTAAAATTCCCAGTACCAATATGCGCATAGCGAATGATCTCGCCTTCTTCCAAACGAGAAATAATAAATAATTTCGCATGAATTTTTAAGCCGGGCGCTGAAAAGATAACGTGGACGCCAGCTTCGGTTAAGCGTTTAGCCCAATGTATATTCGCGGCTTCATCAAAGCGAGCTTGTAATTCAACGACCACAGTGACACGCTTACCATTGTGGGCGGCGTGGATCATCGAATCGATAATCCGAGAGTCTTTTGCTACGCGATAGATATTGATTTTTATCGAAATAACACTGGGATCAAAAGACGCTTGGCGTAATAATTCCAATACATGCTCAAAGGTATGATAAGGATAATAAAGTAACACATCACGTTCACGGATCGCATCAAAGCCATTACGGAAATTATCAAACCAAACATGCCGTAAACGAGGAATAGGTTTATTTAATAGAAACTTACTACCCTCATTAGGAAAATTAATAAAGTCTTTAAAGTTGTGATAACGCCCACCAGCAATGACCGAGTCATTATTAGATAAACCTAATTTGCTACGCAGTAAAGCAACCATTTCATCGGGCATATCACGTTGGTAGACAAAACGAACAGGCTCAGCGGTAAGACGTTGTTTTAAGGTAGATGACATCATTTCTAATAAGCTGGATTCCATTTCAGTGGCTAAATCATATTCAGCATCACGTGTCATTTTCATGGAATAAGCATTTAAAGAATCATAGTCAAAGAAGCCTTTAAAAATTTCATCAAGACAATAGCGTAAGATATTATCCAGCAAGATCATTGACTTTTTCTTACCTCGGCCTTGTTCTGTGGGCAAAATAACAAAACGAGGGACTTTATCGGAGGGGATCTCTAACAAAGCGTAGTGAATAGTTTGCCCCTGAGCAATTTCAACGGCTAAATATGTGTAGTCATCTTTTAAAAACTCAACCAAATTAGTTTCAGGGTTGATAAGGATCGGCGTGATATGTTTTCTTAAGTTTTGGCGAAAATATTGGCGTAACCAAATTTGTTGATTAGGTGAGATTTGCCGTTCATTGATTAAAAAAATCTGATTACGCGCCATTTCTAAAAGCAAGTCGTTATACAGTGCGTCGAATTCTTGGTCGGCTTTGGCAACTTTAGATTGGATTTTTTTAATTAAATGACGAGCGTGACTGGAGCCAGAGCGTGAGCCGCGCTCCTCATTAATTAAAATACGCCGTTTTACATCCGCAAAGCGAACTTTATAAAACTCATCAAGATTATTTGAATAGATCCCCAAAAACCTGACCCTTTCGATTAGCGGGTTACGTTTATCTGCCGCCTCTTGCAATACTCGCTCGTTAAACGCAAGCCAGCTGATCTCTTTATCAATATAGAGTCGTTCTTGGGACATCTGAACTCCAACATGGGTTAAAGTTAAATCTTATTATCTGAATCAATCAGACATATTGTTTTATCGTTGCACCCGGTTTAACAAAATTTTCCGGTCTTGCTGCTTTGGCTTTTTGTTCAAAATAAGGGGCTTGGAATGTACACATTCTAATCGCAGAACGGTAAGAGCCATTAACAAAAAACTCATCTATTAAATCACCTTCTTTCTTAAAGCCAAGCTTTTCATAAATATGAATCGCTTTAGCATTCTCTTTATCGACGATTAAATAGAGTTTGTATAAATTAAGTACAGAAAAAGCGTAGTCCATCGCTAACTTTGCCGCGCGGGCTGCATAACCATGGCCTTGATGAGCAGGGGCGATAATGATTTGAAACTCAGCACGACGATGAACATAATCAATTTCAACCAGCTCAACTAAACCGACTTTTGTGCCTTCACTTTCAGCAATAAAACGTCGTTCACTTTGGTCGTGAATATGTTTTTCATATAGGTCGCTTAACTCAATAAAAGCTTCATAAGGCTCTTCAAACCAGTAGCGCATAACGCTAGCATTATTATCAAGTTTATGGACAAAAGGAAGGTCTTCTCTTTCGAGAGGACGTAATTTTATAGGTGGAACTTTCTTACCACCGGACATAAGCACCTCGGTGAAAATGCATTGAATAAAAAGAGAAAAGGGTGACACAATAAAAGTCACCGCGGGCTACAGTGTAGCACAAAGTGACTTTTTATCTTAAGTGAAACCGTTAATCAAGATTGTCAAACAGAACATTACCATCAAGTAGCGCCCGATTATCTATCATTTTTAATCTCTCTTCTGCTAACCAACTAATTGCGAGAGGATAAATGCGATACTCTTGTGTTTGTATTTTTGCTTGCAAACTTTGTTCGGTATCATCAGGAGAGACGGGAATACGCGCTTGAATGATCATCGGGCCACCGTCTAATTCTTCCGTGACAAAGTGTACGGTAGTACCATGAAAAGTATCTTTATTCTCAATAACTTGTTTATGTGTATGCAGACCGGGATATTTGGGAAGTAAAGAGGGATGAATATTTAATAGCTTATGCTGATAATGGTTGACAAATAACGGCGATAAAATACGCATAAAGCCAGCAAGAACCACAATATCAGGCTGATAGCCATCAATTTGAGTGATTAACGCTTTATCATAAGCTTCTCTATCAGGATAATCAGCCGGATCGATAAAGTAAGCAGGGATATCCGCTTGTCTCGCTCGTTCAAGGCCATAAGCTTGTGCTTTATTGCTGAAAACAGCCACAACTTGGCCTGCGATTTTATGCGCCCTACAGGCGTCAATAATCGCCTGTAGGTTGCTACCATTTCCTGAGATCAGGACCACAATATTTTTCATGGGGGTACTTTTACTAATTGATAATCACTTGTGCATCACCCGCTGCTTGCGGGGCAATATCACCAATTAACCATGCCTTTTCACCACAGGCATTAAGATGTGATAGCGTTTTTTCAACATCAGCTTGGCTCACGGCGATTAATAAGCCGACACCACAGTTAAAGGTACGATACATTTCATGAGTGCTGACATTACCCGCCTGTTGTAGCCAGTTAAAGACCTCAGGCCACTGCCAACTTTGGCTATTAATACGAGCTTGCGTATTTTCAGGTAGCACGCGCGGAATATTTTCCCAAAATCCACCGCCAGTAATATGTGCCACTGCGTGAATATCAACGTTTTCAATTAATGACAGCAGTGATTTTACATAAATACGGGTTGGCGCTAAGAGTTTATCAGCCAGTGATGTATCACCTAATGGGGTAGTTTCAGCACAGGCACCACTGACTTCAAGAATTTTTCTGATCAGTGAATAGCCATTAGAATGAGGGCCACTTGAAGCGAGAGCAATTAATGCATCACCCGCTTTAACTTTGCTACCATCGATAATCTGTGATTTTTCAACGACACCAACACAAAAACCGGCGATATCATAATCGTTACCATGATACATGCCGGGCATTTCCGCTGTTTCGCCACCCACTAAGGCACAGCCGGATTGCTTACAACCTTCAGCGATACCCGTTACAACCCGTGCGGCAGTATCGACATCTAACTTGCCTGTGGCATAGTAGTCAAGAAAGAAGAGAGGCTCAGCACCTTGAACGATTAAATCGTTAACACACATTGCGACTAAATCGATACCAATATCATCGTGGCGATTTAAGTCCATCGCAAGGCGAAGTTTAGTACCGACACCGTCAGTGCCTGACACTAAAATAGGTTCGCGGTATTTAGTGGGAATAGCGCATAATGCACCAAAACCACCTAAACCCCCCATAACTTCAGGACGGCGAGTTTCTTTTACTACACTTTTAATACGATCGACTAAAGCATTACCTGCATCAATATCGACACCGGCATCTTTATAGCTGAGAGAGGATTTGTTAGTCACGTCTAGCCCTCACGGCAAGTTGCTGTTAAGAAAAAATGTGTGCGGTGGCTATTCTAGCAGGCAAAGCAAACGTTTGCGAGGATCTTCTTTTTAGATCACAATTATTCATGTTAGTGTGGTTAAAAGCTGTGCGATTGATCAATATCAATAGAAAAACGATGGAAAGTCACTAAAAAAGCGGTATAATCTCGCGATTTTTTTGTCTGGCTGCGTCGTACATTAGGAGAAATTATGAAGATCGTTGAGGTAAAACACCCACTCATTCAACATAAATTGGGGCTGATGCGAGATCATGATATAAGCACTAAACGCTTTCGTGAATTGGCTTCAGAAGTTTCCAGTCTACTGACGTATGAAGCTACCGCCGATTTAGAAACAGAGACGGTAACAATTGAAGGTTGGTGTGGCCCGGTTGAGATAGAACAGATTAAAGGAAAAAAAATTACTGTTGTACCTATCCTCCGTGCCGGTCTTGGGATGATGGATGGAGTATTAGAAAATATTCCTAGCGCCCGGATCAGTGTAGTTGGTGTTTACCGCGATGAAGAAACCTTAAAGCCCGTCCCTTACTTCCAGAAACTAGCCTCTCATATTGAAGAACGTATGGCACTTGTTGTTGACCCAATGTTAGCAACTGGTGGCTCTATGATTGCCACAATTGATTTATTAAAAAATTCAGGCTGTACTTCAATTAAAGTTTTAGTGTTAGTGGCTGCGCCTGAGGGGATCAAAGCATTAGAAGAAGCTCATCCTGATGTTGAGTTATATACTGCATCGATTGATAAGCATCTTAATGAGCATGGGTACATTGTCCCAGGCCTTGGTGATGCGGGTGATAAGATATTTGGTACAAAATAATGATTAAGCCGACTTTGATAGTCGGCTTTTTTTTGGATCACTTATTGGTTTGTTTTATCGCTGAAATTTAAATTCCATTTATATCTATTTTAAAGAGAGGTCGTAAGCATGACTCGTCGTGCAATCGGGGTAGAAGAGCGCCCACCATTATTACAAACAATCCCATTGAGTTTTCAACATCTGTTTGCCATGTTTGGTGCTACTGTACTTGTGCCGATTTTGTTTAAGGTTAATCCGGCCACCATATTATTGTTTAACGGTATCGGTACTCTGCTTTATCTCTTTATCTGTAAAGGTCGTATTCCTGCTTATTTAGGTTCAAGTTTCGCCTTTATCTCTCCGGTGTTATTGCTACTTCCTTTAGGCTATGAATTAGCATTGGGCGGGTTTATTGTCTGTGGGGTGCTATTTTGCCTTGTTGCTGGCATTGTGAAAATCGCCGGACGCGGATGGATTAATGTGATGTTTCCTCCTGCGGCAATGGGCGCAATCGTTGCCGTAATAGGTCTTGAGTTGGCCGGAACCGCCGCTAATATGGCTGGATTATTACCTAGCGCAGATAATCCCGTTGATAGTCAAACATTGATAATCTCTATGGTGACACTGGGTGTGACTATTTTAGGCTCAGTGATGTTTAGGGGATTTTTGGCTATTATTCCTATTCTTATTGGCGTGTTAGTCGGTTACGCACTCTCTTTCTTTATGGGCGTTGTTGATGTGACACCGATTAAAGAAGCCAATTGGTTTGCTCTGCCTACCTTTTATTCGCCGCGTTTTGAGTGGAGTGCTATTTTTATTATCTTGCCGGCGGCATTAGTGGTTATTGCCGAACACGTAGGGCACCTTGTGGTAACCGCGAATATTGTTCAACGTGATCTCATGAAAAACCCAGGCTTACATCGCTCTATGTTTGCAAATGGTTTTTCAACCATTATCTCCGGATTTTTTGGCTCTACACCTAACACGACTTATGGTGAAAATATCGGTGTTATGGCTATTACTAAAGTGTATAGCACTTGGGTCATTGGTGGTGCAGCAATTATCGCCATCTTACTTTCTTGTGTTGGTAAATTGGCAGCCGCGATTGCAGCGGTTCCCGTACCGGTAATGGGCGGTGTCTCTTTATTACTGTATGGTGTAATAGGGGCGTCCGGTATTCGCGTATTATTAGATTCGAAAGTTGATTATAACAAACCACAAAACTTGATATTAACAGCGATCATTTTAATTGTCGGTGTAAGTGGTGCATCAATTCAAATTGGCGCAGCTGAACTAAAAGGCATGGCTTTAGCAACGATAGTCGGTATTGTTTTAAGTTTAGTATTTAAGTTGGTGAGTATTATTCGCCCAGAAACTGAGTTAGTGGATGATACTCTGGAGTCAATTAACGAACATACAAACACCAAGTAATCATTGATGAGCTTTTTTCGCTAATATTTCGTCATTGAACTAAAAAGCAGTCATAGACTGCTTTTTTTATTGGTTATTTTTTATTCTTATCAGATAAACAAGAACTCTTTTGTTATAAAAAGCGTTTAAAACTTAGAAAAAGAAAATAAACTTAATAATAATATTTATTTAACGCAAATAAATGAGACAATGAGATTGTTAGTGGTTTAGTGATAGCGATACTTTTTAGCTATTATTGAGCTAAAAATTATTTTAAGGTTGTAACAAAGCTTTTAAAAGGGTGACGACGCTAGTTATGGAAAAACTTGTTGATATATACGACTTTATCGTATCTAAGCAGATTTTCACCACGCTGTTTTTAGTGATCACGTTGCTGGTGGTGTGGTTTCTGGCAAAGATGATCTTTCGTCGTATAGCCAAGCGTCTATTGTTTTTATTCACCGAACTCTCAGATGAAGAGACGATAGAAGATATTGCGAAAAAAAGTGCCTCTATTGTTGCAGTCACTCTGGTTCTCTATATAAACCAGTTATTGCCTTCGTTTTCAGCACAGATGAATATTATCTTTGAAACGGTTTGTCGTGCTTTTATCGTCATCAATATTGCTTCTCTTCTTAATAACGCGTTAGATATTTTCAATATCAGGCATGCTAAAAAATCGTGGCACCGTAACAATTCGATTAAAGGTTATATTGAAATTGCTAAGATAGTGGTGTGGATCATCGCCTTTATTCTTATTATCGCGCTATTTACTGAACAATCCCCACTGATTATTATTTCCAGCTTTGGTGCGATCGCTGCGGTATTGATGTTTGTTTTCCAACATACCCTTATCTCATTCGTCGCTAATATTCTGATCTCAAATGGTAAAGTGTTAAAACTATATGATTGGATTGAATTACCCAGCAGTAATATTAGTGGTGAAGTGATTGATATCGCACTGCACACAATTACAGTACGTAATTGGGATAACACGATTTCTCGTATACCCACAAAGGACTTTTTAACCGAAAAATACACTAACTGGCAACCGATGTTCTCTTCAGGAGGCCGTCGTATCAAGCGTAGTTTCTATATTGATCAATCCTCTATTTCATTTGCTACAGAACAGTTAGTGCAGGAGCTAAAAAATACTGCGCCACTTAAAAAAAGCATTGAAGCGATGTTAGAAGGTAAAGAAGAAGAGATAGGCGATATTAATACTTGGTTAGAAACCAACGGGGTGACCAATCTACAACTTTTTAGAAAGTATATGTTAAATTGGATCAAAATGCGTGGTGATGTGAGGCCGGATATGTATTTGGTGATAAGAACAATGCCCCCCACACCAATGGGATTACCCGTTGAATTATATTGTTTCACTCGTGCTACCACATGGGTGGAATATGAAGAGACGCAATCAGAAATTTTTGAGTATATAAATGCTTGTGCTAAGTATTTTAAATTAGATATTTACCAGCAACCCTCAGGTCACGATCTCTCTAAGATAACGTTTAAATAGTGAAATAGAATGGCTAAACTGATCTTATATTGATGTCAAAATAAACAGTTTCGCTATTTATTGCTGTCATCTTAAGCAGCTCGTCTTGCTTTTTTAATATTGATTCTGTCATTGATAGAATTTGTGTTAGAATCACGACGTTTATTAAACTATTCAGGTGAGGTGCTTCTGAATACGCCATCACAGCTATCATTACCACTATCTCTGCCCGATGATGAGACATTCGATAGCTTTTACGCAGGGGAAAATGCATCACTCGTTGCAGCGATCCAAACTGCTATTCACCAATCACATGGCAGTTATATCTATTTCTGGTCTCGTGATGGGGGCGGAAAAAGCCACTTGTTGCATGCAGCTTGTGCAGAGCTTTCTTTAGCCGGAGATGCAGTTGGTTATGTTCCTCTTGATAAACGGGCTTATTTCGTACCAGATGTGCTTGAAGGTATGGAGCATCTTTCATTAGTTTGTATCGATAACGTTCAATGTATTGCGGGTGATGAAGAGTGGGAACTTGCTCTGTTTAATCTGTATAATCGCGTATTAGAACTTGGTCGCACCTGTCTATTAATCACAGGGGATAGACCTCCCCGTCAAATTGATTTACAACTTCCTGATCTCGCTTCTCGCCTAGATTGGGGGCAAATTTATCGCTTACAACCGCTAAGCGATGAAGAAAAAATTCAAGCACTACAATTAAGAGCGAAACTGCGTGGATTTGAATTACCCGAAGATGTGGGTCGTTTTGTATTAAAGCGCTTAGATAGAAAAATGCGCACATTATTTGAAATGCTAGATGAACTCGATCATGCCTCTATTGTGGCTCAACGTAAGCTGACCATTCCTTTCGTAAAAGATATTCTTAAGCTTTAATCGCAAGCTATTTAAAACAACGCATTATGCAAATAGACAACCAGTAATAAAAAACCGCTTATCTCGAAAGATAAGCGGTGAGTGCAACAAATAAAGAATGGGGGAAATAATTAATGTGCTTCTACAACTTTTGTTTTCTTCTGCGGAACCACTAAGTAAATCAGATAAAGTGCGGTGATAGCCACAGTGTAACCCGTAAAGATCAACCAGAATGACTGCCAATCAATAACACCATCTGTGGTATACAAATCAATAACCCAGCCACTTAACATCGCACCTAAATAAGTACCAAAACCATTCACTAAGGTCATAAACATACCTTGTGCGGTAGAGCGATATTGTAATGGGATCTCTTTTTCTAGGAATAGTGAGCCGGAGATATTAAAGAAATCGAAAGCACAACCATAGACAATCATGGATAACAACAGAACGATTTGGCCTAATGATGAATAGTCACCGTAAGCGAAGAAACCAAAACGTAAGATCCATGCAATCATACTAAATAATACGATAGTTTCTATTCTCACTCGTTTTAATAACAGGGGTAAAAATAGAATAAAGACCACTTCAGAAATTTGAGAAATGGATAAGAAAACAGAAGGATAATGAGCCAAGAAAGAGTCATCAGCATTAGGTGCTTTGGCCATATCTTGTAAGAATGGAACCCCAAATGTATTGGTAATTTGCAATACTGAACCTAACAATGTGGCAAAGAAAAGGAAAATAACCACATTTTTCTTTTTAAACACTTGTAAGGTATTCGATAAGCTAAAAGCGGCCACTTCTTCTTTTGCTTCTGTTTTATCTGTCGCTTTTGTCGCCGGTAAAAACATCGCAAATACCGCTAAGATAATAGAGGCTATTGCAGCAACAAACAGTTGATCGTAGCTATTACCGAAACCTAAGAAGCTAATAACCCACATTGCAGCAATAAAACCCACGGTGCCATAAACACGGATTTTGGGGAAATAGTCATTTGGCTCTAGGTGTTTTTGCTCTAGTAACTCAAAAATAATACTGTTTGCCATAGAAATGCTTGGCATAAAGAACAATAAATGCAGAAGTGTCGCAAAGAAGAGGGTAGTCACTGTGGTCATTTGGGACATCAGCACTAAAGCAAACGCGGATAAAATATGCAGAATAATAAAGACCAGCTTACGGTTATTTATCTTGTCCGCAATAAATCCCATGATCACCGGTGCGATCAGTGATGCTAATCCTAAAGCACTAAAAATTAGCCCAACGTCAGTACCTTTAAAATGTAATTTATCAAATAGATATGAAGCAAACGTAACAAGCCAAGAGCCCCAAATAAAAAATTGGAGGAATGAAACAAGTTTGAGTCTATGTACGATGTTCATTAAATTTCCTATTAGCCTGGCAATCATCTGGTATTTTGATGATTGATTAGTTTTAGTCGCCCATATGTTGGCTATATTTTCAGTTAGTTTGCCGATATCTATACACTTTTAAAAAAAACATAACGCACTATCTCTAGTGAGATAGCGAGTAGGCATGTGTAAAAGAAGTGGCGAATTAACGTATTTTGCTATGTTGCAGTATTGTTTAAATTGTATCTCTAATATTAATTTCTGAATTGGATGATAACGAAAATAAAAATGGTTCGAAGTGTATCGCAAATCAAATCTGCCATCATATTTTCTGAAGACCATAATAAGTAGGAATTCACTCGTGTAAAGAGACTTTTGTCACAATACAAATGAAACGTTTCATAAATTTTTTCTGTTGGTTGTTATTTGTAACAGGATAATGTGATCGTGATAGATATTTTTGATCTTGGTAAAATATTCACTATAAAAAAAATGAAATTAAGATGAAATATTTTGAAAGCAAGCAATAAACTACCTTATTCTACTAATGGAAATAACTATCGTGTTTCCTTAGTGCTTGTAACATAAAATTAACATTAGTGGCCTTTAGAATATACAGATGGCGGTAACATCGTTGTGATGTGGTAATAAAGCAGTAGAGAATTGTGTTATTGATATGAAGAGGAGTGAAGTAAGTTAATAGGTATAACGTGTTGGTTTTCTGTCATTTTGAGCGCACTGCAGATAATGAGTTATTAGGGCGCACCACCGATCTTTGAAAACAGCCGTAAGGTTTCTCGTCTCAATGCTCTGAAATCATTCAGATTACGTTTAGTGATGCGCCATACCGTCAATGTCGGCAATTGCCAATTTAGCCTACTTAAAAAGGGCGGTAACTTGCTCAGGTGGACGACCTAAACGCGCTTTATTGCCAACGACCACAATAGGACGTTCAATTAATTTAGGGTGATTATGCATGGCCTGAATTAATGCTTCTTGTGAGCTCTCATCAGCAAGCTTTAGGGTTTTATAAATTTCTTCTTTGGTGCGCATTAATTTTCTTGCATCGTCAAAATCTAGCGCTTTGAGTAATGCTTTTAACTCATCGACAGAAGGCGGCGTATCTAAATAATGAATAACGTCAGGGGTGATATGCATCTCTTCTAATAAATGTAAGGTTTCACGGCTTTTAGAACAGCGCGGATTATGATAAATCGTTACTTTGTTGGTCATATTATCCCTTATTTAAATTGACTGTCTTTATGTTGAAGTTTACGCAATTGATCAATACGTGCATCAAAACGAGCTTGCTCATTACTGCCTAATTTTACTTGACGACTCGCATCACCAAGATAACGAATGGCAGTTTCAAAATCTCCTCGTAATGCCAAATCTTCAGCGTAAGCTGCAAGCTCTTGGGCTCGATTACCTTGTTTTGCCGCATTTTCCGCCACCAACTGCCAACCAATAGGATCGTCAGGGTTGTCAAAGGTATAGCGATATAATAATCGATTAGCTTCGTTATATTGCTTATTTTGCATATAAGCATTAGCTAAATTAACCGTCAGTACTTTGTTATTAGGTGATTGCTTAAGCGCTTGTTGTAAACGTGTTATCGCTTCTGCAGCACGGTTTTGCTCTACGTCAATATCGGTAATGGCATCAATAAGCCAGATATTATTTGGCTCTTTTGCCAGCATAGGGGCGAGTATTTTTCTCGCGTCATTAAATTTACGATCACGAGAATAGAGTAAGGCTTGTGCATAATTGGCGGCTGATTTTTCTAATTCCGTTCCTTGCCTAAACTGATCCAGTGTGGTTTGCAAGGCGTTACTTGATGTGGGGTTTTTCTCAAGCATAGTTAATACCCGCATTTTAGCATAGAGAAAATTAGCCGATTGTGGCACTTTGCGCGGAGCATATTGCGCTGCACGGCTACGTGCATCAGATAAACGGCTGTCAGGTAAGGGGTGCGTTAATAGCATTTCAGGCGGCTTAGAACTATAGCGCACTTGGTCTGCTAAGATCTGCATAAAATTAGGCATACCTTGTGGATCAAACCCTGCACGATAAAGAGTTTGTATTCCTATCCGATCAGCTTCTTGTTCGTTCATTTGCGTGAAGGTGATCATGTTTTGTTGCATCCCAGCCATACTTCCCGTAAAGGTGGCTAAACCGGCATTGGGGTTAGCCATAAATATTAAAATAGAACCTAATATTCCAGCCATAGCCAGTGGCGTGGTTTTAGACTGATCTTCTAACATTCTTGCAAGATGACGCTGGGTAACGTGAGAAATTTCGTGGGCGATAACAGAAGCTAATTCACTTTCATTGCGACTGTATCTAAATAGTGCTGAGTGCAATACGATATTGCCACCAAAATAAGCAAAGGCATTAATATTGGGGTTATTCACTAAATAAAAGTGAAAGGGGGTTTTTACCGAACTGGCATTAGAGACTAATCTTTGACCTAAATTATTGATGTAATTAGAAAGTAGAGGGTCAAAAACTAATGGTGCACTATTTCTTAATTGGCGAGTATAGTAATCACCCATAGCGATTTCTTGATTGATACTCAATGTTGAGCCTGCTGTCGTTCCCATATCGGGCAGGGTATCTTCAATATCAATCGCAGCGTGAGCAGGCAACACTGATGTTGATAGCAAAGTAGAAACAAGAAGCGCGACCAATGGTTTTTTAAGTCTGAGTTTCATACAACAACATCCTGATAGCTATCTTAACGAAAAATTTATAATTAATGATGTATCATAGCAAAAGCTAACGTAAAATCCGTCAAAAGATTATTGATTATGTAAATCAATACATATAGATATATTTGACTTGTTATTATAAAGGACCTCTATTTTCATGCTGGACTTGCTTGTTCAATGGTATAAACGTCGATTTGCTGATCCCCAAGTTATCGCGCTGGTGGTGATCTTAATTGCCGGTTTTTCAATTATCTACTTTTTCAGTGGCATACTTGCACCATTATTAGTCGCCATTGTATTAGCTTATTTGCTGGAATGGCCAACACACTTACTTGAGAAGCTAGGATGTGCACGAATTTGGGCTGTATCAATCGTTCTGACACTATTTATAGGTATTAGTGCCATTGTTATTTTGATTTTAGCGCCAACGGTATGGCAACAAGCCATGACGCTAATTTCAGATATCCCTAATATGATCAATAAATTCAATGCATTTGCTCGAGAATTACCTGAGCGATTCCCCGCATTAATGGATGTTGGCATCGTGGATATGATGGCGGAAAACTTGCGCAGTAAATTTTCAACGGTGGCAGAGTCAGTGTTAAAAGTCTCTTTAGCCTCTTTAATCGGCGTTATCACGCTCTCTATTTATCTGATCCTTGTGCCATTAATGACGTTCTTTTTATTAAAAGATAAGCAACAAATGCTCAATGCTGTCCGTCGGGTATTACCCAAAAATAGAATTCTTGCAGCACAAGTGTGGATTGAGGTTAATCAGCAAATCACCAACTATATTCGTGGTAAGGTTACCGAAATGGTGATTGTTGGTGTATTTACCTATTTTGTCTTTGCTTTTTTTGATTTGCGTTATTCAGTCTTATTAGCGGTTTTAGTTGGCGTTTCGGTTTTAGTGCCTTATGTGGGGGCGGTACTCGCAACTATTCCAGTCATTGTAATTGCACTTTCTCAATGGGGATTAGGCTCTGATTTTTGGGCGCTATTTATCGCTTACTTAGTGGTTCAAGGTTTAGATAGCAACTTATTAGTACCGATATTATTCTCTGAAGCTGTCAATATGCACCCCTTAGTCATTATCTTATCCGTGATTATATTTGGTGGTATGTGGGGCTTTTGGGGGGTGTTTTTCGCCATTCCTTTAGCGACGTTAATCAAAGCAGTATTACATGCGCTGCCTGATGAAATTGCCAATGAGCCACCTTTAGAAACATTAGAAAAGAAAAAGTAATAAAGTAATCATAGACGCGATTTATCATCAACTTATTGATAATAAAAAAACAGACAGCGATAGTTAATGGCTGTCTGTTTTATTTATCAGCATTAAGCTGTGATCATAAACTATGGGTGTGCAGCTAAATAATCGATAACCACTTGGTGGTGATTGCTGGTTTTAAAATTATCAAACACATGTTCAATCACACCGTTTTTGTCAATTAGGAACGTCGTACGATGAATGCCATCGTAAGTTTTCCCCATAAATTGTTTTTCACCCCAAATGCCAAATTGCTCTGCAACTTTATGATCTTCATCAGAAAGTAAGGTGAAGTTTAACATCTCTTTTTCGGCAAAACGGGAAAGTTTTTCTGACTTATCAGTACTAATTCCCAATACCTCGACGTTGGCTTTTTTTAGTGTATCCATCTCATCACGTAAGCCACAAGCTTGCGTTGTACAGCCTGGTGTCATCGCTTTTGGATAAAAATAAACGAGCACACGTTGGCCAGCAAAATCAGACAGATTAATGATTTCTCCATCTTGATCAGGCAGACTGAATTGAGGTGCCTTATCACCGGCTTTTAATGGGTTCATTACCTAATTCTCCATTCTTTTATTGTTTCATCATCAGACTATTTACGATACTTATTGTGCCTTGAGCGTTTAACTCTGTACATAATTGATTGAATTTCTCATGAATAACGAGACCATGATCATCTAACGGATTATGGGCCGTGATCTGAATTTCTAAACGAGCAGGAGTACCATCCTCAGAAGGATGAGTTTTAGAAACTAATTCTGCAAGATTAAAGTGATGTTGACTAAATAAATTGGTAAAACGTTCAACAATGCCGGGGGCATCTTCTATATCTACTTTTGCAGTAATGGTTGATGGGTAAGAGACTGGCGCACCCATTTTGGTTCTTTTCATCACAGTCAATAAATCAAGTTCTGCACTTTTTATCGGCAGTAATGCTTCAAGTTGGGCAATCGCATTCCAACCACCAGAAAGTAGCATGATAAACGTAAATTCTTGACCGAACATCGCAAGCCGGCTGTCTTCGATATTACATCCGCATTGGCTAACTAATTGCGTAATGGTATCAACGATACCAGGACGGTCAGTCCCTAATGCAGTGAGTACGAGAAAATGTTTATCAGGTATAGGCAAAATAGGCTTCCTTTTGACTTTCAGTTTATTCCTAACAGGTAAACACAAAATTTGATTTCTGCCAAGATCAGAAGCGCACTATCTTTCATTATTATCTCTCTTTAATTCAAATCAAAGAATATTAGCAAATTTCATTAGAAACCTAGAGTTAAGTAGTTTTCAATAGAGCAATGAATGAGTACCATTGTGTATAAGTCTATCTCGGAGCAATGAATTATGGTAAGTAACAATTTTGATTTTACAGGCAGTATGGTGGCATTAGTCACCCCTATGGATGCGAAAGGCAATGTTGACCGAGTTAGTTTACGCAAGTTGGTCGATTATCATGTTAAAGCGGGTACAGATGCTATTGTCTCTGTGGGAACAACGGGAGAATCGGCAACATTAAGCCATGATGAGCATGTTGATGTCGTATTAATGACTCTGGATATGGCTGATGGTCGTATTCCTGTGATTGCAGGCACGGGGGCTAATGCAACTTCTGAAGCTATTTGGTTTACACAACAGTTTGAAAATAAAGGTATTGCAGGGTGCTTAACGGTTACTCCATACTATAATAAACCTTCCCAAGAAGGGCTTTATCAACATTTTAAAGCGATTTCTGAAAGCACGGCTTTACCCCAAATCTTGTATAATGTGCCCGGCCGTACAGGATGTGATTTATTGCCAGTAACAGTTGCACGTTTAGCTCAGTTGGATAATATTGTGGCAATTAAAGAGGCGACAGGGAACTTAAGTCGTGTTAGTCAAATCCAACAGTTAGTTAATGATGATAGTTTTATCTTATTAAGTGGAGATGACGCATCCTCATTAGACTTTATGCAACTTGGCGGTCATGGTGTTATTTCGGTTACTGCTAACGTTGCTGCGTTAGAAATGGTAGAATTATGTCGATTGGCAAAAGCGGGTGAGTTTGCAAAAGCACGTGAACTTAATCGACGCCTGATGGACTTACATCATCAGTTATTTGTTGAACCTAACCCAATCCCAGCTAAATGGGCGTGTCAACGTATTGGATTGATTGAAGACGCCACATTGCGCTTACCGATGACTCCATTAACATCAGCGGGTCAGGATATCGTAGAGAAAGCGCTGTTAACAGCGGGAATACTGTAAAACTTAGGGAATTTTAATGGCAACACTATTGCATAAATCAAAGATTATGAAAGTCGCGGGTCTGTCGCTGGTGGTTTTATTGGCAGCCTGTTCCAGTGATCAGCGCTATAAACGTCAAGTCAGTGGTGACGAGTCGTATTTAGAGTCAGCAGCGCTAAAAAATTTAGTTGTCCCAGCGGGTATGGTGTTGCCTTTGCAAAATGGGGAATATGATATTCCTACGCCTAAAAAGAGTGAGCCTGTGGGTTTAGCATTAGATATTCGCCCACCAACACAGGCTTTAAACTTATTAAGTGGCTCACGTAGTGAGAATAATGCGGGTAATAGCCGACTGTTATTACCCAACACGCCCGAAAATACCACCTTATACGAGCAAGTTTCTGCTGTTTTAGCGGATAAAGGTGTGGCACTGGCTAAAAGTGATGCAGGACAAAAACAGATTGTTACCGATTGGATCACTTGGACTCGTGCTGATGAAAATGTGCCTTTCCAAAGTCGCCATAATTTAGCGATAAGCCAGTCAGGTAATGTTGTGATATTAACGATTACGAATACTGGGTTACGCCAAGGTGAAAACGAGATTTCCGATCCAATGGAAGTGAAGCGTTATAACACCTTACTATTAAATGAAGTGGTTGACGGTTTAAACCGCATGCGTAACTTAAGTGAAAATAGCGCAACGAGTAATTTGCAAGGTATTATCGACGTACAAACGGGAAGTGATAATGCTGGGCTGCCTGTCATTATTGTTCGAGCACCATTTGATGTTGTATGGGATAGATTACCTATCGCGCTAGAAAGCGTGGGAATGAAAATGGGCGATCGTACTCGTTCGAAAGGTTCAATTGAAGTGACTTATAAAGGCTTAAGTAGTGCAAGTTGGAGCACGTTAGGGGTTGATAAACCAACAATTAATGAAGGGGATTACAAACTACAAGTCGGTGACTTAAATAACCGCAGTAGTTTGCAATTTATCAGTGATAAAGGTAAACCTCTTACACAGTCTGAAAATGATCAGATGGTTGCTGCAATGAAAGCGGCCTTTAGTAAACCAATAAAATAAAAGCTCTTTTTATCTATTAAATATCAGGCCGTACAGAAAATGTACGGCCTTTTTATCACTCAATTCACTTATTTCTCTTATTGATTAGAGTCGCTAAAAAATAGTCGACAGTGATATTTTTTAGTGATCCCCTCCACGTTTTAAAAGCTTTTTTATCCAATCTAGAGTAGAGTATGGAAAGCAAGTTTCTTGTTAAACCTATCACATCTTTGGAGTGTGTCAGATGCAAAAAAAAGCTGAGTTGTATCGTGGTAAAGCGAAAACAGTTTATACCACTGAGTCTTCTGATTATCTTATTCTTGAATTCAGAAACGATACATCAGCGTTAGATGGCCAACGTATTGAACAGTTTGATCGTAAAGGAATGGTGAACAATAAGTTCAATTATTTCATTATGAACAAATTGGAAGAAGCGGGTATCCCAACGCAGATGGAACGTTTGCTCTCTGATAATGAAGTGCTAGTAAAAAAACTCGATATGGTGCCTGTTGAATGTGTTATTCGTAACCGAGCGGCTGGATCACTGGTTAAACGTTTAGGTATTGAAGAAGGTACTGTCTTAAACCCACCTATTTTTGATCTCTTCTTAAAAGACGATGCCCGTCATGATCCGATGGTTAATGAATCTTACTGTGAAACTTTTGGTTGGGTATCAAAAGAAAACCTCGCAGAAATGAAACGTCTTAGTTATAAAGCAAACGATGTCCTCAGTGAACTGTTTGATAAAGCCGGTCTGATCCTCGTTGACTTTAAATTAGAGTTTGGCCTCTTTAACGGTAAAGTTGTGCTGGGGGATGAATTCTCACCAGATGGTAGCCGTTTATGGGATAAAAACACCTTAGATAAAATGGATAAAGATCGCTTCCGTCAAAGTTTAGGTGGATTAATTGAAGCCTATGAGGAAGTTGCACGTCGAATTGGTGTTTCTTTAGACTAACTGCGCAATCGATTACGTCAGCAATATTATCCATAAAAGAAAAAGGTCAGCTTAAAAACTGACCTTTTTAATATGCTATAAAGAAAAATTAACTAAGATGAATTGAAAGTGACTAATGGGTGCTATTATTTTGCTCTTAAAAAATAGGCAATAGTGATGAGATAATTTTTGTTATTATCTAAGATAAGTTGTCATCAAAATGACCTAGCAATTAAAATTAAGTGAATTACATAATGGGGAAGGGTTATGCGTTGGAATGATCGCCGAAGAAGCAATAATGTTGAAGATAGAAGAGGGCAGCCTTCTTCTGCATCCGGTGGTGGTAATCTCCCATTAGGATTAATTGCACTATTATTGCGTACAAAATATGGCTTTGTGATCATTATTATTTTGGTGATCGCAAGCTTTATGGGGTTTGATTTTAATTCGCTTACAGGGCAAACATCACAACCAACACAAAATAGCCAACAACAATCCGCCCTTTATAATGAAGCGGCAGATTTTAGCAGTGTTGTATTAGCCAGTACGGAAGATTTTTGGCAAGGGATGTTTGCCAAAGCCGGCGAACAATATCGTGATCCTAAATTAGTGCTATATACCAACAGTACCACAACGCAATGCGGTACCGGCACTAAAATGATGGGGCCTTTTTATTGTCCTGCAGACCAAAAAATTTATCTCGATCTCTCTTTTTATAATGAAATGAAAAACAGCCTTGGTGGGGGTGGAGAGTTTGCTCAAGGTTATGTGATTTCTCATGAAGTGGGACATCATGTTCAGCATCTACTTGGTATCACCACACAAATGCGTGAAAAACAGCAAATGGCACGTTCAAAAGTGGAAGCAAATCGCTTATCAGTAAGACTAGAACTGCAAGCTGATTGTTTTGCGGGTATGTGGGGGCGCTTTATTGCCGGTGAAGGCCGTGTTGATGAAGCGGACTTACTGACGGCCATTAAAACCGCACAAGCTATCGGTGATGATAGGCTGCAACGCCAACAACAGGGTTACGCTGTACCGGATAGCTTTACTCACGGCACTGCAGAACAACGTAAGACATGGTTTATGCGCGGCTACAATAGTGGCGATATTAAATCTTGTGATACATTTGCTTCTTCGTCATTGAACTAATAACATCTCACGCTTAAATGATATTAGAATGATTCAGAGAAAGAGAAGGATTATAAAAATAGATGAGTAATGTTGATCCCTCATTGCTAATTTTGCTGGTACTCGCAGGCCTGGGCATTATTAGTCATAATATGACTGTCACTTTAGCAATGATCTTTTTATTGGTTATTAAAATCACACCGTTAAACCAATATTTTCCATTAGTCGAAAAATACGGTATGACCATTGGGATCTTGATCCTCACCGTAGGTGTTATGACACCGATTGCCACAGGCCGCATTTCCGCACAAGAAGTTTTCAATTCTTTTTTAAATTGGAAATCATTACTAGCGATTGCAATTGGTATCATCGTCTCTTGGTTAGGGGCACGAGGGGTGTCACTTATGAATAACCAACCGTCAACGGTAGCGGGTTTACTCGTAGGAACCGTTATTGGTGTCGCCCTATTTAGGGGGGTTCCAGTAGGTCCACTGATTGCTGCGGGGATCCTTTCGTTATTGATAGGTAAGTCATAGTAGTGCCATCTTTAGATTTATTGCGCTATCAACAAGCCTTCGCTCGACTAGGCCAGCGGCGATTACTCCTTTTAGCGGGGAGCTATACATGGCAAAGGGAACAACTTCGAGCTATCCAACAGCAGTGTAAAGGCGATTGGCTAATACTCTCTTCAGAGATGTCTGAGGCGATAAAACCAGAACATGCTCATCAACTATTAGGCCGTGAATATCTTCACGCTGTATTTGACGCTAACCATGCTTTTAATGCTGATGCACTAGCGATGCTAACGGGAACGTTGAAAGCAGGAAGTTGGCTTATCTTATGTTTACCCGATATTGTTCAGTGGCAACATTATATTGATAACGATAGTCAGCGCTGGAATGATGCGCAAGGGGTTATATCTACTCCCCATTTTATGGCTTGGTTAGCAAAAATTACACTCGCAGATAAACAGGCCATTATTTGGCAAGCATCGCAGCCCCTTGTTCTACCCGAAATAAAAAATACAGGCCAACAGTGGGCGTTGCCTCAAGGGATGCCAACCATACAACAGCGACAGTTATTAGCGCATCTTTTACAGGCAAAATCCGGCGTATGGAGTATCACGGCACCAAGAGGCAGAGGAAAATCAGCGTTAGCAGGAATGTTGATAGAGCAATGGCCTGGCTCAGTGACGGTTTGTGCCCCTGCGAGAAACAGTATTGAAGTGCTATTATCTCATACACATAAAACCATCGAGTTCTACTCACCGGATAATTTGTTAGCCCTTTGTGATACAGAGCATTTGTGTCGAGATTGGTTAATTATTGATGAAGCGGCGACTATACCCATTGCTCAACTGATAGCTCTTTGTCAGCACTTTCCTCGAGTGTTAATGACCACCACGGTACAAGGCTATGAAGGAACAGGGCGCGGTTTTATTTTAAAACTGGGTGATAGCATTCCAAAGTTACAAAATTATCAACTTACTGTACCTATTCGCTGGGCGCAGGACGATCCACTCGAAAATTGGCTTAATCAACTGTTGTTACTTGATGAGCCTTCTTTTCATCATGCTAACCAATCTGGTGAGGTGGTGATCACCTCATGCCAGCATTTCGATAGTGAACAACGAGCCAATTTTTATCAACTTTTAACCAGTGCTCATTATCGAACCACGCCTTTAGATCTTCGACGTTTATTCGATGGACAAAAACAGCACTATTGGTCTGCATTTATTCATCGGCATCTTGTTGGGGCGGTGTGGTGTATTGAAGAAGGGGGACTAGCGAAAGCCTTAGCACAAGATGTTTGGCGAGGTATACGTCGACCAAGAGGTAATCTTGTTGCCCAATCGTTAGTCACTTACGGCTTATCCATTGAGGCAATGTGTTTAACTTCATTACGCATCAGCCGAATTGCGGTATTGCCAGCATATCGACGTCAAAAAGTCGCTGCAAAATTAGTTGCGGATATTGCTAAGCAGTGCCAGAAACAGAATATTGATTACCTTTCTGTCAGTTTTGGCTATACCGACGCATTAGCCAATTTTTGGCAACAATGTGGTTTTTATCTGGTGAGATTAGGCGTTCATAAAGAAGCCAGCAGTGGCTGTTATACTGCTATGGCTATTTACCCAATCAGTGCTCAGGGGCAGCAATTATTACAAGTTGCACAACAAGCACTCGCATTACAAAGTGATTATATCACTCAGCAAACAGGTATCTCTCTTGCTACTGCATTGCCTAACGCCAGTGCAGCAGATCACTGGCTGATGATGGCAGGTTTTGCTTTTGCCCATCGCTCTGTATTAACGGTATATCAAAGTGTTGGTTATTTTCTGCAAGGTGATAGATCACGCTACCCGTTATTAGTGGCATTTTTTATTGATAAGCAATCTATAGAGGCCTGTGTAAAACAATTTTCGTTATCGGGCAAGAAAGCCCTTGTCACGACACTACGTCGGCAATGCCAACAACTGATGGCAGAAAAAGATGAGCAATTAGCACAGGCTTACCAACATTGGTTAACGACTACTTCTTCTGGTCATTTTTGTTGGGCCAATCGTCCTCATCATCCCATTTATCATTAAAATCGCGATGGGGAGGCAGTTTCCGTTTATTTTTTAGAAACTGTTTTGGATCTATTTTATTCATATCTTTTATGGCATTAATAATTATTCCAACTAAAAGAATTAAAATAACCCACCAATAGTCAGTGATCCAGTGCATAAACCCGCCTTATGTTTTAAAATTGTTATTGAGAATGAGGAGCTTTTTTATTTACTCTTTACCCTAGAGCGACCAAGCATAATTTGGAAAGCATAACATGAAACGGATATTATTGATTATAGCAGGGTGGTTATGTGTTGGATTAGCCACATTAGGTGTTGTTTTACCTGTGTTACCCACAACACCATTTTTGTTATTAGCAGCATGGTGTTTTTCTCGCTCATCAACACGCTTTCATCACTGGTTGCTATATCGCTCTTGGTTTGGTGGTTATTTGCGTTATTGGCAAACCTATCGCGCCATGCCTAAGGGGGCTAAGCCGAAAGCTATTTTAGTCATTTTAGTAACTTTTGCTATCTCGCTATGGTTGGTCTCAATGTGGTGGGTGAGAATTTTATTGCTGATAATTTTAGCCTGTCTGTTGATATTTATGTGGAGACTTCCTGTAATAGATAAACAAGATGTCTCCTGAGATAATTGACATCCTCCACGCCCTAAAGGACGTGGA
>NZ_KV791956.1:0-1190 GCF_001808035.1 Proteus sp. HMSC14B05 | reverse complement strand
AAGAGACACTTTCGGGTTGTGAGGTTAAGCGAATAAGCGTACACGGTGGATGCCTAGGCAATCAGAGGCGATGAAGGACGTGCTAATCTGCGAAAAGCGTCGGTAAGGTGATATGAACCGTTATACCCGACGATATCCGAATGGGGAAACCCAGTATCCAATGGATACTATCATTAACTGAATCCATAGGTTAATGAGGCGAACCGGGAGAACTGAAACATCTCAGTACCCCGAGGAAAAGAAATCAACCGAGATTCCCCTAGTAGCGGCGAGCGAACGGGGAGCAGCCCAGAGTCTTAATCAATAGCAGTGTCAGGAGAACGGTCTGGAAAGTCCGGCAGTAAAGGGTGATAGCCCCGTATCTGAAGATGCTGTTATTGTGAACTCGACGAGTAGGGCGGGACACGTGTTATCCTGTCTGAATATGGGGGGACCATCCTCCAAGGCTAAATACTCCTGATTGACCGATAGTGAACCAGTACCGTGAGGGAAAGGCGAAAAGAACCCCGGCGAGGGGAGTGAAAAAGAACCTGAAACCGTGTACGTACAAGCAGTAGGAGCCTCTTTATGGGGTGACTGCGTACCTTTTGTATAATGGGTCAGCGACTTATATTCTGTAGCAAGGTTAACCGTATAGGGGAGCCGTAGGGAAACCGAGTCTTAACTGGGCGAATGAGTTGCAGGGTATAGACCCGAAACCCGGTGATCTATCCATGGGCAGGTTGAAGGTTGGGTAACACTAACTGGAGGACCGAACCGACTAATGTTGAAAAATTAGCGGATGACTTGTGGATGGGGGTGAAAGGCCAATCAAACCGGGAGATAGCTGGTTCTCCCCGAAAGCTATTTAGGTAGCGCCTCGTGAACTCATCTTCGGGGGTAGAGCACTGTTTCGACTAGGGGGTCATCCCGACTTACCAACTCGATGCAAACTGCGAATACCGAAGAATGTTATCACGGGAGACACACGGCGGGTGCTAACGTCCGTCGTGAAGAGGGAAACAACCCAGACCGCCAGCTAAGGTCCCAAAGTCATGGTTAAGTGGGAAACGAAGTGGGAAGGCTCAGACAGCCAGGATGTTGGCTTAGAAGCAGCCATCATTTAAAGAAAGCGTAATAGCTCACTGGTCGAGTCGGCCCGCGCGGAAGATGTAACGGGGCTAAACCATGCACCGAAGCTGCGGCAGCGA
>NZ_KV791955.1:0-82835 GCF_001808035.1 Proteus sp. HMSC14B05 | reverse complement strand
CTGAAGGACGGGGTTTTACGGTGCTTTGGATAACAATAGCAATAACTTACTAACAAAAAAGCATACATTAAGTTGTGATCATGAATTTTTGGCTATTTTTACTCCATTATAGGTAAGAGCGACTATAATTTAACTTAAAAAATAAATTTCAGTTATGAACATCTCGGGGACAATGTTGCCCGTTCCCCTATCGCAAAAACAAAGTCTGCTTATTGATATTATGTTAATCACAGCATTTTCTACTGTGTAGCATAGTGCTCAATAGTTATTCACTACTGAAATAACCATAGTTAGCATTTTTTATTTTATCTGAGTTTTACTTGGGTCAATATGAGGGATACTCGTCTTAGCGATTGCTCTCTAATTTAAAAAACATTGAACATGTTGAGCCTAATGACACTTATCTATCTTTATTGATTATTTCCATGCTTTTTCTTCACCAGATTATGACCAATAAAGCTAAATAAGTTGTATTTATTTTTACAACTCACAACCAATCTAAATACTCTATATCAAGCTTATACAAAGAATAACTACCAAAAATAACACAGAAACACTCAGTTACATTATAAAACTAAATCAAATTGCTATTTTTATAAAAATTCAATAAATTTTAGCGAATTTAGCGCTTAGATACGTTAAACTAATACCCTGCTGTACCACTCGCCCCCCGATACATGTAGTTTAATAACAAGAAGGAGAATTGATGCCGCATTCAACCCCCCTCATTACCACCATTGTTGGTGGATTAGCACTTGCTTACATCTTAGGCATGATTGCTCAACGGCTAAAAATCTCACCTTTAGTAGGATATCTTGCTGCGGGTGTGCTCGCTGGCCCATTTACCCCCGGCTTTGTTGCTGATACCTCTTTGGCGCCTGAGCTTGCTGAAATCGGTGTTATCTTACTGATGTTTGGCGTAGGTTTACATTTTTCTTTAAAAGATCTAATGGCTGTAAAAGCTATCGCGATCCCCGGTGCCATAGCACAAATTACCGTTGCCACCTTATTAGGGTTAGGGTTATCCACTTTCTTTGGCTGGGGTCTATTTAGTGGCATTGTCTTTGGATTATGCCTTTCAACGGCAAGTACTGTGGTATTGCTACGCGCACTCGAAGAAAGAGGTTTAATTGATAGCCAGCGCGGTCAAATCGCTATTGGTTGGTTAATTGTCGAAGATCTCGCTATGGTATTAGCCTTAGTATTACTACCAGCTATTGCCAATATGCTTGAAAGTAGTGACCAAACAAGTATTTCACAGTTATTAATTAACTTAGGTATCACTATTGGTAAAGTAGTTGCCTTTATTTTAATTATGATGATTGTCGGTCGTAAGCTTATTCCGTGGATCTTAGCTAAAACGGCTGCCACTGGCTCTCGTGAGCTTTTTACCCTATGTGTGTTAGCACTAGCTTTAGGTATCGCTTACGCAGCAGTGACGCTATTTGATGCTTCTTTCGCATTAGGCGCTTTCTTTGCCGGTATGGTACTTAATGAGTCTGACCTCAGCCACCGAGCAGCACAAGATACTTTACCTCTACGTGATGCCTTCGCCGTTCTGTTCTTTGTCTCTGTCGGCATGCTATTTGATCCTATGGTATTAATTGAGCATCCTCTAGGCATTTTAGCCACACTTGCGATCATTATTATAGGTAAATCCTTAGCAGCCCTAGTGCTCGTTCGTATGTTTGGGCATTCACGCAGAACCGCATTAACCATTTCAGCCAGTCTTGCGCAAATTGGTGAATTTGCCTTTATTTTAGCTGGAATGGGGGTTGCACTAAATGTTTTAGAACCAGATGCACGTAACTTGGTTCTTGCCGGCGCCTTAGTCTCTATTATGCTTAATCCTGTTCTCTTCTCTTTGTTAGACCGTTATCTAGCAAAAACAGAAACCAAAGAAGAGCAAGAGCAACTTCAACAAGAAGAGATGGAAGAAGAGATGCCAGTGCCTGTCGATATTTGTGGGCATGCGATTATCGTCGGTTATGGTCGTGCAGGTAGTATGCTAGCTGAAAAGCTACAACCACAAGCTATCCCATTGGTCATTATTGAAAATAGCCGTAATAAATTTGCTGAGTTAAAAGAAAAAGGCTTAAACGCCGTACTCGGTAATGCTATGACCAAAGAATCGCTGGCATTAGCGCGTGTTGATTGTGCTAAATCGCTACTACTAACCATTCCTAACGGTTATGAAGCAGCAGATATCGCAGAAACAGCAAGAAAAATGAACCCTGATCTTAATATTATCGTTCGTGCTCATTTTGACGATATTATTGTTCGTGCTAACTATGATGAAGAAGCTTCCTTTATTCTTGAGAAAGGGGCAAATCATGTGATAATCGATGAAGATCAGACCGCTTCAGCAATGGCTGAGATGCTAATACAAGAAGTCGAGTTCGGTTGCACCATTGATGACACACCTGAAGAGGGTCAACAAATTATTGCACCCAATGCAGCGCAATAATAGAGATTTATTTTTTAAAATAAAGGATTAACAAACTAAAAAAGCAACACCTTTATCGCGTGTTGCTTTTTATTTTCTCTCTTTCACAAAAAAAGAGCGCGACGACTTAACTTAACGTTCCCAGTAAGCTTCTTCTAAGCTATCTTCTTTCTCAGGCAAACCGCGAGTCAAACGTGGTGAGTGTTGGCTTAATACTTGATAGCTTACACGGTTAGCATATTTACACACTTGCGCCAATGAAGAGTAAGTCAAATAACTACGTGGGTGTTTACTCGAATTAGGTACATTAATGCGATGATAACTATTTGCCGTAATATCATGTAATAGTGCAGATAATGCCGCATCGCCAGCACCATTGGTGTTCATGATTTTTTCCGGCCCTCCCATATAAGGCTCTATATGCGAATAGACTTTTTCCGGCATTTGGCAATCTTTAAAACGCATAGCACGACTAAACTCGTAACGATTAAATTCAGCAATTGCACCAGGAAGTAACGGATGAGTGGTTTGGCGTTTAAAATCACTCTCTGTAAAGCCTGCCATATACAATCCTGCTGGGCCTGCGGTACATAAGACTAAATCAACCCACTCTAAAGCCGCATCTGATGCTAACAATGGATCAGCATGACCTGTAAGCTCTAGGGCTTCATCTTCATTCATTGCCACTACCGAGACATGCTCTTTTAAGAAATCTCTCCACCACTGAGGATCGTCGGCAATCACGTATTTAGTACCTAATGTTAAGACAACTGGTACATCATGCTTTTTGGCATATTCTATCGCTTTCATAGTTGCCAACGGCATTGGCTCTCCCGGTTTGCAACGGACGAGATAAGCAGTTAAAACTAATGCCGATGCATCTGCAATCACATCCTCAGGAATACTTTCGGGCTGAAGTTGATTCATTTGGCCAGGACTGATAGCAAAAGTACGTTCACCATTTTCAGTAATGAGGGTAAAGCAACGCCCTATTGCACCATCAACACCTTGTAAATAGTTTAAATCAGTACGGCTTGAGGTATTACATAAGTAGCGATAAGCATAACTACCAATCTGAATATTGTTACACATAGTCCCCAATAAAACAGAACGATCATCCGCTAATACGGAGTAGTTATGTAGTGTGTTACCAATAGTGCCACCCGCAAATTCATGGGTAATAAGATTATTAACTGTTAATTCGCGATAAAGGGCTTCCGCTACATCATCTTCAATAACCAGAGAGTGTCCCTGACTCAAGTTATAGCGATTGATAAACGCTTCATCTACCTTAGCTTCAATATCAACTAATGTTTGGTCGATGCCAACAATATAAGCCCGAGAAGATTCGCTCTCAGTCATATTGATGATAGGTTTTAATAATGGATCTCGTAAACTAACGGGAAAATAGTGTTTGGATTTTCTTTTGCCAGGGAATTTCATTGTGAACGATGCTACAAGCTAAAAAAGATGCGCAATGTTAACACAATATTAGTGGAGAGACAGTAGGTGTACGTCTGTACACCTACTTTTATTTGTGGATATTTACGCTGTTTTACGGCGATTTCTTGCCATATAGCCCAGTAAAACACCCATTACAGAAAGGATAAAACCAACAAATGCGGCACCGACTAAGATTAATGCACGTTTAGGCGCATCTTTCTTAGTTGGTTCATAAGGTTTTAGCATATATTTGAAAGGAACAAATTGCAGATCACCCAATTTTATTTGTTCTAACTGCTGAATATTATATAAGCGATTTTTTAATTCAGAACTGACCGTTGTAGGATCAGTAATCGCTTCTGTTATCGCTAATTTGCTACTAAGTGCATCAGCCCCCATGGCAATGGAGTAATCAGGATCATCTTTAATTTGTGCACCTTCACTAGAAATAGGCTTTTTAACCCCAGCAGCATTGGCAATTTCTAGTGCATATTTTAAGCGCTGAACATTAACATTACGCGCATTAGCAATACGCTCTAAATCCATTTGATACGCTTTTTGCGCATGGTTTAATTTACGCTCAATTTGATCATCAATTTCGTCTTTCACTTCTACCCGTACTTTAGTAGAAATAAAGCGAATATAACCTGACAGCAAATCGTAAGCTTCTTCAGAAGTTGGCGCAGTAAAGCTTAAGTTAATTTCGCCACTAAATTCTTCATCACTATTTTTACTGTCTGATGCTTTTAAATTAATATCTTTAGTAACAATAGTTTCGATTAATTTACGTTTATCCAATGGCGTAGGATCGTCCATCTTAGCCAATAAGTTTTTATAGTAATCCGTATTGACTAAATATTCTTCACGTAATACACGGGAATTGTAGTTATTGATAAATTTTTGGTAAACAGAAGAAGCATTTACGCCAGTATCAACATCAACCAAGCTTAAATCATTTAAGGTTGCTCTTAACTGCTTCATCTCATCTAACATTGGTTTTGTAATAGCAGCTTGGCTTGTCCATTTCTGGGGCAGAAAGCTCGCAACAGTAAAACCTACGATAGCAAATAAAAGTGTGATCCCAATAATGACAAATTTTGATTTATAAAGAACAGAGAATAACTCAAACAGATCGATTTCATCGTTCTGTTTTAGATAAAAATCGTCGAAATGCCCTTTATCAACTTCTGAAGATTGTGGTTTTGAAAGCTTACTATTCATTTTCCTGCCTAAATTTGTGTAATGCAGCGTCCGTTTATCAGCCATTTTAGTGCACAAGACTAAAATGGTTAAAAAATGAGAAAAGATAAGTTTATATATAACTGAAATATGATCAAATGAATATATCACCTAATCCGATAATCGTATTTAGTGAGCTTATCTATTATTTTTCACATATGTCGCGGATTATAGCTTCAAGTAAGTCAATATGCTCAACTTTATCATTCAAAGCAGGAATGTATTCATACTGTTTTCCACCACCATGTATAAAGAACTCACGGTTCTGTTCATTAATTTCTTCTAATGTTTCTAAACAGTCTGATGAAAATCCGGGACAAATAACCTGTACATGTTCAACCCCTTCACTACCCAGTTTTTCCATCGTTTTATCAGTATAAGGTGATAACCAAGGCTCACGACCAAAACGTGACTGGAAAGTCATCATCACTTTTTCTGCTGGATAATCAAGTTGCTGTTTTAATTTTTCTACTGTAAGGCAACATTCATCAAAATAGATATCTCCAGTTTTAATAAATCGTTCAGGAATGCCATGAAATGAAAGTACTAAACGATCCGGCTTACCATGTTGCTTGAAACTCTCGTCAATGCTATTTACCAGCGCTTTAATATAAAGTGGATGTTGAGCATAACTACGAACAAAATGCAGTGAAGGAATAGTTCGCATCGTTTTAAACAGTTGGCTAATACCATCAAATACCGCCCCCGATGTCGAACAAGAGTATTGAGGATAGAGAGGTAATACAATTAACTTTTCAACGCCCTGCGCCAATAATCGCGTCAGTCCTTCGTTGAGGGAAGGATTGCCGTAACACATACCTAGTTCAACAGGTATATGCGCAAAACGTTGTGCTAACGCTTTTTGCTGTGCACGGCTATAGACTAAAAGAGGAGAGCCGTCTGGCAACCAAATTTGTTGGTATAATTTGGCCACTTTAGGTGAGCGAAATGGCAAAATAACCCCATGAAGAATGGGTTTCCAAATCCACGGGGAAACATCAACAACGCGAGGATCGCTAAGAAACTGAGCTAAATAGCGCTTCACTGCATCTGGTTGAGGTGCATCAGGGGTGCCAAGATTGACCAAAAGAACGCCGTATTTAGCATCATTCATACCAAGACTCCTTAGAGCTGTTTTATTAACATAACCAAAAGTAAAAGAGTAAAGGAAAATAGTGAACTCTGTTTGTCAATTAATCGGATTGTATTCTTTTTATAAATATTTTGTAAAAAAAATCCCGGTCTAACCGGGATTGCTCTTCGGTGTTATAGATTAACCGAGGATGTTTTTCAGTTCAGCATTAATTTCGCTTACTTTCTGTGTACCATCAATTTTGTGGTACTGCGCGTTACCCGCTTTAGCTTCATTTTGGTAATAAGAAACTAAAGGTGCTGTTTGAGAATGATATTCGATTAAACGTTTACGCACTGTTTCTTCTTGGTCATCTTTACGAGTTGTTAACTCTTCACCTGTCACATCGTCACGGTTTTCAACTTTAGGTGGATTAAATTTAATGTGATAAACACGACCTGATGGCGCGTGCACTCGACGACCAACAATACGTTCAACAATAATTTCATCAGGTACAGCAAATTCCAGTACGAAATCAACATTGATACCCGCTTCTTTCATTGCATCAGCTTGTGGAATTGTTCTTGGGAACCCATCCAACAAGAAACCATTACGGCAATCGTCTTGTTTGATACGCTCTTTCACTAATGCTATTACTAATTCATCAGTCACTAATTGACCGTTATCCATCAATGCTTTTGCTTTCAGTCCTAATTCCGTACCTGCGCTAACCGCAGCACGTAACATATCACCGGTTGAAATCTGTGGGATACCATAGTTTTCTTTAATGAATTGAGCCTGAGTGCCTTTACCAGCGCCTGGAGCGCCTAGTAGAATGATACGCATCGCGTAAATCCCCTTGCATTTAATTTTTTATAGTTAAACTCGAAAACGCATTACCATACCATTTTGTGAGGTCATCGCTCAAGAAATCACGTTATCGATTGCACTTTATTTTTATCGCAAAAGAAAAAAACCACGCTCTCTTGCGCAAAGAACGTGGTTTAAATGATTGAAAACGAATATGGTTACGCGTTTTTAGCTAATAGTTGGTTCACTAAACGAATAAACTGGTTTGGATCTTCTAAAGTTCCTCTTTCAGCAAATAGCGCTTGATCGAGTAATAAATTGATCCAATCCGCGAACTGTGTTTCATCAGTCAACTCAGCCGTTTGTTTGACTAATGGATGATTAGGGTTTAACTCAAAGTTGTATTTAACTTCGGGGACTTGTTGACCTGCAGCCGCAAAAAGTTTTGCCATTTGCGTACTCATTTCATCCGCACCAGTAGTAACAATAGCAGGCGTGTCCGTTAAACGATGAGTTAATTTCACCTCTTTAACTTTATCACCTAGTAAGGTTTTTACACGCTCAACAAAAGGTGCCAGTTGTTTATCTGTCTCCTCCTGCTGCGCTTGTTTCTCTTCATCAGCCAGTTTATCTAAAGATTCATCTGCTTTGCTCACAGATTGGAATGATTTACCATCGAATTCAGTGAGATAGTTCATCATCCACTCATCAATGCGATCGGATAGCAGTAGAACTTCAATACCTTTTTTACGGAATAATTCTAGATGAGGGCTATTTTTGGCCGCAGCATAGCTATCTGCAGTGATGTAATAGATTTTATCCTGACCTTCAACCATACGACTCACGTAATCTGCCAATGAAACAGTTTGTGCATCGCTGTCATTATGAGTAGAAGCAAAGCGCAGTAATTTAGCAATGGCTTCAATATTAGCGTGATCTTCTGCAGGACCTTCTTTTAACACTAAACCGAACTCTTTCCAAAAAGTTTGATACTCTTCAGGATTATTGTCAGCCAGTTTCTGTAACATTTGTAATGCACGTTTAGTTAATGCGCTACGTAAATTACGTGTCACAGAGCTATCTTGTAAGATCTCACGAGAAACGTTCAATGGTAAATCGTTAGAATCGACTAATCCGCGGATAAAACGCAAATAGTTAGGCATAAACTGTTCAGCTTCGTCCATAATAAAGACGCGCTGTACATACAGTTTTAAACCATGTTGATGTTCACGGTTCCATAAATCCCAAGGTGCTTTAGAAGGAACATACAGCAGGCTGGTGTACTCTTGTTTACCTTCAACCCGGTTATGTGCCCAGCACAGCGGATCAGCAAAATCATGAGAAAGATGCTTATAAAATTCTTTATATTCATCATCACTGATTTCTGACTTATTACGCGTCCATAACGCTTGAGCTTTATTTATTTTTTCCCATGTAACGGTGCCGTCTTCTTCATTTTTAGTTTCTATTTCGACAGGTAGGGAAATATGATCAGAGTATTTGCTGATAATACTACGCAGACGCCAATCATCTAAATATTCGTCTTCACCTTCACGTAGATGCAGGGTAATTTCGGTACCACGATCCGCTTTTTCAATATCAGCAACCGTATAATCACCTTCACCTTGTGACTCCCAGAAAACACCTTTATCAGCAGGTTGCCCCGCGGCACGGGTACGTACCGTCACTTTGTCTGCCACAATAAATGCGGAATAAAAACCGACACCAAACTGACCAATTAATTGGCTATCTTTCGCTTGGTCTTGTCCAATAGACTCTAAAAATGCTTTAGTCCCTGATTTCGCAATAGTCCCTAAATTATCAATCACTTCATCGCGGGTCATACCTATGCCGTTATCACTGATAGTCAGTGTTCTTTTTTCTTTATCAGTGGCAATGCGGACATGAAGTTCACCCTCATTTTCATAAAGAGCTGCATCGGATAATGCACGAAAACGTAACTTATCCGCCGCATCCGATGCATTAGAAATCAATTCGCGAAGGAAAATTTCTTTATTAGAGTAAAGAGAATGGATCATTAATTGTAGAAGTTGCTTAACTTCAGACTGAAATCCTCTCGTTTCCTGATCTTTCATACTCATTTTTACCTCAATTTATCCTAATTTGGCGAAAAAAATCGATATGACTTAAAAGGTGGGGATAGTTAAGCAAGTTTCAAGGGAGCAGAGCTTAATAACATTAATAAAAATACTGAAATGCCATATAAAGAGGAAAAATCAATTACATAACAGCTAGGAATAACCGCCAAGGCAAGCATGATATAAAGCCATTGGCGGTATGTAGATCACCGCGATAAATGGTTATCACCATCATGGGCTAAAATCGCTTGTGCACCTAAATTCGCCTCTTCAATAGCATGTTTTATGGAATCGGCATGAGCAAGCACCACGCCTAAACGACGATGTCCTGCGATTTCAGGTTTAGCAAATAAACGAATTTGTCGATTTGCCTTAAGCGCTTTTTCTAACCCCGTATAGACAATATTAGTACTAGACAACTCAGGTAAAATCACCGCGGAAGCACAAGCACCTAATTGGCGAATACCACCGATGGGATAGCCTAAAAAAGCACGCACATGGAGCGCAAATTCTGATAAATCTTGTGAAATTAAGGTAACAAGCCCTGTATCATGAGGACGCGGTGATACTTCATTAAAAAACACCTCATCACCTTGGATAAATAGTTCCACACCAAATAACCCATAACCGCCCAAATTCTCCACTACTTTACTAGCGATATGTTGTGCTTTGGCAAGGGCAATATCACTCATTTTTTGTGGTTGCCATGACGCACGATAATCGCCTTTTTCTTGCCGATGACCAATAGGCTCGCAAAAATGAATACCATCAATAGCACGAATCGTGAGTAATGTTATCTCAAAATCAAACGGGATCATCTTTTCAACAATCACGCGCCCTTGCCCTGCTCTTCCCCCTTCTTGAGAATAAGTCCATGCACTAGTGAGATCTTGCTCTGAACGAATAACACTTTGTCCTTTTCCAGATGAGCTCATCACCGGTTTTACAATACAAGGAAAACCAATCTCAACCGCCGCTTTTCTAAAAGCCGCTTCATCATCAACAAATTGATAAGGAGAAGTCAGTAAGTGTAATGTTTCTGCAGCGAGACGGCGTATTCCTTCCCTATCCATAGTGAGTTTTACTGCACGGGCACAAGGTACAACTTTTTGACCATTATTTTCTAATTCGACTAATAATGAAGTAGCAATAGCTTCAATTTCAGGCACCAAAAAATCGGGTTTTTCTTGAGTTATAATCTGTTTTAATGCCTCGCTATCAAGCATATTGACGACATAATGGCGATGAGCAACATGCATTGCCGGCGCATTGGCATAGCGATCAACCGCAATAGTCTCAATGCCAAGACGTTGGCATTCAATGATCACCTCTTTACCTAATTCGCCTGCACCTAATAACATCACTTTTGTGGCATTAGTGGTCAGAGCCGTTCCCAAAATGGTCATTTTCGATCCTTATCTCAGTCAGATAATACGCATTACGCAAACGTTTGCATTTAGTGGTAGCATAACGGAATTTAACAAAGAGAAAAATAGCCATAGTAAAATTTAAATACTTTATATTTTTTGGCTATGCTGACCTTTATGAATTTTTAAGGCATTAAGGCGCTTTCTAATCAGCGCAAAAATACAACACAATAGCCCTAACCAAATCAATGAAAAACTTACTCCTTTCACAGCATCAAATGCTTCATGGAATAGGAATACGGCCAGTAAAAACTGCATTGTCGGTTCAATATACTGTGCTAAACCAATAACGGTTAAGGTGGTTCTTTTGATTGCTGCGGTAAAAAACAGTAAAGGGAGAATAGTCACTGGGGCGGTTAAAATATAATAGAAACGAGTTAAATTGTCTGCAGAAGAAAACGCACTTTCATCTCGCATAATCAGCCAAATCATCGCCCCTATAGCGACCGGAATTAGCCACAGAGTTTCAATAAATAATGAAGTTATGACATCAAAACGAATAAATTTACGAATGAGTCCATAAATCGCAAATGCGCCACCCATCACGAGTGCCAGTATGGGTAATTGACCATACATCCATAATTGATATCCCACTCCTGCACAAATTAATATTACCGCCCATTTTTCAGCAGGATTTAATTTCTCTTTAAGAAAGATAACGCCCAATACAATAGAAAAAAGTGGATTAATAAAATACCCCAGACTGGCGGCTAAGACTTGTTGATGCGTAAGTGCATAAGTAAAGGTGCACCAAGAGACTGCCATTGCTAATGAACTAAATAAACACATAAAAATAGAGCGTCTATCTTGGAGAACAGCACGCCAGCGAGTTCTATTTTTAATAAATAATCGAACCAGTAATAACAGGGGAATAGACCAAATAAGACGTTGTGCAAGTAACTCTAATGGTTGAGCACCGGGTAATAGCCGATAAAAAAGAGGGGTTATTCCCCATAAAATATAGGAGCAAATGGCTAATAACACACCTGACTGAGCCCACATATGACTTTCCACCAATAGCGTTAAAGAGACCTTACTATCATACGCCGAAAACGAATCAAACAATATGATCATATCCGCTACTTATCAGCGTCAAAGTAAGCGATTATCAAAATAAACCACTGAGTAAAACATAAAAAAAATCTCTATAAATAAAGTTGTATAAACCTTATTTATAGAGATCACAAAAAGACCAGAGCAAAGGGGAAAATAGGACTTACAAGCAAATAAACAAATAATCCATTAAAAAATATCTCGTACATGTAACGGCGGTTGTTTACTGACAAATTCACGCAATACTTTTCGGCTCGGTGCTGCAGCAATAGCGCCCTTTTTAGTGGTTGCTAATGCGCCACAGGCCGCGGCTTGCGTAATAATTTTTAATAAATATTGTTCATCATCAGCAAAACCATATTCTGCAACTGCGGCTAATAATCCTGACATAAAGGCATCACCTGCCCCTGTGGTATCAACACAATTGACGGTAAAGGCACTCAAGGCAACTTGTGTTGTAGGCGTCAACACTAAACATCCTTTAGAGCCTTGGGTGATCACTTTTAAACGAGCAGGATAATCAGCTAATTTTTTTAATGCATTTTCTAACGTAATTTCCTGAGTCATCCAAGTCAGCTCATCTTCAGATAATTTCAAAATATCTGCTTTATGAGCATATTCATCGATGATCGCACGCATTTCTTCATGATCACGCCACATTTGGGGACGTAAATTAATATCGAAACTCAGTAAAGAGTCGCTATTTTTTACTTTACTAATAGCACTATCTAGCGTCGAGCGACAAATTGGGTTAACTAAAGCAAGTGAACAAAAATGTAAAATGTCTTTTTCAAATACAGGCAGTGATTTATTGGTAAGAAATTGATCAGCAGAGTCCGCAACTAAAAAAGTAAAATCTCGTTCGCCATTTTCTTGCAACGAAACTAAGACTGTACTGGTACGATGTAATTCATCAAATTCCATTGTGCTGGTGTCTACACCGAGATCAAATAACGTTTTTTGCATAAAGTGACCAAATGCATCTTCACCGACCCGACCAATAAAGCCACTTTGCTGTCCTAATTTTGCAACACCTGCAGCGACATTCACTGGTGCTCCACCAGCACATGCTTCATATTGCATATTTTGCAGTGGAATTAGGTCAACAACCGCATCACCTAAAGACCAGACTTTCATAATCTCTCCTGAAGATAAGCCACTATTTTTATTCACTATATTGTATTTTTATCAGTATTAATAACTAAAAAAATAAAGATATTGCTCGAAAAAACATCCTGATAACGTTAACATAATGGTGTACAATAATAAAGATAAATTCAAACAACACGCTTTTTAACCCTAAATGTTATCGCTAATAAGGGTGACATATAGCTTACAGAATAACTGATAAAATCAGGATAATGAGATGAAGCAACGTTTAGAACAATCGACAACTGCCCTAAATGCCTTACAAAAAAAACGTGGAGAGCAATTTTATCCTCAATTCCATTTAGCCGCTCCTGCGGGATGGCTTAATGATCCTAATGGCCTTGTTTATCATAACGGCTTATATCATGCATTTTATCAACATCATCCTTTTTCTGAACTTTGGGGGCCGATGCATTGGGGACATGCTACCAGCAAAGATATGATCCACTGGCAACATCAGCCAATCGCCCTTGCTCCGGGCAATGAGTATGATAAAAGTGGTTGCTTTTCCGGATCAGCGGTAAGTCATGAAGGTAAATTATACCTCTTTTATACCGGCCATAACTGGTTAGCAGAAGAAGGCGATGACAGCCAAATTTACCAAGCACAATGTGTGGCAGTCAGTGAAGATGGGATCCATTTTGAAAAGAAAGGCATTATTTTACCACCACCACAAGGATATATGCACTTTCGTGATCCAAAGGTTTGGTTTCAAGAAGGGAAATGGTGGATGGTAGTCGGTGCCCGCGATGAAAAAGACCAAGGCCAAGTGCTACTTTTCTCCAATGACACCCTATTTGAAGAAGGGAAACAATGGCGTTCGGAGTACAAGGTATTAGGCAAAACCGATGATAAAAACGTCTACATGTGGGAATGCCCTGACTTTTTTCCTATCAGTGATGATAACGAATTTGCTCTTGTTTTTTCACCACAAGGAAAACGCGCTGAAGGTTATCAATACCGTAATCTGTTTCAAACCGGTGCACTGATCGGTCAGTGGTCACCAAAACAACCTTTTATCATACATGGTCATTTTACTGAGCTTGATAATGGTCATGACTATTATGCTCCACAATCTTTTGTTACTGCTGATGGTCGCCGTGTTTCTATGGGATGGATGGATATGTGGAACTCCCCTATGCCTTCGCAACAGGAGTTTTGGGCTGGTTGTTTCACGCTTCCTCGTGAAATTAACTTTGATAAAAGGGCAAACCGTTTACGTATGACCCCGATAAAAGAAGTTGAAAGTCTCAGACAAACAAGAAATACGATAGAGATGACCACACTCAATAACCAAGCGCTTAAATTACTCGATAAGACACCAGCTATTGAGTTAAATTTAACCTGGTCATTAGATAGCCAAGCGGAAAAATTTGGATTATGGCTAGGAAAAGGTTTAGAGGTATTTGTCGATAATCAATCAAATCGCTTTGTGATCCGTCGCCATTATCCACAATATAATATCAGTGGATCACGTAGCACACCGTTGCCAGTAGGAAGCGAAATTAACTTACGTATATTTATTGATCGCTCATCAATAGAGGTTTTTATCAATCACGGAGAGCTGACCTTTAGTAGCCGTTATTATGCAGATGAAAATGATCGCGATTTATCGCTATTTGCCACAGATGGCAGTGCCACATTAATCGCTGGCGAATATTGGACACTATCAACGATAAGTTAAGCGTTGTGATGTTTCTATACTCTCTAACGGAAAAGAGAGTCTCGTTACAGAGACTCTCGTTCAATTAACTGACAGGGGACTTGTACTGTTTTATTATGATTACGCTCTTGAATAATATGTAATGTTGCTTCTTTGCCTAAGTCATAATGTGGCAACTGTACTGTGGTGAGTGGCGGATAGAATAACTCCCCCGTTCCTATCATATTGTCATAGCCTAATACAGCCACTTGCTCAGGAATACGTAATCCCATCGACAGTAAAACTTGATAAGCCAAAAATGCGATACGATCATTACCACAGATTAAAATATCAAAATCTGCTTTTTGCTGACGACAGTGTTGTTGTAACAATCCAATCACATCACGGTAATGTTCATCGCCAAATAACATTGTGTATTGACGCAATGATGACAAAGGTAAGCCGGCATCTTGCCAAGCATCTTCGACCGCTTTACGGCGAATAGGGCCTGCAACGGTATCTTCGGGTAGATAAAAACATAACGGATGCCGATAACCTTTTTCAATCACGTGTTTTATCGCAAAATATTGTCCGTGATAATCATCAGGAATATAGGTTGGAAAAGTTTGATCTTTAGCTAGGCAGTTGGCAAGTACCACATTTTTATCACGTAGCTTTTCATGTACCGTGATTTCTCGCAATCCCATTGTGGTATAGATGATACCATCTGGACGTTGAGCTAACAGTTGCCAAATGGCTTGATCATACCCCTCTTGTTCAGTGAGGTTTACAACAAATGAACTCCAGCCAAACTGACGAGCGGTACGCTCAATGGATAAAATCATTTCCACGGAAAAAGGGGTCGTTGCGGTATCAATACCAAGCACACCGATCGATGAGACCTTAGTCCCTTGACCTCGAATTTTTCGCGCTGAAAAATCGGGCACATAATTCAGTTCTTCGATTGCACGTTGGACTTGTTTCAACGTATCTGGTTTTAATAACTCAGGGTTATTAATCGCTCTTGAGACTGTCATCAAAGAAACAGATGCAAGTCGAGCAACATCTTTCAGTGACGCCATAATATTGGCTCGATTGGGTTGTTAAGTAAGGTAATTATAAATAATGCTCTATTTTACAATAAGTAAAGAGAGAAATCCACATTCTCAAGACCATACAAATATAAGTATGACAAATTATTTTAGTTAATAAACTAATCAAAAAACAATTATCAATATTAATTATACTCACACTAGATGTTTAATATAGTTAAAAACACTTACGATAAAAAACTTAGTTACAATTAATAACAGTTATATGAACTTCGTTTATAGAAGAAAAATATCTTTAACGATAAAATAGAAATATTGAAACAAAACAAAGTTCTGATATTTTATCTATAATATAATGAAAAAGTATTAATACTTTTTTATTTAATATATCCTTATTATGGCTCCGTTACGTGAATACTACTCTACATAGAAAATTTATAAATTAGTCAAATTTCGTTACTCATTTACTCTTGATTAAGAGAGGAATAAAATTGGGAGCAACATATGGAATCGATAATCCATCTGATCACTTTCGAAGATGACAGCACAAAAGTTCAACTTAAAGCAGTGCTTTCTTCTTTAGCGGCAAATGTGAAAACCTATTCAAATGAACAGGCATTTTTAAAGTACTATTTTTCATCAACTAAAGGGGCTCATAAAGAGTGCATCATAATTAACACTAAAAGTAGTGCATCGCCATCAATTGCGTTGGTAAAAGAGTTAAACAAATTAAAGAATATCATTCCTGTTATAATTATTTCGGGAGATGCATCGATAGAAAGTTGCCGTAACGCATTTAAAGCGGGGGCTTTCGAATATTTAACTCGCCCTTTAAACGTCAATGAGCTTCTTAATATTGTGTCAGAATCTTTTTTACACTATGAAAGTGAGGTTGAGCAATTCAGAACCTATATTTCTTTAAAAGATAAGTTTAGTAAACTATCAAATAGAGAAAAAGAGGTAATGGAGATGATCCTTGACGGTAACACCAGTAAAGAAGCAGCCGAAAAGCTCTCTTTATCACCAAGAACAGTGGAAGTTCATCGTTCGAATATGTATACAAAACTAAAAATAAGATCACTACCACAACTAGTACAAGAATATGATTTCTTTAAAAAATATGACTTAAGAGCCAATTAAATTTAGCCCGTATATCTTCTTTATCATTAGATGATATCCAGCGCTTGTATAACAGCTTAATCGACTTTCGTTTCATTATTATTTATTAATGAGAGTAAACTGTATTGTAAAAATATTCTATTTTTGATGAATAAGTATTGAATATGGAAATAATAAATATACTAAGCTCCATTCTGCAACAGAAGGGAAGGCTATCCTATTTTGACGCCTCCCTTTCATAAGTCATACAAATACTTCAACCCTTAACCTGAACAATTAGTATATTTTATTTTTATAATCGCTATTATTAATAACGCCCTCCCTATTCATTATTAATAATGGCGAAACGATAAAATAAATACTATTTAATTTGACATAAATCATTTTTCACCTCTTACAGACATAACTACTATTGACAATCAATTTCTGATTTACTGTCTTATTTTTTAACTAAAAATATTGCTGATTAAAAAAGAACAAAAAAGGAATCGCTGTCTCTTTTTTATGTCTAGATAAAGTACAGTAATTGTCTAGTGACTTTAAATTAATCTATATTTACCTTATAGAAAAAATAATTAAAATAACAAAAAAAATCATAAACAACCTCATAAAATAGCTGATGGATGTCATAACTCTGGTTCTTTTTAGTCTATTATTTAGAAATTAATTCTCTTTATTGTTGAGCTATTTTAATATATAACAAATTTTTTCTACTCACCCACATCATAATAAGAATATCATTTTAGGAAAAATGATTACGTAAAAACAACTAAACAAAAATAAGTATTAACACCTAAAGAATAAATATTTTTTGTCGATTGAATATTTATCCTAGCTTAATCAATGAGCCTACTTTTTTATTCACTTATAAAATTTATTAGATAATCTTATAATTTGATCTTCATTTTCTTTTTACTTAAACGTATTATGCTAATACCTTGTGTACTCACTAATATTTTTTTGTAAAAAAAATGAATAATGAAGAAAAAAATCGTCGTCCTATAAAAGCAAGACAAACCAACTGGGCAACTCGCTGTAGTCGCTGGCTGCAAAGCAAAGGCGCTACCCCCAATGGGATCTCTTTATTTAGTATCCTATTCGCTGCTATCTCCGGTTTGTTTCTCTACTTTGCTCTCGCTCACTCCCAAGGCCTACTTCAATCAATCCTTCTTATTTTAGGTGCATTAGCTATCCAGGGTAGACTTATCTGTAACCTACTCGATGGCATGGTCGCAGTTGAAGGCGGATTAAAAAGTCCTGCTGGTGCCGTTTATAACGAACTACCAGACCGAATAGCTGATACATTGATTATTATTGGTGTAGGTTATGGTTTATCCATCACTTTTCCTATCGCTATTACCTTAGGCTGGGTAGCCGCTTTCTTTGCGGTAATGACAGCTTATATCCGTGTATTAGGTGGTAGTTGTGGGTTAGAACAGCGTTTTACGGGACCAATGGCCAAGCAACATAGAATGGCATTATTAACCGGTATTGCCATTATCTCTGCATTTATTCCCGCTGAATGGGGAGCATGGCTCTGTTTAGTCTCCCTGTGGATCATTATCTTCGGCTCTGTACTTACTACCATTTTGAGAACTCGCCAAATTTTACGCGATTTAACACAAGGAGTTGATGAATGAAAAATGGCAAACTCTCTTTCGATGCAAAAATCATATCATCAGTCTTAGTCTCTATCTGCCGTTTTTTAACCGGGATCAGAGCCAAACAAATATCTCCGATTGAGAAAGATAAACCTTGTATTTATTACGCAAATCACTCAAGTCATCTAGATGGTTTAGTTATTTGGTCTTCACTTGCCCCCCATATTCGCCCATTTGTGCACCCTGTTGCTGCAGAAGATTATTGGAATAAAAACCGTTTACGTCGTTATCTTTCTCGTCGTATCTTTCGTGCAGTTTTGATCCCACGTCACGCGAATAAAACAAATGTTACTGAAGGAAATGGTGAAACAACAACTGCACCTCAGAAAGTAAATGCTCTTACACTGATGCAGGCTGTTTTAGATAAAGGTGAATCGCTAATTATTTTTCCTGAAGGGACTAGAGGTAACGGTGAGTCTATTCAGGATTTTAAAGCCGGTCTTTGGCATTTGTCCCGTAACAATCCACAGGCTCAATTAGTCCCTATCTATCTTGAAAACTTAAACCGCGTACTTCCTAAAGGCTCTCGGCTTGTTGTTCCTATCATTTGTAGTGCCACATTTGGCCCTCCTATTGAGCCGACACATGAAAATGAAGATAAGACTGAATTTCTATTAAGAGCCAAAAGTGCGTTAGAGGAGTTACATCATGGATAGTATCAACAATGAAATTCTCTGGATCTTTATCGGGCTATTCTCCTTTTTAATTATTGCCAGTATTATTGGTGCGATCCTTGCGGCACTCAAAGGTCCTACCTCAACCATTACCAATCTTAATTCTCGAATTAAAGCTTGGTGGATCATGTGTATCATTTCTGCCGTCGCTATTAGTATTGGAACAATAGGCTCAGTTATCCTCTTCGCCTTAATTTCATGGCTTGCATTACGTGAATTGGTTACATTAACCCCGACTCATCGAGGTGATCACGAAGCACTTTTTTGGTGTTTCTTTGTCGTGCTGCCTATCCAATATATTCTCGTCGGTGTGCAATGGTATAATTTGCTAGCCATCTTTATTCCGGTTTATGCCTTCTTATTAATTCCAACACGTATGGCGCTTTCCGGAGATACTCATCACTTTCTCGAACGTATGGCAAAAGTGCAATGGAGTGTCATGATAGCTATCTATTGCCTTAGCTACGCTCCAGCATTATTAATGTTACCGATAGAAGGCTTTGAAGGACGTAATATTAACTTATTACTGTTTTTGATGATCGTGGTACAGACTTCTGATGTTTTACAATATGTGTTTGGTAAACTATTTGGCAAACATCCTATCGTACCGAAATTAAGTCCTAATAAAACCATCGAAGGTTTCTTTGGCGGCATTATTTCAGCCAGCCTTATAGGGATGATGTTATGGTGGGCAACACCTTTCACATGGTGGGCTGCTTTTTTACTCTCTTTAGTCATCACACTCGCAGGCTTTGCTGGCGGTTTATGTATGTCAGCCATAAAAAGAGACAGTGGCGTAAAAGATTTCGGTACTATGATTGAAGGCCACGGCGGTATGATGGATAGAATGGATTCTTTGTGCTTTGCCGCCCCTATTTTCTTCCACGTTATTCGCTATTTCTACGTGTAATTCCCTTTTGAATAAATGCTGGTAATCTGCAAAATTATTACCAGCATTTCTATAAATAAATCATCGAGTTATTATCGTCAATGTAATTAATCGCTTGTTTTAACTCAATTAAAAACACCTATACTTAAGCTTTATTTTTATAAATCAACATATTAAATAAGAATAATCCCATACTCGAAATCCGACCACTTCTTTTTTAACTTATTGTCATAGATCACATTATTACTATCTTTTAATCTAGCGTTTCCTTTTTATTTTTTTGTAGATAATTATGATCACTTGGTTACTTCTTGCTTTATCTTTATTGTTATTAGGGTTCCATCGCAAACTTGCACTTACTACTTTAGCTATAACCACCATTAGCGCATTTATAACAGGTGTTATCACTTGGTATGCACTTCCGGTTATATTGAGCTTGATTTTACTCTCTTATGCATATCGCCATTACAAAACCAATCGTCTTATTGCCACTATTGTTATTCTTGCATTTATCGCCATTATTGTTGGGTTAACTTTTCATTTTATTCCTGGTTTTAATAACTTACGCTACATTAAACATGTTCCATTAGGGCAATATAGCCCCCCTTTCTCTTTTTATTTCAATGCCGATAAAGCAGTAATCCCTTTTATTTTAATGATTTTTATTCCTACATTATTTAAAACGGAACCAGTAAAAAAAGCCAATAAATATCAATGGGTTTTACTGGCTATGGCGATCCCCGCACTGTTATTATTCGCAATGGCATTGGGTGGACTCGCTATTGAATTACATTTACCACAATGGCTACCCGCCTTTATGTTAGCAAATATTTTCTTTGTCTCTCTTGCTGAAGAAGCACTATTTAGAGGGGCCATACAGCAAAGTCTATCTCGCTATTTATCTCCCTATCTTGCGCTATTTATTACCGCTATTTTATTTGGTTTAGTCCATTTTGCCGGAGGAATATTACTCATTATCTTCGCCTCATTGGCAGGTATTATTTATGGCTTAGCGTGGATGTGGAGCGGTAGGCTTTGGGTTGCTACACTCTTTCATTTTGCACTGAATCTCACTCACCTGCTTTTTTTCACTTACCCTTTTAAAATCGCGTAAGTGCTATATTATTCTGCTGTATTTTAAGTTTTAGTATTCCAGCCTCTTTACTCGTTTAATACTGATACGAGTAAAGAGGATAGGTGAAACGTGAAAGCAGTCACACTATTAACTTATCGATCATCTTAATTTTCCCATCATTAGCTGAAATTTTTTGTTAGTATGCCCTTTATCGCTTATCTATAAATAACAAAAATTTTATACAACATATAATAACAAATAAGCCAAAATAACAGCGATTGACAGCATAAAAAATACCCACTATTGCACTGTGATAGGTATCCATCACACAAAAATAGATTATTTTTACCATACACATTATGTGACTTTTACCTCTTTCACCATCAGGAAAAAGAATATGTTAGATCAAGAGATGATCCGTACTTTTATTCAAGTAGCAGATTGCCAAAGCTTTACTAAAGCGGCGGAGATGTTACACAAAACATCTGCGGCCATCAGCTATCGGATCAAAACCCTAGAAGAGAATATTGGTACACAGTTGTTTAATCGTACGACAAGAACCGTCACATTAACGCCGGCAGGAGAATATTTATTAGAGAAATGTCGCCAGTGGATTGTTTGGCTTGAATCAATGCCTATCGAGCTACAGCAGATGAATGCGGGAGTTGAGCACCAAGTTAATATTGTTATTAATAACTTACTCTATGATCGTACCGCCGTGGCCAGTATGTTAGCCTGCCTGCACCAGCGTTTTCCTTCTACCCAATTTCATATTACTCGACAAGTTTATATGGGAGTATGGGACGCGTTAATTAATGAAGATTACCATTTTGCCATTGGTGTCACAGGTAATGAATCACTGAAAAATAATATTAATATTTGTGCTATGGGGGAAATTCAATGGCAATTTGTCGTGGCACCAAATCATCCATTAGCCAATGTTAGTGGGGTATTAAGTGATGATCAAATGCGGATATACTCTGCCGTCAATGTTGAAGATACTTCACGCCATCTTTCCAAACGCACCGCTTGGCGTCTATCTGGACAACATGAAATTAAAGTGCCTGATTTACATACTAAACTAGCATGTCATTTAAAAGGTGTCGGGATCGGTTTTTTACCATTAAGTCTATGTAAGCCACTGATTGATAGTGGACAACTTATTGCAAAGGAAGTGAAAAATCGTCGCCATAATTCTCCCCTATCACTAGCTTGGTGCGAAGATAAAAAAGGTGCCGTTGTCAGCTATCTGGTTGATTTGTTCCGACAAGGGCATCCCAGTGTGCAATCTTTTTACGATCCCCTTAACTAAAAAAGGCAAACCGAAGTTTGCCCTTGTTGATAACATTAAACTTAATGCGTTAGTTGGTCGCTGTGGCGTCAGGATTTTCTTTAATAAATAAGCTTGCCACAATACCTATGCAAATCAGGATAGCAGCAAAATAGAAGCCGGAATCCATACTTCCTGTTTTATCTGATAAAAAACCCGTTAATGTAGGGGCAAATACTGAACCTAGCATACCAATACAGTTATACACACCAAAAGATGTCCCTAATGCATGGCGTGGTGAATTATCTGCCACTACCGCCACTAATACTGGATTAGTACTAATTTTCCCTACGATCCCGTATAAGATCAGTGCACCAATCAGTACCGGCATAGAATCTGACATAGGTACAGCAAGAATAGCCACCAAAGACAACGGTAACATAATTAATAGCACAGGCTTACGACGGCCTAATTTATCAGAGAACCAGCTAAATAAGAGTGAGCCAGGAATAGCAAACCAAGGCATGAGTGATGCAATGGTAGAGATCTGTGTTCCTGTAATACCACGCTCGGTTTCAAGATAATAGGGTAACCAAGTGACTAAAACAAAGAACCCATAGATTGAACAGAAGATAGTAATATAAGCAAGGTTAATATTACGGTTACCAAATAAATCTTTAAACGTCAGTTTTGTTTTCTGTTTTGGTGCATTAGGAGCCGTATCCGTAGCTTTCGTTTTAGGTTTATCTTTTATTATCCATAACATCATCAAACCAATGATAATAATAGGTACCCCAATAATATAGAATGGTGCACGCCAGCTCATCCCCATCTCACCGACAGAAATACTAGAGATGTAGTAACCGATGGATAAACCAAACGCCATACCACTATTGATAATGGCACTACCTAGCGTAATACGATGTTTTGGAATAGCTTCTGAAGATAAACCATATTGTGGACCATAATAGAATCCTTGGAATACCCCGACCATCACCCATGCAAACATAAAGGTGACATAAGTTGGCATCATCCCTGCGATAATGGTAAATCCACCAAAGAGCACAACACCCGTGACTAAGACTTTTTTCTTACCTAAATAGTCACCAATTATGCCTGATGGAATGTTCAGTGCTGTATAACCAATAAAGAACATACTCATAATTGAGCCAAGTTGCGCTTTGGTAAGATCAAACTCAGCACCAATATTCACCATTAAAGGACCGACAATGGCACGGCTACCATACAGTGCAATCCAACCAAAAAAGAAAATAATCGTCAGCTTGACCCAATAAGGGACTTTGCCTTTACTCTCATTCACTTGTGCATCGTTCATAATGACGCTCCTGACAGAATGTTATTAAGACTTATAAATTAAAGTGCCAGACTGACCTTCAATAACCTGTTGAATGTTTTGTAATGCGCCAATATGAGCTTGTTGTCCTGTGGCATTTACAAAATCACTGACAGCCATGATTTTTGGTCCCATTGCGCCATCAGCGACTGCCATTGGTGCAAGTTCTTCTGGTGTTGCTTCACGAATAGCAGCTTGTTCTGGTGTTCCCCAATTTTTATAAATGGCATCAGCCTCTGTTAAAATAACAAAGTGCTCTGCATTTAACTCACGAGAAATTAAAGCTGCAGTTAAATCTTTATCTATAACGGCTTCACTACCAATAAATTCATTATTTATATTATTAACGGGAATACCTCCTCCACCGCCACAAATAACAATATGACCTTTATCTAATAAAAGCTTTACTGCCTCTATATCAATTATTTTTTGAGGTGCTGGTGAAGGTACGACACGGCGATAATATTGCCCATCTTTTTTAAATGTCCATTGATATTTATTTATTAATTCTTCTTTTTCTGCTTCCTCATAAATAGGACCAATAAATTTACTCGGCTCTCTAAAAGCCTCATCATTAATATCAACAGAAACACGAGTCATTACTGTAGTAATTGCTTGCGTAGGATTATTTTGATTGATTTTCTGCATCATCATATAACCAATCATCCCCTGGCTTTCCGCGACCAAGATATCCAACGGATAGGCTGGAACCGCTTGATAAGCAAGATTTTGTAATGCTAACAACCCAACCTGAGGCCCATTACCATGTACTAAAACAACACGGTACTCTTGCGCTAATTTATTAATTGTCTCTGACATTAATTCAATATTTTTATATTGATTTTCAGCAGATAAAATTTCGCCGCGCTGTAATAATGCATTTCCGCCTAAAGCAATAACAATTGTTTTCATAATTATCCGTTTCCGAACGTTTATAATTTCTTTTTAATAAAAAAAGATTAATCTATACGCTGTTGTTGTTTAATTTGATAACCAATCCATAATCCCAGTAAAGTATCTGCACCGGAATGATGACCGATAGAGAGTATTTCCAACATATCTTTAAAAATAATCTCTTTATTTTTTATTTTTTTACCTAGTTGAATAAGATAGGTAGAAAATATTCCCCGTGTGGCGTATTCCAAATAATGTTGACTCACTATCGTAGTTAATGACGATAATGGTGGTGTTTCATTAAAAAAATGTTCAATCGATTTTTCTGGCTGTGCTAAATAATGCGCAAATAACATTCCCACCAGCATATCATCTGAACTCGGTGTTAACCCTGGACCTTTACCAATAAACATCGCCCAATTAACCGCTTTTCCAGACAATTGATGATAAAATAACTTTGTTAATAACTTAATTTCATCAAGTCGGGCGATTTTACGATAGTTTTTTAATGGCCCATAGAGTCCTGTCGCTATCACCGGAGATAATAGAGAAAAAAAACTCTCTAACCATCGTAAATCTAATGTCGCTTTATCTTGTAAACGCAAATTTTCACTATCACCGGCAATCAATGTCATATTATCTGCGATTGCGATTTGATTGTTTTTCATCCGCATTTTCAAAGCGGGATGACACTGCTTAGCCAAAGAATCAAAATCGGCTTGTTTCAGTAGCCACCCCATCGGGCTTAATCCTCTTCCTTGCCGATGAAAAGTGATTAAGCGTTGCTGAGGGCAAATAAAATTCAAAGCATGTTCATAAATGCCGACACATTTAAACTCACCTTCAAAAGCAAAGATATGCTGACTGGTTTGAAGTGCTTGAATTTGCATATTGCCCCCTGACGACCGTGTTATTACAAAACGTGATTAAGCTTCAATGCCTAATTCTTCTGCTAATGCCACTATCGCTTTTTCAAAACAGCCTAAAGGTGCACGTACCGTTCCTGCGCCAATTTGCCCAACCCCCGGCTCTTTATGAGCAATACCCGTATTAATTAGCGGTGTAATACCCGTTTCAACAACTCGACGAGCATCTAAACCTAAACACGCACCTTGGAAATCCCAAGTCGGTATTTGTAGCATCATATTACGAGCAAGGTAGATTTCAGCCATCTCTTCTGTCACTTCACGTGCTGCATCCATACCACCCGATGCTCCGACAAAGCGGGTTACTCCCGGAGCTGCAACCATTGCTGCACCACCAATACCGAAAGTTTCAGTAATAGCACTATCACCAATATCAGGGTTGGCATCTGCTTGGCTAAAACCAGAGAAGAATAATCCTTGTGGCGTATTAACCGGTGCAGTAAACCATTGATCACCCATACCACTTATTTTGATGCCAAAATTACTACCATTACGCGTCATTACCGTCACAATCGTACCTTGCTTAATTTGTGCTCCTGCGTCCATCGCTGCTTTACAATAAGCCATGGCTAAATTAAGGAAGAATTGGTCAGTAATACTGAGGAATTTGGTCACTTTAGTTATCTCAGCCGCATCTAAATCCAATGTGCTAAGAATTGGCGCCAGCTCTCGTAACAATAGTGCAGAAGCTGCAATATTACGTTGGTGGAATTCATCCCCCATCGTAATGGCTTGACCCATAATTGCCGTAAGGTCTATCCCATTCTCAATGGTGGCTAAAGCTGCTTTTAATACCGGAGCTAAGCTATTACGCATCCAATGCAAACGTTCTTGTACATCAGGACCATAAGCACCAAAACGCATCACTTTACCAATACCTTCGTTCATATTGCAGTAAGCATAGTTACCGTGAACATGGTTTTTAATCACTAGCATTGGCATATGAGCAGAAGTAATACCGCCCATCGGCCCTACTGCATTGACATTATGGCAAGGAATAAACTCAATCTCTCCCGCCTCTAACATAGCCAAGGCTTGCGCTTCATTTTCAGCCCAACCTTCAAATAAGCTAGCACCAATACAGGCGCCACGGACAGGGCCACTCATTTCTTGCCAAGTTACAGGAGGTCCCGCATGCAGTAATTTTTTTCCTGTTGCTAAAGTTGGCACTACTTCTTTTGCTAAACTCACATCACACCAGTGAGGACGGGCTTCACGGATACGTTCGATAACTGCTTCATTCGCTTGTTCGATAGTTGAGTACATATCTGCAATTCCTTATTTCAATTTCTTTAATATTTCAGCCAGTTTTTTATTACCACCTGCGACAGGTGCCCATTGATAATGAACAACAGGCGTACCACTGGATTGCAGATCGTCAGCAAAACTGCGTAATCCGGCGTTGATCACGGAGATCCCATTTAAAAGTGGTGAAATTTCAGCAGCGGCTTCTACTGGATGTGGCTGGATTAATTCTTTGGCTAACAGTACGACTTCTGGCAAGGTATCCATCACAATAATACCTGCATCTTGTAGCTGTTTTTGTTGCTCACTACGGTTTTGAGGATCTTCCTGCGTACCGGTAATAGTGGCGATAGTAATCAGTGGATTAGCTTCACCACGTTTTTCATTTAGTTTTTTAATTTCTTGAATTAATGCACCTGCTGGATCTGACGTTGCACCATAACCAATCACAAAGTCGACCAGTAATACGCCAATATCATGCTTATTACTTAATTCACTAATAAATTTATTGCGAGTAGAAGGATCTATCATTGGATGGGGTTTGCCTTGGGTATAAAAATCATCGCCCATATCAATAATTTTATGCCCTTGTGCATCTAGCATCGTACCTTGCTTATGTTCGTTATCTACCGCCACATTGAGTTGCTCAGATAACAACATCGCGCATTCTGCCGCTAATGTTCCACCCGCATATAATCCAATAATCTTTTTACCTGTCACTTTAGGTAACTGAGCAGCACTATCTTCAACACGTGCTAACGTAGCCGCAATACGCGCCGTTTCGTCTAAGGTGCGAGTAAAATAGATATTATCGTCTTGATATTTCTCTGGTGTTGTTCCTAAGAATTGCGCCACTATCGGTTTATTATGACGCTTCATTTCTGCAATGATTTTTTCACGTACTGCAGGCGCGGGAGGTTTAGAAACAAAAGCAATCACACGGGTTTGAGGATCTGCCGCTAGCATATTAATAGCCGTGATAGCACTAATGCCACCAATTTGCTCGCTGAGATCTCGTCCCCCCAGACCTATTGCATGAGAAACCCCTTGGCGTTGTAATACAATTTGTGAGGTGATCTCTTGAATTCCTGTCCCTGATGCACCAACGATACCAATAGAGCCTTTCGGTGCAATGTTAGCAAAGGCTAAAGGTGCGCCAGCAATATTTGCCGTACCACAGTCAGGCCCCATGACTATCAATCCGTTAGCGGCGGCTTTTTCTTTTAATGCTTTTTCATCAGCAATAGAGACGTTATCGGAAAATAGCATCACATTACAGCCATCTTCTAATCCCGTATCAGCTAATTCTGCCGCATACTCACCGGCAATAGAAATAAGCAACATATTAGCGTTAGGACTTTTTTGTTTAGCCGTACGCCAGCTACGTACAGTGGTTAATTTATTACCACTTTTTTGACCGTTAGCAATATCAGCTAAGGCTTCTTCTAACGCACTGGAGATAGTCTCGATAATAGCGGGATCGTCTGATTCAGCTTTAATCGAAACACAGATATCATTAGGTGTCGCTTCGTTAAAAATGTCATGCCAAAAACCGGTGACATCAAGGAGAGATTTATTCGCTGGTGTTCCCATCATGACGGAAATTTCTTCCACCTCAGGGGCTTCACTTAATTTTCGGGAAATTATCATCAGGCTGACGGAATCCTGAAAGCTCCCTTTTTTAATAAAAGCATGGATCATTATAATATCCTTAACGCATTTAATATATGTAACTGCACATATCTAGTTGCATTTCGTTTTTTTGATAATAAGAAGCCTATTTACTTAATAGCTTAAGTAATATAAATAAAATTCGAGATAGACATGTTTGAAACTCTGTATACAAACATACTGAATAAATATCAAAAAGTAGAGTGATTAAAGTCACAGTTATTTATTGTAAAAAATTTTTATTTAATCGGTCGCTATTTATTAAATAAATTATAATGAGTGGAATGGGTGAAAATAAAAAACAACAGATTGAGTAAATTAATTTATATAAAATAAATTAATCATATAGTTAGCCATACCAAATGGTATGACAAATCAAGGGATTTATAATAAATTTAACAAACAAGTAACATAACGCAGTTAGCCGATATTATCAACAAATAAAAAGCACTTTATTAATAAACAAAGTGCCTTAAATAATTTTCATATAAATAAACATAAGTCTACACTTTACTTTTACACCCTTGTTAAAAACAATATTATTGAAAAAAAAACAAAAATAATGCCTATAAAAATAATATTTATAGGCATTTTAAAATTAATAAGTTTTAAATAAATTCAAGAATAAATTAACGTTGTGAATCTAAAGTTTCATTATTCTTTATAACATCTTGAGCTTTACTATAACTTTCAATTAATAACTGATAAGCAGGGAATATTTGGGTATAAGCTTGAGCCCATTCAGCGGCATCTGCACGGTTCCAAGTTTTTTGCATTTCAGAAGCCACTGCTGCCGTATCCATAGGCACAACACCGGCTTGAACAATACGTGCTAAGGTAATTTCTTCTGCCATTTTGCTATACGTTCCTGATGCATCAATCACAGCAAAAACTTGATAACCTTCAGCAACAGCACTAATTGCTGGGAATGCCATGCAAACACTCGTAATAGTACCAGCAATAATTAATTGCTTTTTACCCGTTGCTTTCACAGCTTCAACAAACTCAGGGTTATCCCATGCGTTAATTTCACCTTTACGGGCAACATATTTAGCATGTGGTGCATTTTGATGAATTTCTGGAATTAATGGGCCATTAGGACCTTGAGGGACAGAAGCCGTTGTAATAACTGGCATCTTCGCTAATGTTGCCATTTTTGCTAATACCGCAGCACGAGCGCGTAATTCCGTCATTGGCATATCACCAACGGTTTGGAATAAACCACTTTGGTGATCGATCAATAACATAACAGCATCATCTGGATTAATAACTGGACGTTGACCATTGAAATTTGCAGGAGTACTCATTTATTTATTCCTTCTAATTAACAAAAACGATTATTAACAATATGAAGAAGATATAAGGAAATAGCGTTAATTATCTCCTCGCTCTCGATATAATTAACAATAGTCAATTAATTAAAAAGTCGGTAGTAGCAATAATGATAAACACTATTCTAAAAATAGAACACTGAAACACTTTTGTCATTGTTCTATTTTTAGAATAATGAAACCTATTTTCTCCTCTACTCAAATCAATATAGCTCATTAGAATACCACCTATAGAAATTTTATAGGAATATCATTATGAAAAAAGTTATTGGTGTTTATAAAGCGCCTCGTCAACATTGGGTCGGTGATGGCTTCCATGTACGCTCACTATTTAGTTATGGTGATCATGGTAAATATTTAAATCCATTTTTATTATTAGACAGAGCTGGCCCGACTGATTTTCCAGCCTCTCAAGGCCATAACCGTGGTGTAGGCGAACACCCTCACCGTGGGTTTGAGACTGTGACTATTGTCTATAAAGGGGAAGTGGCACATCACGATTCTACAGGTGAAGGGGGAGTGATTGGCCCTGGAGATGTACAATGGATGACCGCAGCATCAGGTATACTACATCAAGAGTATCACTCTGATGCCTTTAACCAAGCGGGAGGCATACTTGATATGGTGCAGTTATGGGTAAACCTCCCATCTCATGCTAAATCAGCGCCTGCTGGCTATCAGTTACTCAAAGAGAGTGCTATTCCAGTGCTTCCATTAGCGAATGATGCCGGACAACTGCGCGTGATTGCGGGGGAATATCATCAAACTCAAGGGGCGGCAAAAACCTTTTCACCTGTTGACGTTTGGGATATTCAATTGAAAAGTGGTAAATCTACGACCTTACCAAGCAAAAAAGATCGCTATGTGGGATTAGTGATACTCCATGGTAGCGCCTATCTTGATAGCCAAACTCAATTAAATACGGGCGATTTGGTTATTTTAGATAATCAAGGTGGCTCAATTAATCTTGAAGCCATTGAAGATGCGGTTGTGTTATATCTTAGCGGAGAGCCAATTAATGAGCCTGTAGTTGGTTATGGTCCATTTGTGATGAACAGCAAAGATGAAATTAGGCAAGCTATTGATGACTTTAACCAAGGTAAATTTGGTCGTATCCCAAACGAAATATGATTAATACTCTCCTTACTCTATAACCTTTATAACAAACGGCTGCTCACTTAGAGCAGTCGTTTGTATCTATTTTTTACTCTTTATATGGAGCCATATTCTGCGCTAAATAATCTAATAACACTTGAATAGCGGGTAATAAACCTTTTCGTGACGGATACACGGCATGAATAACATCTTTAGGAAAACGCCACTGTGGTAAGACTTCCACCAAAGAGCCATCTGCTAACTCTTTCTCTACGACACTCAATGGTAAACGCGTGATCCCAAGTCCCTTTAATGTTGCTTTATATAAGGTCATCACATCCGTTGTCGCTAATTTAGGTGTAACATGTTGCGTTGAAACAGTACCATCATTATGGGTAAGCGTTAGCGTATACTGCTGCGAATGTTCGCTATTAGCTAAAATAGGATAATCAGCAAGTTGCTCTGGAGAATCAGGCGCACTGTTGGTTGCAAATAATAGCGGATTAGCAACTAAAACACGGCGAGAATAACCTAATATTTTCATCGTTAAGCCAGAATCATCCAAAGGTAATGCTCTAACTCGTAAAGCTAAGTCAAGACCTTCACTGATCACATCCACAGGGCGATTGATCGCTAAAATTTGTATATTGATATCAGGATATTTTGCCATAAAATCCACCAAAATATCTTGAATATAAATTTGCAGTAATGCAACTGGGCAAGAGAGTTTGATCGTGCCGTGAGGGTGCCCTTGTGCTGAACAAATAACCTCTTGAGCAATCTCCGCTTGTTCAACGACATTTTTACACTGTTGGTAAAAAGTTTGCCCTATCTTAGTGACATGAAATTGACGAGTTGAACGATAGATCAGCGAGACCTTTAGTCTCTCTTCTAAATCAGCAATACGACGACTAAGTTTTGATTTAGGAATACCTAACGTTTCGGCCGCTTGTGAAAAACCGCCAAACTCCACCACTTTAACAAAATAATAGAGGTCATTTAGATCATACTTCATCGCCTATTACCTATTTAATTGTCATTATATAAAAACTGAATTGTTTCAGCTTCGGAAATTATGATACATATATTATGATCTATTTTCACGCTAATAATATATTATAGGCTGATATTTTAGTAAAATAAAAATAACCATTAATTATAGCAATATAATATAAATAAAAATGGAGATTATTTTAATTCTGTGATGCTTATTTTTAATTACATAACACAATAAAAAATAAAAAAACAGGGATAGTTAAAAAGATTATTACTATTTAAATTAATTTAACACAAAACAACTAGCCTGAGTAAACAATAAATCACCTAAACAATAATGACTATAAAACAAATAGTTACTTAAAAACTTAATTACAAACCAAGATGTTAAGATTTAATTTTATTTTTATGATATTAATCAATGTATATTTAAAAATATGTTAATAAGATTATAATTAATAAAAATACTTATTTACATAATCTGTCACTTACAATTATTTCTTACACCTGTTTTTAATGGAATAACCTGATGAATAAATTAACTCCATTACGACCTATACCTACCTTAATTGCGGTTGCTATTACCCTTATCATTTGGTTTGTTATCCCTGTTCCCCAAGGGGTAGATCCCAATGCTTGGCACTTGTTAGCGCTGTTTGTTGGTACTATTGCGGCTATTATCGGCAAAGCTTTACCTATAGGGGCAGTATCCATTATTGCTATTGCGCTTGTTGCCGCAACAGGCGTCACTAACCCAGACTCAACTAAAGGGGCGATTAATGATGCATTAAGTGGCTTTTCCAACAATCTTATCTGGTTAATCGGTATTTCTATTATGGTTTCAATGAGTCTTAATAAAACTGGATTAGGTGCTAGAATTGGCTACTATTTTATTTCGTTATTTGGTAAAAAAACCATTGGTATCGCTTATTCTCTAGCTATTGCAGAAACGATCCTCGCCCCTGTTACGCCAAGTAATACAGCTCGAGGTGGCGGGATTATTCACCCAATAATGCGATCTATTGCCGATAGCTTTAATTCAAAACCCGAAGAGGGTACTAGTGGTAAGATTGGTCGTTATTTATCGCTAGTCAATTATAATATCAATCCTATCACCTCAGCGATGTTTATTACTGCAACCGCGCCTAATCCTCTTATTGTAAGCTTAATTATCGGTGAAACAGGGCCTGAAAATGAGTTAACTTGGTCAATGTGGGCAATAGCGGCTTTTGTTCCCGCCATTGTTTCATTATTTTTAATGCCGATTGTGATCTACTTTTTATATAAACCAGAGATAACCCATACGCCGAATGCTCCCCACTTTGCCAAAGAGCGTTTAGCTCAATTAGGCCCTATTTCATTACCAGAAAAAATCACTTTGGGAGTATTTGCACTGTTATTAATTATGTGGGCAGGAATACCCGCACTATTATTTGGTGATGCTTTTAGTATTAATGCGACTACTGCGGCTTTTATTGGTTTATCAATCTTATTATGTACTGGCGTATTAAATTGGGATGATATTTTAAAAAACAAAGGTGCATGGGATACCGTGGTTTGGTTTTCCGCATTAGTAATGATGGCCTCTTTTTTAGGAAAATTAGGTCTAATTAAATGGCTCTCATTAAGTGTGGGTGCCGGTATTGATAGTATGGGGATAAGCTGGGTAAGTGGTATGATATTACTCGTGCTGATTTATGTCTATTCTCACTATTTCTTTGCTAGCACCACGGCTCATATTACCGCCATGTTTGCTGCATTCTATGCCGCAGGTTTAGCTCTTGGCGCGCCACCAATGTTATTAGGACTTATTTTAGCTTTCTCTTCTTCATTAATGATGTCTTTAACTCATTACGGCACAGGTACTGCACCGATTATTTTCGGCTCAGGCTACGCGACCTTAGGTGAGTGGTGGAAAGCAGGTTTTGTTATGAGCATTGTTAACCTCATTATCTGGATAACCCTCGGTAGTTTATGGTGGAAGGTGCTGGGGTATTGGTAAAATAATAAAAACCAAAATATGATGCCTAATCAGTCTGTTAGGCATCATATTAACTAGCGCCAAAGTTCACACTTTTCGACAATCGTCTCAGAATGATAATAACTTTCTTTATAGGCTATTCCTTCTTGATCAAAACAATCATTTATATCCTGAAAAAAATAATTTAATTTAACTTTAAAAATATAAGATAATAAGTAAATTACATCCACATGAATATTGCACTCCCCATTTTCAAAGCGTGATTGATGTTGCTGGCTTACTCCTAATAAAGCACCAAGCTCACTACCCGTCATACCATGTTGTTGTCTTAACATTTTTATTCTTGCGCCAACTATCTTTGATATTTTTTTATTCATAATCGCCTCGAATGACAAAACCATATCGAAAAATATATTATTATCACTCATATAAGATATTTACTGTTGCTGTTGAGTTAGCACTACCAGGCGTTATTTTATTACCTGTTTTTATATATCTTGCTTTCCAACCAAATATATAATCACCGGAGGAGACCCCATTTTGTAGACTATTTTTTGTATTTAGTTTTATCGGGTTATTGTTTTTATCTAATAACTGAATGGCAACACCAGTGGCTCGATTAGTGCCCGATAGGTTTAATTTCCCTGTATTTGCATCTATATATCCAGCACTACTTGTCACTGTCGCTTTAATGTTAGTGCCAGCCGCACAGTTTAATGTAATAGGAACATCTACACTTTTACTGACATCACCAATATTTTTAAATTGAGTATCATACCAAGTCCCCATATTAATATTATAATTTGATGATTTTGTAGTACATTTTAATGAATTTATCTTTATTGCATTAAGAGGCAAATAAAGTGAAGTTAAGTTCCAAGTTGTGTTTTTAGGTTGTGTATTATTTTGTACTGCTTGAGCAATCTTGCCCCATTGAAGGCTTCCTGATTGCGTTACTCTGCCTGTTTTTATAATTTTGACTGTCCAATAAGGGGTAAGAAGTCGATAAGAATTGCCACTTGGGTCCTTTGGGTTCAAATACGTTGTATTTAATGCACCTATTCCAGCAAATTTAACCTGTATCCCAATACCCGCAATATTGGTCTGTGCTATTTTATTCGCATTAGGCAACCAGCCATTAGTATAATTGGCAGTGATTGATGCGTTCCCACACCGCCCATCGTTACCTGAAAAAGTTGTTATAGGCCCATTGGCATAATTAATCTGAAACTCATCTAATACTCTTGTCCCTATATCATCATATTGAATTGAATAGGTTTTATTGGGGATCCGAGCCTGAATATTTTTTAAATTAGGATTTTGAATACAAGCTGCAAAGGCGTCAGCAGAAAAAAAGAAGATTGTACCTAATAAAAAAAGTCTTTTACCCATCAAATGGTTCATTTTTATTTCCCACCATATTTGATATTTTATTTTCTATTTCTATTTTCTCTTCATCATCTAATTGAAAAAGATCACTTAAACTAATACCGAAAAAACAAGCATATTGATAAAGCCTATCTAGACTCACTCGATTAATTCCCCGTTCATATCTTGATTGCTGCTGTTGACTTATACCTATTTTCTTAGCCAATTCACTTAATGTGAGTCCATTTACCCTACGGTAATAAGCGATTTTTTTTCCTACCATCTTTGATGCTGGATAAGAGCGATTCACTTGAAACCCCTTTATGACACATTTAATTATAAATAAGAGTAAATTCAAGATGGCTCTTAAATGATCCCACCGTTATATTATTTCCATAGCCAACCATTCTTGCCGATAAAGCAAATTCCGCATTATGGTTATATTTATTAACAGCCGTCATTAATTTATCATTATTTTTTACAATACCTTTATTATTTTGCATTGCTAAATTTAGTGCTATATCTTTAGCAGTCCCACTATTAATAAAATATTCCGAATAATTAGGAACACTTTGGCCTCTTAAAATCATAGTGACTTTCTCTGTATTAACTGGGCAGTTTTTTAATTTTATAGAAAAATCTATCCAGTCTGATGCTTGACCATTTTTAATATTTCTAATATTGATTTTTTTTAAATCAATTAAATGGTTTTTCGTTTCTAACTCACAAGGTGAGGCTACTACTGACCCATATACATTAATATTAACAGTATTGCTTAATGCGATAGGAGAATATGAAAATAATAAAAATAACGTTAGTGATTTCCACATAACACCCTCTTTTTATTGATAAATAAGCGTTGCTGTTATTTTGGCGGACACCGTCCCCGGTGTTGCATTACCTAATTTACTAAATGCTCGTGTTCTTAGTGGAACAGTAACCGATGGTTTACCATTAACCGCGATATATAAATTTTTTCCATTGCCTAATGGAATTTCGCCATTACTGTTTTTATTTTGTAATTGAACGGCAATATTTTTTGCCGTCCCCTCATTTTTATATAAATTATTCACATCTGCATTATCAGGCGTTCCAGAAAAAGTCAGCTTTACTTGATTTACCCCCGGAGAACAATCTATTAACTTAATATTAAAATCATTCCAAACAGAACTAGAGTTTACTTTATTAAATAAACTTTCTGGCATCTGTTTCAAATCAATATTAATATTTTTACTACCAGAAACATTACAAGTCGCGGCTTTTATATTTCCAGAAAATTGAAGTGTCACAGTACTTCCTGCAGATGAAAAAAAACTTATTCCAATAGTAGTTATAAGAAGGAAGAGCCTCATTACTTTTATCATTTTACTTTCCTACAGGTAGCAAACATCAATAGCTATAAAAATAACTATGTTTGATATTTAAATTAATTAATAGCAAGTTACAGTGGTTTTATAGAGTCCTAAATAATCTGGAATATCAGATAGATCATAATTTACCTGACAGCTTTCATTGTTGTATTTAATAGTAAACTTTCCTTTCTGTTTTAGCCCTGATAAATAAACTTCTCCATCATTACCTACAATACTATTTAACTGACTATTGTCTTTAAAAATAGCTTGAGCGCCAAATGGTACTGGCTTTTTGTTTTCCAAATTTATCGTCATTAATACACGATAGCCTACATTTGCTGAAAAATTCGCTTTTACTAAAGCCCCTCGACTCGGTAAAACCGTCTGACTGGTAAGTTCCATTTCAGCATTCTCTGGCAATCTTAATGTATCGATCTCGACAGTATTTTTACGATATGGTGTGACATAAGGAACTAATGCATACCCTGAGTTATTAGTCCTAACTCCCGCTTGATTTAATATCGTAATATCACCCGCATTAGGAATATCTACGATTGCCGCGGTTTCTCCCAGTTGCTGTCCAAAAACAACTCCCTGAGAATGAGCAACGACGCTACCGCTCACACCATAGTAAAGATTATGATTATCTTTGCTATAACTGTACCCCCCCGTAATATCACCTAGTTGGCCTTTGTAGGATGCATTGATATTTCCAGAAGATCCTTGATCTTGATTGGTAAATGCTTGTTGCACACTCCAATTTAGTCGATTATTTAACTGAGATGCCGATATACCTACACTTCCTGTACTTGAACTATTATTGTTACTATTCGCATTAAAATTATAATAAAAAGTATTATCAAATACGCTAAAGGGCACATTCACCGAAAAAGCCAACAAATGTTCATCATCATTTTGTCTTTTCTGATCAGCAATATAAGAATGATTAACTGTATTTTTATTGTAGGTATAATTTATTCCATAGCTGATACCTTGCCAGCTATTATTATAACCAAGTGTTGCTGATTGTTTTTTGCTTTTGCTGTTCCAATAATCCTCTTGTATATATCCGATAGCTAAAGAGCCATATTTATCACCTAAATTTTGATTAAGTGTTATCTCCGCACGATGACGGCGTTGCTCAATTTCAGGGCTATAATGAGTACGACGAAAACTATCAAATACTTCAGATAAACTATAAAAGCCACTCGTTGAATAGCGATAACCTGCTAAAGCAATATTGGTTCCTATATTGTTCAAATTCTTATTATATCTAAACCGATAAGACTGACCTTGTTGCTTCCTTCCATCATTAAAAGTTGACTTAGCCTGTGTAACATCAACAGAAACAGCACCAAATGAGCCTAAATTTTTCCCAACACCTAGGGAGTAAGATTGATAATTTTGACTCAACTGACTTCCCCCATAAGCAGTAGTGCCATAAGGTAAACCATAAACTAATGTAAACTGACCAAACTTCGTTTTATCTACATTATTATCATAAGCACGATATTCACCGCCCGTTACGCTATAAGTGAAATGACCTTCACGCTGTAATACAGGTAAAGAGGCGAAAGGTACGATTTGATGTTGCTCACTACCATTAGCACCCTTAATCGTAACGTATAAATCCCCACTACTACCTGATGGATATAAATCATTAATTTCAAAAGGGCCAGCTGCCACTTCAGTTTGATAAATAGTATATCCATTTTGTTTGATGGTTATTTGCGAGTTACTTTTTGCAATCCCTCTAATGATAGGCGCATAGCCTCTTAAACTTTCTGGATACATCTCATCATCTGTTGATAATTGCATGCCTCGAAACGGAACACTATCAAAAACATCAGATGAAGATATCCCATCCCCTAGTATTAACTGACTTTTTATTTTATTTATATTTCTAGATAAATAGGTATAAAGGGTGTTCCACTTCCCTGACTGATTACTTGTACTCGACCATGTTGTGTAGTTTCTTAAACGCCATGGTCCTAAATTTAAACCTGGTCTTAAATTTATATAATTTGAAGTTGTATTTGAACTGCCATTCTTACGATCATAGTTTTTAGAACCACTATAACTATAGTTTAGTAATAAGGCATTTATACCATTATCAATATTATCTAACTCTATATATCCTCTTGGGTTTTTAGATAATGCAATTTGCGGAATACTTAAATATAACCTTTGTGAATCAAAATCTAATTCACTTTTAGCTTCTGGTATCGCAGACAAATTGACACAGCTAGTATATTCAGAATAAAGCCCAGGATAATCTGTTGTTTTAACTCCAAAGTCATTTAGATCATTTACTGATAAACAAGGTTTAAGCTGATTATTTTTATCTTTATCAAATCTAATATTTTTAGTTAAAATTAAATTAGTGTTAACATAAATATCAACATAATAGTCACCTGCTAGCTGTTGGTTATTCTCAAAAGAAGATAAATCAATAATATCTTTATTTGGCAGCTCTAAAAAATCTGGATCAAAATAGATATCATCTAAATTATTATTTTCTGCATATAATAAAGCTGCATAGCCTAAGTATAAAATGAGGCTAATACATACCTTACTTATTTTCATATTAGAAACCTAATTATTATATTCTAACTTCGGATAAATCCACATTAGCCCCATAATCATTAATAAGCTCCCAGCTTATAAGACCATGTTCATTATTATCATTTATATCAAATGATTTAGTTGAAAAAGGTTTAGCATAAGAAACATCATCAACCAATTTTCCATTAAATTTTATTGTTTGAAAATTCATAAAATAAGGTGTGGGATTATAAACTATGACTTTCCCTCTTTCCTTTGACCAAGATAATTTCTTTTGTTCTTCTTCAAAATTAACGTCTTTTAGACTTTTAGGTCTATAGATCAATTTCATTTGCGTTTTAAATGCAATTTGTAATGAATTTTCTGTTTTTTCTGTAGCAGGGATCGTTTTTATATTTAACCAAAAAAGAGATTCTTGATCACTTGGTAGCCCTTCTTCTGTTAAAAAGATCCTCAATGTATTCTCTTTATCTGGATTCAATCTAAATAAAGGTGGCGTGATCGTAAATTTTGACTGTTTTTTTTCCTCAAAATCATCTATCCATGACTGGATCAAATAAGGCATTTTATCTGGGTTTTTCACGTTAATGCTGACATTCTTATTGCCTTCATTATAAATTACCCTTGTGCCACTAATAATAACACCTGCATAAGATGTATTAATAATAAATAAAGAAATAAAAAATAGAATAATAGACTTCATATTATCACCATAAAATGATTGTATAATAAGGTTTAAATCCCTTTAAACCTTATGACTTACCTAGTTATTTTTAATTATAATTAATAGTAAATGTTGCATTCGCATTTGCTAAACCCGCAGTGACAGAATCTGTTTTAGCAATATAACGAGCTCTAAAGTCTAAATTATTTTCAACACCTTCTTTTAATGGATAAGTTTTAGATGCGGTAAATAAAGGGACAACGGTATTTGCATCATCCGTAATTTGAATACCGACACCTGTTGCCACTCCCGACTCTTGTTTTAGCGCAATAACAGTATCGTCTCCAGAATAAGACTCTGCATCAAATTTAACAGATGCAGTACTTACTGTTGCAGGGCAATTAATTAATTTAATCGTAAATTTAGTTGCCGCAGCAGTAACTCCGGCACTAGGTAATGCTGTTTTAGATACCTTACCTAAATTAACTTTTAGAGCATCAGATCCAGCTGCTAATTCACATGCGTTATCGATAATTTCTCCTGTAAAATCGATTGTTCCATCTGCAGCTAATGCATTATTCGCGACAAAAATAGACGTTGTAGCAATCAACATTGCAATAAAGCTTTTTCTCATTTATTTCTCCAAATAATTATTTTAAACACATTGAGATAATAGAAATAAGATTAATTAACTCAATACGCGAGTATTATCTATTTATTATTTGAAATAAACAAGTTTCGGTTATTACAGTATAATGTTGATAACATTTTAATATTAAATAGTGTTATTAACTAATAAAACACAGTATAAGTTAAACAATATTTTTTACTTTTAATAAATCTTATTTTTAATAATTTGAAACAAAAATAAAAACAAAAATAAAAATAAAATTTTTCTTTTTTAAATAAAATATTTTTTTGTTTTTTTTTTATAACTCATATAGTGTTAATCGTATATTAATGTTCAATAAAAATGAGTTTTCTGATTAAAATAAAATAAATTCTAGCTGTATATAAGCTCTAAATGCTTATTTAATCAACACTATGGCTAAAAAACATCAATACTATATTCTAAATACCTGTATAAGTTAGTGATTTACTCTAAAGAAAAGCTAAGAATTTTTTCAAATTTATATAAAAAGCATTATTTATCACAAAAATCACAGTTCGATTGTTTTCCAACCAAAAAAATATTTACTATTCATCTTTCATGATAAAAATCAAAAACCATGCTTTGTAAAAGGAAATACTTTGGTGTAAAACTAAATTTAGTTTTTACTTATATCGCATTAAGCAAAATTTTCTGCCACGTATCTATTAGGAAGCACTATGAAATATCAAGATGTAACAAAAACCCCCTGTGAGAACGCTTATTTTCTAGTCTTTAATCTTATTAACTCATCGGAAACCCGCCCTACTCTTATCGACTTTTGTAATAATCTATCAGGTCTTCTTCGTAGTATGAGAACCCGTTTCCCTGAATTAGACGTAAGTTGTGTGATGGGATTTGGTGCTGATGCATGGTCTAAACTATTCCCTAATCAAGCTAAACCGCGAGAATTAAATACCTTTAAGCAAATCAACGGCGATGTGTATACCGCAGTATCGACACCTGGCGATCTGTTTTTTCACATACGGGCACTAAAGGTATCCGCTTGTTATGAATTAGCTGCAATTATTAGCCAAAAATTAAACTCTATTGCCACCTCAGAAGATGAAGTACATGGTTTCCGCTATTTTGATGGTCGCTCAATTATTGGCTTTGTGGATGGAACAGAAAATCCTGAGTTTGAAGATGAGCGTGTCGCTTATGCGGTTATTGGTGATGAAGATCCACTGTTTACCGGTGGAAGTTATGCATTTGTACAAAAATACATTCATGATATGGCAGCTTGGGAAAACCAATCTCTCATCGAGCAAGAAAAAGTGATCGGTAGGCATAAATTCAATGATGTTGAACTAACTGATGAAGAAAAAGATCCAGGCTCACACAATGTCGTCACCAATATTCAAGATGAAAACGGTGATGATTTAAAAATCGTACGAGCAAATATGCCGTTTTCAAATCCCTCCAAAAATGAATATGGTACCTATTTTATTGGTTATGCTCGCTATTTCTCAACAACAAACCGTATGTTAGAAAATATGTTTGCAGGAACACCCGAAGGACATACCGATAAACTACTGAAATTCAGTACTCCCGTCACGGGCACATTATTTTTTGTCCCATCTCCGGCGTTTTTAGATGATATAGAATAAAAGTTGATTATCAGTACAAACAAAAAGTTAATAGCAATAGCTCATACACTGCTCTATATTCGATAAGAACAAGAAAGAGCTATTGCTATTCAATATGATGACGGCATTAACTTACAATATTAAGCGCCTGATCAGTCAACCAATACCCGCAAAATAGCACTTCCTTGAAAACTACCTTCAACAGGGTTTCTTATATCATTAGGATGAAAGGTTGATGTGATAGAAAATGTTTTCGCAGCACCTGCGTTAAGTTTAAATTTACCTTTATATTCGGTATCGTTATATTTCAACTCACAAGAGCCACCATTACCACATTTTGTATAGTTTTCCGTTTTTCCAGAAACAGGTGCACTTCCTATTAATGAAACGGATACTGATGCATCATAATCACACGTTAGTTGATAGTTATAAGGTGGAGTCACATTGTTAATAGATTCTTCTGGGGTCATATTTCCATGAGATAAGTTAATAACTTGGTTTTTAATATTACATTTACTTGTGATACTCACAGGAATATTAATATAACTATTCATATAAGGCTTCATTGCATTACCAAATTGAAGATAACCCGTACTGTTGCCACCAGACCCTTTATTTTCTTCATAAGCCCATGCAAAAGGAATATTTAAATTATATGATCCCGGATAAGCCGTCGCTCTGGACACTGCCACAGTTAATGACATAGAACGATCTAACGGAAGCACTGCAGAACCTAATCCCCAAACGGTTCCAACACTATGGCAACCACTCGGTGACTGCTTAGCATAATAATTTGGCCCTACATAAACCTGATTATTGTTATTATTGGTACCTGCTAGTGTCCAAGAGAGATTGGACAAATAATAGCTCAATCCTGATGAATGTTTTTGCCAAGTATTTGTTTGTGGCAATCTAATCCAATAGCGGTAATTTCCTTCTTCTGCCATTGAGCCTGAACCACTACAGTAAGAAGCGATAACCCGCCACCCTTTAACCTGAGGTATGGTCACCTTAATTACACCACTGGCGTTAGCATCTGTCACATTAAGCGCAGGGGCTGTTGCTGATGCAGTACTACCATTTGACGGTACATGCAAAAAATTTTGTTGCCAGCCTACCGCATATGGTGTGGCTAAAGAAAATAAAGCTATTCCTATTAATGTCTTATTCATTTAAACCGTCCTACTTTTTAGGATTACATAAACCTCAGTCTCTGATACTCATCATTGACTCTGTTTTAGGTTTAGTTATAAACAATGCTTAATGATGCGGAGGCCGTAAAATTTCCAGGAGATAAATCAGCAGTACCTGTTTTAAAAGGAACAGCAGTAATAGTAAATTGGCTCCTGTCTTGCCCTGTATTAGAAAAACCTTTTGTAATGGCATAACCTCGAGGGGCTGAACCATTCAAACGCAAAGGATTATTCTCATCAACACTCTCTCCTTGATATAAGGCAAGGCCAAATCGATTTGAATTCACGCTATCTGCGGAAACTTTAAGCACATTATCAGGCGCTCCAGCTAACTGAATGCCAGATACTTTAACGTAAGGTGAGCCCTTAAAATAAGTACATGTAATAGGAATATTTTTTGTGATAGCGCTTGTTTGACCATCGACTTTATAAGTCATTATTTGATTAAAAGAAAACTGTATAGGAATATTATTATTAACAACACAAGGTGGAACATAAATAGCGCCTGTAATAGCTATATTTATATCAACTGCCCGTGCAGTTCCTGATAGTAAATATAAAAAAATAGGCAGTATAAAATATTTACTTTTATTCATAAGAAACCTCAAATTCTACCGTGGCATTATAAACTCCAGGTACAACACTTTTTTCCTGTATTGCTTTTGGTGTCGCTTCAACAAATGCATTAAAGGTCAGCAACATCGTGCCATCGTTAAGTTGAGTTCCATTTCCACCGTTATGGTTTTCACCTAAAGTAATACGTTGGTTTCCATCTATATCAATTAATCCAATGGCTAACTTACTTTTATTAACGCCAGATGAAAGTGTAAGGTACTTTTGTTGTTCAGCCCCCATCTCTGGCTCTGGCTGCCCATTAAATTTAATTTTCACTGATTTCCATAACGATTTTGCATCACACTGGATCAGTTTAATGGTAAATTTTTCTGCAGGTCTAACCGCAGGATATTTCCAATAATCCCTTGGTGTGCTATTTAAAAAAACCACATTTTGATTTAAACTTGGTTGATCAATTCTACATGGCGTATCAATCAAAGTACCATCAAAATTCATTGTTGTAGCCGCATTTGCAACAGGTAAAAAAATAAGCATAAAAAATAATATTTTTACCCATTCTCTATAAAAATAAATAACCATATGATCTACCTTAAATTAATTATACTGCAATTTAAGAGTTAATATATTTAACTTCCGGTCAAGAATATTTCTCTTTATTTCATCTGAAAAGAGGTAATTCAAAATAACATTATCTTTATAATGCTTTAATCTATTCATTCTTATATCAATATTTTCTACGTTATCGTTGATTTTATTTGTGAAACTTAACACACTAGTAAACGCAGGTTTACTAGTTGAGCTGTTTTTAAAATCACTATAAATATTACAACCACCAATAACGACATCAATATCTTTTATGTATAGCTCTTTTAAACTAATTTCATTCGAAATAAGCTCACAAGGAGCATTTAAAAATGAGCCTTTTATATATATAAAACCATGTTGATTTTTTTCATTTTGATTATAAAAATCAATTTTTGCTCTATTAATATTAAAGAATGATTTATCTCGAGCAACAGGTTCTGCAAAGCCAATTTGAGAAATAAAAAGGCCATTAATGTAAAGCATCAACATAAAAATAAATTTTCTATTCTTCACCTTTCTATCTCCAAAATCAGTTTTTATTTTTTCTCTGCTACACAACGATTAGCTTGACATTGAAATTTAATTGTCGGTCTTCCACCATAATCATTTATATAAGATAAGTATGGCGTTGAGTACACTTTACTATTAACCCTTTGTGATGATTTAGGGGCAATCATGACTGCATTAAACTCAGAATCAACCGCTTCTTTCTTTGAACCACCAATACCGAATACAGTGACGTAATAAGGTGTTGGATTCTCTATTTCATAACCGTCAGATAGCTTATTTAAAACTAATTGATCTTGCCAAATAGCATTTGGCTCTCTCAATATTTGTTTAGGTCTATAAAACAATTTTATTTTTGTATGCAAGGCAATTTGTAATACATTATTGTCTTCAGCTTTAGGTGGAACTTCTCTAACATTAAAATAAAATAATGTTTCTCTATCGTTAGGTAACTTTTCAATATCTGGTGTCGCAGATACTTTAATTAACGCTTTATCACCAGGCTCTAATCGCTGAACTAATGGTGTGGCAATTAATGGCCCTAGCTCAATTTTTTCATTTTTATCATTTTCAATCCATGTTTGGGCTAAATAAGGTAATTGTTTATTATCATTAGTAATATTAATAACTAATGCATTTGACCCACCTTCGTATATAGCTCTTGTTCTATCTAAAGAAATTGCTGCATAGGAGTTTGATGTAACCATTAATCCTAATAATAAAAATGATATTTTTTTCATTTCAAGACCTTTGTCGTTTATTAATTACCGATATTTATTTTTCACACAATAATAATATCTTATTACTCGGTTCTATTTTATTTGGAAGTTTAGCGACACATTGTTGTTCAGCTCCCCAAGATACTCTAATTTCTTCATTTGGGTTAATACCTGTTAGCCAAGCAAAACCATCATCACTAATTATTCCTAGCTCTCGCCCTTTAGCATTACTAATTATTGAACCAAATGGTGGATAAGAGTTATCAGCTAACCTAATTATTGCAAAGGCCTTCTCACCTTTTAACACTTCAAATTTTCTATAACCAATAGCACCTTCAGTTAATGAAGATTCTACAATCGCCTGTGTCGCTTCTATATTATTAGGTAATTTAGTTAAATCGATCGTTGTTTCATTGCGATAATAACTATTAATATCGGTAACAACACCATAACCCCAATTATTGGTTGTTACACGGCCACCATCGACTGGTACTCCTGCAACACCTTCAGTATCAACTAATAAGCGAGTACCACCATTAAATCCATCTGGGTGAAGTGCTGCTCCTTTAGCGGTAATCGTTAAGCCCCCATTAGCAGAAAAACCAAATGATGAGGTATTTTTATTTGAGATAGTGGCATTCGCATTAATATTAGCGATTGAAGTATAGCGTCCATAATAGCCAGAGAAGCTTGAACTACTATCCATATCATCGCCATATGTCGTTGAAACATTTAAATTATAATTAGCTAAGTTATCTTCCGTGGTATTAAAGTACCCTATATTATGCGTATAGTTCCCCGAATTTCTTGAGCCATCATAATTTATAAATCCTCTATTATTCTCTAATGGAATACTGACTCTCGCAAAGAAGACATCATTATCTTTGCCATAGTATTTAGATCTCGATGCAGATAAATTTAATGAAATATTTTTAACTGCAAAAACATCCATATATTTATTTAAGTTAATAGAATAATAATCGGAATTACTTTGATCCCAATATGTCTGATGATTATATTGCACCCCAATTGATGTGTTATATTCAGAAAGACCTTTATTAAAGGTTACTGTATAGAGTTCTTTCTCTTTTCCAGTAAAATCATCACGATAACGTGCATCTAAATAATTTTGCATCGTCATATAATTACGTTCATTAAATCGGTATCCAGCGAAGGTTACATCCGCATCCAAATTATCAAAACGTTTAGAGTAACTGACTCGCCATGACTTACCTTGCATAGTGCCACGATCAGGTAATCGTGCATAAGATTGTGTAATATCGGCAGATACCGCACCGAAAGCGAACATATCGCGCCCAACCCCAAGTGCTACACTATTATAATCACCGGCGAAAATGGTACCACCATACATAGTCCAAGCATTACTTAAACCAAAAGCAGCTTCAGTCGTACCAAATATAGGTCCTTCTGTATTATGTAATTTATCTCTAGAGCGTCCTGCAACAACCTTATAACGAACTTGTCCCGGTCTTGTTAAATAAGGAACATAGGCTGTATCAATTTGAAATTTATTCGTCTTTCCATTTTGCTCAATAATCTCAACATCCAATTTACCACGCACCGAACTGTCTAAATCTTGAATGGCAAATGGACCTGCGGGTACTGTTGAATCGTAAAGAATACGTCCTTGATGCTTAACAACTACCCTTGCGTTAGTTTCAGCGATCCCTGTAACTTGTGGTGCATATCCCCTTAGTTGAGGAGAGAGCATCCGATCATCACTTTCTAAACTAATCCCCGTATAACGCCAGGAATTAAATATATTGGAGTTTATAAAGTTTTCACCGATGGTTAGGTTAGACTTTAAACTGCGGATCGCGCGATATCCATAAACTCGAGTAAAATTTAATAAATCTTTATTGTTTTCCGCATCACCAGAGGTTCGATTATAATTCCCTTGATAATCAGAACGAATACGCCAGCTACCGAAGTTATAACCAACAGTACCATTGTAATAAATACTTTGCGTATTGCTTCCTTCATGAGGGATATTAACATTGGTGTTAATATTATAATCAAGGATCAAACCTGAGATCCCATCATCCCAGCGAGATGGTGGTAACCAAGTAGCACTTGTATACTCAAGCCATATTTGAGGTATTTTAATTGATAATATACCTTCATTTAATTTTGTTGTAACTTCAACACCATCTAGGCTTAATAAGTCAATACATTTTCCATCATTCCATGTTGGTAGATTATTTTCTATTTTTTCCTTTAATCCTAAAGATGAAATAATATCACCTGTTAAACAGGCTTGAGATAACAGTTTTTTATTTTCATCTTGAGATTTATTTTCTCTTTCTAATACGTTAACAGTATATGTTGATGAACCGATCCCTTGTCCATTAAGTACTAAGTTAAGCTGATATTTACCCGGTAAAATATAACCGGCTTCACTAAACCTAGCAAAGTTAATATTATCTTTAGATTTAGAGTCAACAACATCTAAGTTAAACTCTACAGAATATACATTTTGAGAATAAATTATAAATAATATAGTTGCCAAAATGCTTGTAGATCTTCCACTCATATTCTCTCTGTTCATATTGGCTAATAACCTTAATTATTTAAGTCTTAAAGTTTTAATGAGAAGTTGAAAGCAGCTAATCATTCATAATTTATTTTGAATAAAACGCTTGCATAATAATCACCAGGAGTAATTACATCCAACTTTTTTACAACGTCTATTTTGTAATATAGATATGTATTATCCCCATCAACATATATTAATGGTAATGACTCTCCAGAATTAACGCTATATCCATATTCATCTATTATTTTAAAATAGACTTCATCACTGTTATTAAATGAAAATAAATCAGCTTTAGATCCACTAACATCTGAATAAAATGTTAACGTAACGCCTTTCACTTTATCGATATTTTTAGTCTTATTAATAAATTGGCAATCAGATAATTTTATTTTTATTTTTTTACTCGCTAATAAGTCATCATTATTGTTCATTTTATTAACAGGTATAGTACCTAGATCAACCAATTGATATTTACTATCCATATCTAATGTGCAAGCAGGCGAAATTACTTTTCCTAAAAACTTTGCTGTTCCTTGCCACCAAACTTTATCTGATGGGATATATTTATCCAATACAGCTCCGCTTGCATATGTTGAAAAGATTTTAGTGAAAAATAATAATATTATGATTTTTTTAAACATAGATTTTGGCCTTAAATAATCGAGAGCAGATTAACTGCTCTCGTTAAATTTAATATTTTTTATTCATAGGCTAATGTGAAGTTTGTTGTAGCGTTAAACTCACCTTCAGCAATTGTTCCGTTTGTTGCTTTCTTAGCCCAAGCTGTATACATCAGCGTATTATCATTATTACCCAGTGCTTGTAATTCACCTGCTTCATTGAATTTAACCATTGAACCAGTTGTTGTTCCTGAAATAACAATAGCAGTCCCTGTATTACCAGTTGTTGCTAACTCTTCTGTTGCACCAGTAATAGTATTTCCATTAAAGGTTACTTTTACGCCTTTATAAGAACCTGCAGCACCAGTATCAGAACCGGCTTTAGTTAAATCACAATTAACCAATTTAATTGGGATTTGTTTAACTTGAGAAATACCATCTTTCTCTAATAGGCTTTTGCTGATTTGACCAAAATCGATAGCTTGGTTAGCACTTTCGGTAGCAATACCACAAGGTGCATCAATAACTTTACCAGTGAAAGTAATAGTACCATCACCTGAAGCCGCTTGAGCAACAGTCGCAGAAAAAGCCATTGATGCAATAGCGAACATCGCTAATTTATTCAATTTCATATTTTTACCTTTATATTTAACGTAGGAATTAAAGCGTTAAAAAATTAACTATGATATATAGTTACACACATTATCCTCATCCCATCCAGAGATGATATTGTTACTTCCATTACTTTTAAAAACTTATGACTATTTAAATTTTTATATAAAATTTAAACTGTATTTATACAGATGATATAAATCATCTAAACACGCAAATAGAATGGAAACGAATCACTATTTTTTAATTTATGTTTTATAATATCTACGACAAGAACTTTTCGATAAAACTCAGACCAGTCAGCATCCAATAATTTTAATATCATATCTAATGTTTCAATATTGATACTTGTTATTCCATTTTCATATCTTGATATTTGTTGCTGACTCACATCAAGTAATTCGCCTAATTGGGCTCCTGTTAGAGATTTACGTATACGAGATTCTCTAATAAAATTTCCAATATTCTTCCTTAATAATAAAGAATCAGATCCTCTATTCTTATCGATATTCATGAAAAGCCACCTTCGTATATGTAAATTACCACTTACTTTATTCTCATTAATAAATTTAAATAGAAAAATTTAAAATACGATTTACATCTGATTTGCAGAGACAATAGTTTGCTTATCAATTTATGTAAACATGTTTAAAACGATAGATAATCAAAATACGATAGTTTACAACTATTGTTTGTTAAATATTTATCTATTTTTTGTTTCATGTATGTAGAAAAAAATGAATAAATTCAATAGTAAAATTACTTAGTCTAAATTCGTTAATAAATGCAATTTTACACGCAACACGTGTTAATTATTTTCACTTAAGTTAAATTAATTTAGTTTGCTTTAATTTTTGCGATATATTTACAATCAAAAAAAGAGCATCTCAATAAGATAAAATTAAGTAATTGATGTTTTTTTAATAATTACAACGTTCATTTTGCTTAAAATAACACGGCTATATTGATTAGATATCCCCATCAAAGTGGGTAAAAATTATGATGAGAAAAATCGGTTTTGCTCAAATTCGCAAATCAATTTTTTTAAAATCATACTAATTCAGATATAAAAATAGCTGGTGTCTATCTCAAAAATAAGATTAGTAACAGGGTTTACTGACATTGTCGATTAAAAATCAGACGACCAAGCAGAAAAAGAAGATGTAAAATGGGTTGGATAATGTGAAAAAAGACAATGTGGGGGCTTAAAGATAACGCCCAATAAACCATCTGGGCGTTTAATCGTTTCATTATATCAAGTCAGATCATTACTTATTTATTTGCGTCCTTTTTTAAGGTCTCAAATTGTGTTTGATTTAGGCCAAAATCGCCAAATTTAAGTAACGCAGGATCATGGAAGTCACTACCGCCACTTTTTAGCAAACCAAATTTATTAGCATAGTTTTGGGTCAGTTCATAGTCGATAGGTTTCATTCTAGAATGACTTATTTCTAATCCTTTCAATCCAAACTGGACATATTTTTCTATTTCATCATAGTTGTCATAGACACATGGGTGAGCAAGTATAGGAATACCACCGTCTTGTAAGATAGCAGCAATTCCTTCATCAACAGGGATATACCCCATTTTTAAGTCTGTTTCTATTTTTGTTTTAGAGCCAAAAAGTTGTTTATAACGCTCTTTGGTCATTTCCTCTGGATATTTTTCTCTCAATGCTTGGAATATATTCATTTTAAAAACGATATTATATTTTGAGAACTTTTTCGCATCTTCATAACAAATATCGTAGCCTTGTTGATTGAGAGATAATATTAATTCTCGGTGAAACTGATCACGACAGTTGAGAGTGTTATCACACAGCTTGTCAACGTTGGGCGTTTTTTCGTTAAGCCAAAGTCCCACTACATGGACTTTTTTATAAACGTCAAAGTCATAACAACTCATTTCAACACCTTTGACGATATTTAATCCAAGACGCTCCCCTTCTCGGTAAATTTCGTCATAATGATTGGTAGTATCGTGATCGGTGATCGCAATAGTCTTAATGCCGTTTCTAAATGCATTTTCAAGGACATCTTTTATTTCACAAACACCATCACTATGGTTTGTGTGAACATGTAAATCAGCATAGATCATGAAGAAGTACCTCTGTTAATTCTTCCATTAAAAATAGTCGCGCAATAATCGTTAGTTACCATAAGCTTGTTATTCATATTGTTTTAACCCACGGTTAGTAAAACTGTATTTTGGTCGACATGTTTTTTATCGGTCTGAACAACGTCTAGCTTATGATCATCATTAGTAATGATGATCATCGTTGTTGGATCATAGCCTGCGGCTATTATCGCATCTAAATCAAATTCAATTAGCGTATCACCTTTTGTCACCTTCTGACCTTTAACGACACAGCATGTGAAGTGCTGTCCCGCTAAGTTAACGGTATCAATCCCCACATGGATCAGCATTTCAATATTGTTAACCAGTGTTAAGCCAATCGCATGACCAGAAGAAAAGGTAATATCAACAACGCCATCTGCAGGTGCAATCACTTTTCCTGTTGTGGGGATAATTGCCATGCCAGGTCCCATAATGCCAGAGGCAAATGTTTCATCATTAACCTCTGAAAGTGCAACCGTTTTACCTTGCAGAGGTGAAATTAACCCAACAGGTAATTTACTATTCGCTATTTGTGGTTTTTTGTTGGTTGATGCAGCTTGTTTATTATTTTCTTCTTCGTCACGGATTGGATCGTCAGTAGGATCATCAAAACCAATAATAAGCGTTGCAATAAAAGTGGCTACACTGGCAATCAATAAGGTGATTATTGCATTTACTACTTGGTTATCTGTATCAGATATCCACATTGGTAAACTTAATAACCCCGGAGTGACATAGACAAACGCTTTTAACTTAACAATACCAGCAAATAATCCTGCAATAGCACCACCAATCATACAAGCGTACATTGGTTTTTTCAGTTTGAGGTTAACCCCATACATAGCGGGTTCAGTTATACCACCAAAAAAGGCGGTAATACTGGCAGAAAAAGCTAATTGTTTTAAGGTTTTGTTTTTAGTACGCACAGAAACAGCTAAAGAAGCAGCAGCCTGAGACATGTTGGAGCATAGCGCCATCACACGAATAATCGGGTCAAAACCTTTTTGCTCCACTAACATAATACTGACAGGACTAAGTGCTTTATGCATACCAATAGATACTAACCATGGATAAATAGCCACTAATAATGGAATAGCAATAAAACCGGTGTGCTCTTGGATTAAGATCACCCCATCAGCAATTAATTGAGCGAACCATGAAGTGACAGGACCGACCGCAATCAACGCAATGGGTGTCGAAACTAAAATCACCAATAAAGGCACCATAAATACTTTAACCATTTCTGGCACAATACGAACAATAAAGCGTTCTATATAAGACATCATCCAAACAGTAATTAAAGCAGGGATCAGTTGAGATGAATATTTAACCAAAGCGACAGGAATATGCATAAACTCGACAGGCTCACCGGCTTTAACTAAGCTTGTCCATTCAGGACTGACCATCGCCAAACAGACCATTGCAGCTAAATATTGGTTACAATTAAATATTTTCGCCGCCGAGAAACCAATAAATACCGGCATAAAATAGAAGGCCGTATTAAAGATAAAGTTAAGGATATAATAGGTTTGGTCACTTTTATCCAACCAACCTAGCATCGTTAATACAATAAGTAACACTTTCCCCATACCGGCACCCGCTAACAGAGGGATAACCGGAGCGATAGAGCCAGTAATTGCTGATAATATTTTATTTACGATAGACTGTTTCTTCTGGTCTTTATTATTATCATGAGGAGTATTATTTGTTTTTATCATTTTTGTTAGTTCATTAAATACTTTATCAACATCATTACCGATAACCAGTTGATATTGTCCTCCCTTCATCACATCAGATAATATTTTACTATTTGCTTTGGCTTTTGAAGGATCAATTTTATCTTCATTATGTAATGTAAAACGTAATCGAGTCGAGCAGTGTACTAATGACTTTATATTATCCTCGCCACCAACAATAGCGAGAATTTGTTTTGCAAATTCTTTATAATTCATAGCATTGCCTTTTATTTATTCTGTAAAAATAAATTAAAGATATATGGATAGAGTTGGTTATCGCCTAACCAACTAAATTTAAATGATTTATTATTACGGCATATTTTTTATTTATTCATCTTTTTATTATCCTCTGCAATTTTTGCAATATGGATTATTAGATATAAAATTTCATTGTCATCTAAGGTGCAATTATATTTATCTTTAATAAATTTACTTATTTTCAAACAGCACATATAAGGTTGATGGTACTTGTCTTTTATTATATCGAGTAATTCATTTTCTAAAGGTTCGTGATCATTTTCAGGTTGTGAAAATAATCGGATGGAGAAATAGCGAAGATGTGTCACAAAACGACGATAATTTAACGATCCTATGTCGTACTCTATATTTAAATAATATTTGACTATATTAGTAATGCTTTGGATAAAGTGGGTCACTTTGTAGGTTTGCTGAATATTATCGTTTGTTCTAATACTGGCGATATGTAATGCAATAAATCCTGCTTCATCTTCTGGCATTGAAATGTTAAATCTATCATTAATTAATTTTAAGCCATAAAGACCAATATCAAACTCTTCACTATAGAAATTTTTTATCTCCCACAATATTTTATTTCTTATAAAGGTCCCTTCTTTATACCGTTCAATGCTGGCTTGAATATGGTCGATCAATGCAATATAGATACTATCTTGTGTATCTAAGGTCATTTTTTCTTTTGCATACTGAATAATATTGTCCGCAATTTCTACGTAATCCAACGTAATATTCGATAAAAGATCGAGCACTCTCTGCGGACAATTTTTAGGGCTTAAGATAAATTTTTTGGTTATTTGTTCAGATGTTATCTCATCACCTACTTTTTTGGCGTAGGCAATCCCTTTTCCCATGACGATAATTTCTTTTTCTGCTTCATCCAGAGAGATCACAACACTGTTATTTAATATTTTTTTAATTTTCATGTTCATCTGGCATGCTCAAAAATTTTCTTTTATTAAGGCTTAAAAACGCAAAAACCCATTTGTAGACAAAAAATACTTTTCATCTACAAATGGGTTTTGTGTAGTAAGCTAGGTACTATTACAATCCCTACGTTTACTAGGACGTTAACATGGGATATTTATATCGTCAAACTTAGCACAGTAAAGTTAGTAATAGATCACATATTTATCCGACTTATTAAAAAAGGGATTGTTTAAGGTAAGAACGATACCGGCTGATGGCTTTATATTTTAATTTATAACCATATGATAATATTTTATAAAAAATAAATATCCTCTAGATTAGCTCCAACACTTAAAAATAACTTTTTTATCAGAAAAAATGACATTAATATCATTAGTATAAGTTTATTTTAATATAATAGGTCTATCTAAAGGTAAAAAATGTTAAAAATTAGAATATCACGCCCCTCAGAAGCACCAGAAATCATACAAATCTGGAAAAATTCAGTCGATGCTACACATGACTTTCTGACAGCTAACGATCGCCAAGAGATTGAAAAAGAAGTTATCGGTTTTTTTTCCGAAACACCGGTATGGGTTGCTACTAATCAAGAAGATCGCCCACTCGGCTTTATGTTTTTACATGACGGTCATCTAGAGGCACTTTTTATCGATGCATCAGCACGCGGGTTAGGGATAGGAAAACAGTTAATATCACACGCATTAACTCTTCATCCTAATTTAAGCGTTGATGTCAATGAACAAAATCAGCAAGCCGTCGGTTTTTATCAGCATATGGGCTTTCAAATATCTGGACGTTCGGAGTTGGATAATCAAGGAAGAGCGTACCCATTATTGCATCTAAGTAGAGCTAAGGCGATCACCCTTTAGTTTTACAAGCTTGTACGTATATAGATTGCTATAACTCTAGAATAGAGAAATACCTTTATGCTTATTACTTACGCACGATGAATATTAGTAAAAGCGGCTTTATGTTTACCTCTGCAGGGGAATAGCGAAGTAACTTGCTCAATACTCAATAAAAGAAAGCGTATCTAGCGAAATAGATATCCTGCACAAATATGAGTCTAAGATAACTAAGTAGCAAGTTTCAAATGCCCAAACTTCTCACGCTTTGCTTTCATTTCTTCTTCAAGGCGACGGGACTCCTGCCCTGTTTCAATCGCCGTAGAGGTTGTTACCAAACGAATAAGTTGAGTACGAGTTGGTTTTGTTACTTGAACTAATTCATTCTTTTTCATACTAGTCTCACTTCAAACGGGCGATAGTGCATTTTATTATCGTTGTTTTATATTCAATGTAGATTATTTTTCTAGTTAAAAATTAGCCAGTTGTTTTTCTAAATTAGGGCAACAGGATAACTGCAAATCTGAAAAGTCGCTTAACTTAGTGTGTCAATCAGAACCTTGGCTAATATTTAATCTTAAAGACCAAGCTTATTCTTTTAAAACTTCATACGGTGTTTTACCAGCATGAGCTGAATGGAATCGATGACAATTAAATATCACCGTAAAATAAGACATAACAACAAACGTTCCTATAAAATCAATTAATCCATCTATCAGCGGAACTGACATGACTATAAAACGAGCATATATGAATAACCGGCGTGCTATAAATCCCAATTAAACTAATATTTTGTGTTTTTTCTTGCGATCCCCTTTTATGATGGTTAAATAGAATTGTAAAGTTTTGTTTAACCATCAAAGGGTATTGAAATGAAGAAAGTTTTAAAATGGGTGTTGATTGTTCTTGTTGTGCTAATCATTATTGGCATATTTGCCGGCAAAGATAAAGATGGTTCTGATAAAAAACCAGAAGCAGTAAAATCTTCTGAACAAAAAATAGCAATGACAGACAAAGAATACAAGATGGCTGAGTTAATCATTAACAATGATGTGATGAATTCACTGAATGGTAATGATTCACAAATAACTACAGATTATATTCGTGTTACAGCTAGAGAGATGCAACAGACTTATGCTAGCAATGAGGCAAGAGGAGATAAAACCTATAAAGGTAAGAACATTATTATTACAGGCATTATTAAATCTATAGACTCAAGTATTGGCGATATACCTGTTGTTAGCTTAAACACAGGAGAGATGTTCTCTACTGTAAGACTTCATCTAGCAAAACCATACAGAGATATGGCTGCTGATTTAGATAAGAATCAAAAAATAACACTTGCCTGTGTTGGTGACAGCGTAATTATAGGCTCTCCAGGGCTAAAAGATTGCAAACCGGTACCTGCTGTCGCATCAAAAATAACAAACGAGCAAATGAAGTTTGTTAATAAATTTATTAAGGGAAACAATGAAGTACCTAATGAAATAAAGCAAATAGTATTACTTGCTAAAGTATTAGGTAAAGAAACAGGTGATTTCTCTCAATGCCAAGATATTAACTCTCAATGCATGAATGACTCAGTAAAAGTATTAAAGAGTATTAGCAAAGAAAAACTACAAGAAGAAGCTAAGTTACTTGGCGTTGAAATGTAGCTTTTAGGTACAACTATCCTGATTAAATTTTAAAACAAGGGCATCCGTGCCCTTTATTGTTTTCTGCAAGCACCAATCCAAACTTATTCTGAATATAGCCAAACGGTGGATTTGTATAGTCTAAATACACATAACGCTACACTTTCACAGAACATCATAAAAATAAGCCATCAATCATACTTTTATTGGCAAAGATATTTAGATGATTAAAGCAACACACTGAAACCTTATGGTATGATGCCGTATGATGTTTGTGAAATAAAACCAGATAGAGTTTAACAACCAACACTCACAAACGAGATAAACTTCAATACGTTAAGAAAGACGACACCATGACTGACAGCCAAAATTTCGAATCCCACACCCCCATGATGCAGCAGTATCTTAAGCTTAAGGCAGAGCACCCAGAAATCTTACTGTTTTATCGTATGGGTGACTTTTATGAACTGTTTTTTGATGATGCTAAAAAAGCCTCACGCTTATTAGATATTTCATTAACAAAACGAGGTCAGTCGGCAGGTCAACCTATTCCTATGGCTGGCGTTCCTCATCATGCGGTTGAAAATTATCTGGCTAAATTAGTGCAATTGGGGGAATCCGTTGCCATCTGTGAACAAATTGGTGATCCGGCCACCAGCAAAGGCCCTGTTGAACGTAAAGTGATCCGTATTGTCACACCGGGCACCGTTACGGACGAAGCGCTACTTGAAGAGCGCCAAGACAATCTATTAGCCGCTATCTGGCAAGATAAAAATGGCGCTTTTGGTTATGCCACTTTAGATATTACTTCTGGACGTTTTCGGGTCACTGAAATGCCGGATAGCGAAAGTATGGCTGCTGAACTGCAACGCACTCACCCAGCAGAACTACTCTATCCAGAAACCTTTGAGTCAATGGCATTAATTGAGCGTCAGCAAGGTTTACGCCGGCGTCCAATTTGGGAGTTTGAGTGTGAAACCGCCAAACAACAACTTAATTTACAGTTTGGAACCCGTGATTTAACTGGATTTGGTGTTGAAAATGCCCGACTTGCACTTTGTGCCGCAGGTTGCTTATTACAATATGTTAAAGATACGCAACGCACTGCGTTGCCTCATATTCGTAGCATTACCATGGAGCGTCCACAAGATACCATTATCTTAGATGCAGCCACTCGCCGTAATTTAGAATTAACCCAAAATCTTGCTGGCGGTTGTGATAACACCTTGGCATCTGTACTTGATCTGTGCGTGACCCCAATGGGAAGCCGTATGCTCAAACGTTGGATACACACCCCTTTACGCCAGCGTGAACAATTAATTAAACGCCAAGATGCGATTAGCGCCTTACAACCCCTCTATTTTGAGTTACAGCCTTTTTTACGTCAGGTGGGTGATTTAGAGCGGGTACTTGCTCGTTTAGCATTGCGCTCCGCTCGCCCTCGTGACTTATCACGTATGCGCCATGCCTTTCAACAATATCAAGATATCCACCAAGTGCTTGATCAGGCGGATATGCCCTATATTAAAGAATTACAGCAGCGTATCAGCCAGTTTGATGAGTTGCGTGAATTACTGGAAAATGCCATTGTTGAAACACCACCCGTATTAGTACGCGATGGGGGGGTGATAGCCCCTGGTTATAATGCAGAATTAGATGAATGGCGAGCACTGGCTGACGGTGCGAGTGACTATCTTGAAAAGCTTGAAGTTCGTGAACGTGAAAAATGGGGTATTGATACCTTAAAAGTTGGCTTTAATGGGGTTCATGGTTACTACATACAAGTCAGTCGCGGCCAAAGCAATTTAGTTCCAATGCACTATGTGCGTCGTCAAACACTGAAAAATGCTGAGCGCTATATTATTCCTGAACTAAAAGAGTATGAAGACAAGGTATTAACCTCTAAAGGTAAAGCATTAGCAATTGAAAAAATGCTCTACGAAGAGCTTTTCGAAAAACTATTACCTCATCTAACCGCCTTACAAACCAGTGCTGAAGCGTTAGCTGAAACCGATGTTCTGGCTAATCTCGCTGAGCGTGCAGAATCACTCAATTATACACGCCCTGAATTAACAGAAAAAACAGGTATTCAAATCACTGGTGGACGTCACCCTGTTGTAGAACAAGTACTGAGTGAGCCATTTATCTCAAACCCTCTACAACTCGCGCCTCAACGTCGTCTACTCATTATTACCGGCCCTAATATGGGCGGTAAAAGTACCTATATGCGTCAAGCGGCATTAATTACGCTACTGGCTTATATTGGTAGTTTTGTGCCCGCAGAAAAAGCGGTAATAGGCCCAATTGATCGTATTTTTACCCGCGTGGGTGCCTCTGACGATCTGGCTTCAGGTCGTTCAACATTTATGGTGGAAATGACAGAAACCGCAAACATTCTTCATAATGCCACTGAAAACAGTTTAGTGTTAATGGATGAAATTGGCCGAGGCACTTCTACTTATGATGGGCTTTCTCTCGCTTGGGCTTGTGCCGAAAATTTAGCGAATCGCATTAAAGCAATGACACTCTTTGCCACACACTATTTTGAATTAACAACACTGCCAGAAAAACTAGAAGGCACTGCCAATATTCACTTAGATGCGGTAGAGCATGGTGAGACTATTGCCTTTATGCACAGTGTTCAAGAAGGTGCTGCCAGTAAAAGTTATGGTTTAGCGGTTGCGGCATTAGCCGGTGTGCCAAAAGAGGTGATCCGCCGTGCAAAGCAGAAATTAAAAGAGCTGGAAACCCTATCAGGTCATTCAGGGGCAAGCCATGTAGAAACGTCACAACTGATGTTATTAGCAGATATTGAGCCTTCTGAAGTTGAATTAGCATTAAATAAAATTGATCCTGATTCATTAACTCCAAAACAAGCGTTGGAATTGCTCTATCACTTAAAAGAGCTAAATAAATAACAAAAGAAAAGCCGATTAGTTAATTTAACTAATCGGCTTGATAACGCATTGAGCACCTAAAGCAACTAGTTCATCTTAAAAAGTGCCTCTATGCATAATCCTTGCCCTTGCAGAATATCTTTTAAACGACGCAATCCCTCAACTTGGATCTGACGAACCCGCTCTCTTGTCAAACCAATTTCTCGACCAACATCTTCTAATGTTTCAGCCTCGTAACCCAGTAATCCAAAGCGACGCGCTAATACTTCACGCTGTTTTGGATTTAATTCAAATAACCATTTTACGATATTTTCCTTGAGGTTATTATTTTGAATGGTTGCTTCTGGCCCTTCTTCATTTTCGTCTGAAATAATATCTAGTAAGGCTTTATCTGAATCCCCACCAATCGGTGTATCAACAGAAGAAATACGTTCATTTAAACGTAGCATTTTGCTGACATCATCGACAGGTTTATCCAGCGTTTGCGCAATTTCTTCAACACTTGGCTCATGATCGAGCTTATGTGCTAATTCTCTTGCGGTTCTTAAATAGACATTGAGTTCTTTAACGATATGAATGGGGAGACGAATAGTGCGGGTTTGGTTCATAATGGCACGTTCAATAGTTTGACGTATCCACCATGTGGCATAGGTTGAAAAACGAAATCCTTTTTCAGGATCAAACTTTTCAACAGCACGAATAAGGCCTAAATTACCTTCTTCAATTAAGTCAAGAAGAGCTAACCCTCGGTTCGTATAACGGCGAGATATTTTAACAACTAAACGTAGATTACTCTCTATCATCCGTTGTCTTGACGGGATATCACCTCGTAACGCTCTACGAGCAAAGAATACTTCTTCTTCAGCACTCAACAATGGAGAATAGCCAATTTCTCCTAAATAGAGCTGAGTTGCATCTAACGCACGCTGATTGACTCCTTCAATGAGTTCAATTTCATCTTGAGCGTCAGATTCATTTTCAGCCTCTTTTGTTGCGGCTGCTTCATCGAACTCTTCCATGTTCTCATCAATATCATCAGTATATAACTCGTCTACTCTTAGCGTACTTTGGCTCATCAGCTGCTCCTACCCTTGATAATTTAGGTAAACGACGCTCTTAATGAGATCGATTTACCAGTTTATCGCTGTGTCACGACACAACGGGTTTACTGATTTTCCCTTGTAACGAATTACAAAATAAAAAAATAACATAATCTGTTTTACTGTTAATTTACTTTATAGTTTATTCAATATATTTATTAACTATAAGTATTAGTTATTAACAGCAATTATTATTATTTTACGTATATTTATCTATACGTATATTCACTGTTTAACAAGCAATATGTGACAATGTACATCAAAAAAAAGATAAACAAAAATCCGCAATAATAAAATAATATTCAATAATATATATTATTCTAAAGATAAGACAAAAAACAAACCTATAATAAAAACAATAAGTTAATTCAATACACTATCTTTGAATACATTAGATTTTTATTCATACTTTTAACTAACGTTTTTTAGCATACTCATTCATTGTTCGATAATCAACAGTCTAATTTAATCTTATCTATAATTTGACAGAAATATCTCATTTTGCTTACGTTCCAACTAAGCAATCTTACTTAGTGAAAAAAATTTATTTTCAAGGTTTTAATTAATTTAATAACTAAAAAAGCCCTTTTGTTAATATTAACAAAAGGGCTTAATTTTCAGATTATTCACTAACAACGTTAAGCGTTTATTTATCTTTTAGGTAAATAGCTCATTGGGTTAAGTGATTTTTCTTTATAACGGATCTCAAAGTGTAATCGAACAGAACTAGTACCAGTACTTCCCATGGTCGCAATTTGCTGTCCTGCATTTACATTTTGCTGTTCACGTACCAAGATTGTATCGTTATGAGCATAAGCACTGAGATATTCATCATTATGTTTAATGATAACTAAATTACCATAACCTCGTAATGCGCTCCCTGCATAAACCACTTTACCTGCGGCTGTTGCCACAATGGGTGAACCTCGTGTACCACTAATATCAATACCTTTATTACCACCAGGTGCATTTGAGTAGCTCTCAATAATTTTACCTTGTGCTGGCCATACCCATTTACCTGTTGAGGCTGCAGGTTTAGAGGTTGCCGTTGTGTTATTACTGGTTGTTGCCGAAGTTGTTGGTGTCGAAGTCGTTGTCTTTGGCGGTGTCGTTGTTGTTGGTTTCGTGATCAACGGCCCCATTGAGCTATTATTATTTGACGGCTTAGTTTGTGCCGTCTGAACGCCTTCACTACTTGGTTTATTAATTACTGAAGTATTTACATTGGTATTGGTACCGGTATTAACTTGACGGTTACCAATCTTAAGTACTTGTCCAACATTTAAGCTATATGGCTCTGGAATATTGTTCATCGAGGCCAAATCTTTTACATCACTATCCGTGATCCACGCAATATAAAACATTGTATCGCCACGTTTAACCGTATAAGTGTTACCGCTGTAATTCCCTTTAGGGATATTGTCATAATTACGGTTATACACAATGCGTCCGCTACCATCCGTATTGACATTTTGAGGGGTAACATTTTGCGTACGAGGCTGGCTTTGAGGCTGCGCGGTTGTGTTATTCACTCTAATAGAAGGAGGAGGCGTTGTTTGTAACGGAGTTGAACCTCTTTCAATAGGTGTTGCCACTCCTGCATTACTGTTAGTTGTAACAGGTGATGTAGAAACGGTACGATTTGACGAACTATCATTGACAGAGGTTATCGGTGCAGGACGATAAGGCGTGTCGGCACAGCCTGTTAATGCAAATCCGATTACCGAACACATGATTGCCCAGCGGACATGCTTAATTGGGCTTTCTGAATTCATACTTCCTTCTCCCTTTTAAAAGGCATTAGCGTCTAGCAATTTGTTGAGTAACACAAAGAGACTGCAATTTTTTGAAAATATTTCATTTATTAGTGCAGATTACGACAAGCTACAAAAAAGCAGTAATAAAAAATGGTCAGATTTATCTGGAAGTTATGCTAACTCACCCGCAATTAGGGGGACAAAGCGTACAGCCTCGATAGATTGATAGTGAAAATCATTACCTAAACGACGAATAAACTTAAGCATCTGCTGCTGTTCACCGACAGGAATGATCATCCTGCCACCATCAGCTAATTGCATCAAGAGTCGTTGCGGTACTTCTGTTGCACAGGCAGTAACAATAATAGCATTAAAGGGGCCTTTTGATACCCAACCTTCCCAACCATCACCATGACGAGTCGAAATATTATGTAAATCAAGGTGTTTAAAGCGTCGTTTTGCCTGCCACTGCAATATTTTTATCCGTTCAACTGAACTGACATGATGCACTAAGTTTGCTAATACTGCAGTTTGATAACCAGAGCCTGTGCCAATCTCTAACACAGAATCCGTTGCTTGTAATTCAAGCAGTGATGTCATTTTAGCAACAATATAAGGCTGTGAAATAGTTTGACCATTACCAATAGGTAAAGCCGTATTTTCATAAGCCTTATGGGAGAGCGCTTCATCAATAAATAGCTCTCGGGGTACTTTGCTCATAGCTTCCAACAGACGCTCATCATTGATGCCGTGTTGTTTTAACATTGTCAGTAAGTCTTTCATTGACCGACTTAACATGTTTTTTCGACCTCTGCTTTATTTAACCAATCTTTTAATAACTCAAGCGCTTTATACGCTGTTGAATCAACATGTAATGGTGTGATGGAGACATAACCTGCATCAACCGCTGCAAAATCTGTATCCGGCCCCACATCATTTTTTTCGCCAGGAGGCCCGATCCAATAAAGGGTATTTCCTTTTGGATCTGTTTGTGTATAAACATGTTGTGAAGCATGACGACTTCCACAACGTGTTATACGAAAACCTTTGATCTCCGCTAACGGAATATCAGGCACATTAATATTTAAAATATTCCCAGCTCTTAAAGGTACTCGTTGTAGCATAGCTAAAACATCACAAGTCACTTGGGCTGCTGTGTCAAAATGCGTTTCGCCATCAAGTGATACCGCAATCGCGGGTAAACCTAAGAACCGGCCCTCAGTAGCGGCAGCAACCGTACCTGAGTAAAGCACATCATCCCCTAAATTAGGGCCATGATTAATGCCAGACACCACAATATCTGGACGCGGTCTGACGAGATGATTAACACCGAGATAGACACAATCCGTGGGTGTACCTTCAACTATCGCAATATCACCATTTTCATGTCGCTGTTTACGCAACGGTCTATCAATAGTTAATGAGTTGGATGCAGCACTACGATTGCGATCCGGTGCGACAATTTGTACATCATAACGCTGGCGTAAGGCTTTTGCGAGTGTCTGTATCCCTTTTGCCATAACACCATCGTCATTACTCACTAATATTTTCAGCATCAATATTCCCTAATAATATCAATTCACGGACAACGCTAGTGGCAAAACTTCCTGCTGGCAAAAAGAACGATAAAGAAACCGTAGTATCATCTAACCAATGCCATGACATATTTTCTGGTAGCAAATTAATCGCACGGCGAGTGGTATCAACTCGCTCTTGTTGTGCTAATGACCATAATGCTTCGTAGTCAGCTAAGTTGTCGGTTTCAAATATCAGTGCTTGTGCTTGTGTACCTAAGTCACCTTTACCCGGCAATGGAGCGGTAATATGTATATCATGCTCTTCATAGCGTGTTTGTATTTGGGCAAGTTCCGCTTCTTCTGCCACAAACCAACTTCTTTTACCGTGCAATTGCATCGCATCACCACAAAGCACTTGAGTATAAATATGACGCTCAAGTCGTTGGCTCACCAGATGATTAAACATCGCACTACGTGCAGCTGAGAGATAAAAGCTACGTTTGCTACGCTCTTTTACCCGAATTTCATTGGTTGCCCAACGCCATGCTTGGCGTAAATTGTCGCCATTACGACCAAAGCGTTGCACACCAAAATAGTTAGGAACCCCTTGTTTTTGTATCTCTACTAGACGAGTTTCCACCGATGTCACATCGGAGATATCACGTAATACTAAGGTGAAATGGTTCCCTTTTAATGTCCCAATACGTAGCTTACGTTGCTGGCGGGTGGTTGTTAATATTTCGCAACCTTCTAACGTAAATTGACTAAAGTCGGGCATCTCTTTACCCGGCATACGCAAACAAAACCATTGTTCCGTAACCGCATTTCTGTCTTTAAGCCCAGCATAACTAGCATCTCGAGGATGAATACCGGCAAATTTAGCTAACTTTTCAGCCACAAAAGCCGTATTACAACCTGTTTTTCTGACTCTAACCATCACGTGTTCGCCTTCACCATCTAAGGTAAAGCCGAGATCTTCGCTGACCTTAAAATCTTCTGGTGTCGATTTTAATCGCCCTGTCGCTGTCGGTTTGCCATGTAGCCAATGAAGTTCTGGTAAATCACTCATTAAGATAAAGACTCTTTGATTAATAACACCACCGCTTCACAAGCGATACCTTCTTTGCGTCCTACAAAACCTAATTTCTCAGTAGTGGTCGCTTTAACATTGATATCATCGACATGACAATGGAGATCTTCAGCAATATTGACACGCATTTGTGGAGTATGAGGTAGCATTTTAGGTGCCTGAGCAATAATAGTGACATCAAGATTACCAATACGGTAACCTTTAGCCATCACTCTTGAAAAGGCTTCGCGCAATAATACTCGGCTATCCGCACCTTTATAAGCCGGATCTGTATCAGGAAATAATGTACCAATATCGCCCATCGCAACAGCACCTAAAATGGCATCTGTCACCGCATGTAGTACCACATCGCCATCTGAATGGGCTAGTAGACCTTGTTCATAAGGAATTCTCACACCACCAATAATAATTGGGCCTTCTCCGCCAAATTTATGTACATCATAACCGTGTCCAATTCTCATATTATGTGTTCCTTATGCTGGTAATTTGTCGAGAGAGGAAAAATTCTGCAAGAGCCAAGTCTTCTGGTTGTGTGACTTTTATATTATCCGCACGGCCTTTAACTAATAAGGGTTCATATCCACCAAATTCCATCGCAGATGCTTCATCAGTAATGGGTACGTTTTGTGCCAATGCGTTTTCAAGATTTTGTTTTAACAAGGCCGCTGGGAAAAATTGTGGCGTTAAAGCATGCCATAGCGTGTCTCTTGCCACTGTTTTTTCAATATGGTTATCTTGTTGATGACTACGTTTCATCGTATCACGCACAGGAGAGGCTAAGATCCCGCCACAAAATTGAGGATCAAGATGGTTATCATCAATGATTTGAATAAGATTATCCAAATCACTAAAGGACAGGCAAGGTCTTGCCGCATCATGAACTAGCGCCCATGTATTTTGCGCAAGATGTTCTGTAATATAGCGAAGCCCTGATAATACCGAATCAGCACGTTGTCCCCCTCCTTTAACGACAATAATTCGTTTATCTTTAGCAAGGGCTAGGTGATAAAAATAGTCATCTTCTGGGTTAATTGCGACAATAATTTGCGAAATGCGTGGATGTTTTAATAGCGCATTAATAGTATGTTCAAGGATAGTCAATCTGCCAATTTTAAGGTATTGCTTCGGGCAGGTTGCTTGCATTCGACTACCTATGCCGGCAGCGGGAATAACCGCCACAATAGGAAAAGTAGAGTTTGGTATATTCATTATAGTATTTATATCAAGGCACACTATTAATTCAACAAATTAACGACGTGGTTGGGATTTATCATTAACAATACGATAAAAGCTTTCATTAGGCTTTATCATGCCAAGTTCACTACGAGCACGCTCATCTAATGCTTCTTGCCCGCCATTGAGGTCATCAATCTCCGCAAATAAGCGATCATTACGCGACTTTAATTGTGCGTTTTGCGCTAATGCAGATTCAACTTCTTGACTTACTTTGTTGTAATCATGAATACCATTTTTACCTAACCACAATGAATATTGTAGAAAACCAAGTAAGATCAGAAGTAAGACTGTTAATTTCCCCATTACCACCCCCAAAATGAATGGGCTAATCATCCCACAACTCTCCCATCTGCGCCACAAAAGCGCGCAGATATATTACATGAATATTCGTATTCCCCCCACCCTTAACATAAACAATCACGCTATTTTTCAGATAAAGTATAAGTTATATGCTTAAAAGCGCGTTTTTATCTACTGGAGTGGTAAGTAAAGAAGTGGTATTTACACTGTATTTGCCGCCAAATCAGTTTATTAAAAAACCCCTTCTATCCCTACATATTTTCCCAGATAAGAGAAAATGATGTAGAGATATGATTAGCGGTAAATTTGTTGTTGCTGTAAATAAGCGAGGATTTGTTGTGTAAGCTCATTAATCGCGAGTGAGCCGTCTAAATGAATTTCTGGCGCAGTGGGTGGTTCATAAGGTGAATCAATGCCGGAAAACTGTTTGATCTCTCCTCGTCGTGCTTTTTGATAGAGGCCTTTAGGATCACGTGCTTCACAAAGGGCTAAAGGTGTATCAACAAAGATCTCAATAAATCGCCCTTGAGCAAACCTTTCTCTTACTTGTTGTCTATCTTGCTGATAAGGAGAAATAAATGCTGTTAAGACAATTAATCCGGCATCAACCATTAGTTTAGCCACTTCCCCTACACGGCGAATATTTTCATGCCTATCTTGTTCACTAAACCCAAGATCATGGCATAAACCATGGCGTAGATTATCACCATCTAATAAATAGGTGCGGATAGGCGCATGGAGTGTCGAGTACTGATATAAGGTTTGCTCTAGCGCATCAGCCAGTGTTGATTTACCTGAGCCAGATAACCCAGTAAACCAAAGTACACATCCTTTGTGTACCTGTTGTGCTTCACGCTCTTTTAACCCTATTTGATGAGGATGCCAGACAATATCTTGATGTATCGTCACTATTTTCCTCCCAGTAAGTCTCTTGCGCCCCAATGCGGAAAATGGCGGCGGATCAACTGATTGAGTTCAATTTCAAATGCATCGTATTGGGAAGTTGTGGGTTGCACGTTGTCGCGAATTTCTCGAATAAGACCAGCACCCACCGTGACATTGCTTAATCTATCAATAAAAATAAGCCCTCCTGTTTGTGCATTAAGTTGATAGTTATCCAGCACCAATGGCTCTTCAAATAACACTTCAACATGCCCAATGGCATTTAGCGCTAAACTTTCGGTCACTTGTTGAGTGAGCTTATCCACATCAACTTGATAGTGAATATTCTCTATTTTGGCACGACTTTTTTTGCCTGCTACTTTGATATCAAGGGTTTGTCCCTGTACTAACGGTTGTTCTGACATCCATACGATATCCACCAACGCATGATTGCTAACATTAGCAGTGGTATCGTTAGCATCAACAATAATGTCGCCACGACTAATATCGATTTCATCCGCTAACACCAGTGTAATCGCTTGAGCCACTTGCGCCTGAGTCAGATCGCCATCAAAAGTCACAATACGTTTAATGGTTGAACGCTGTCCTGAGGGTAATACTTTGATTTGTTGTCCTTGATAAAGAGAGCCTGATGAAACTGTGCCACTGTAGCCTCTAAAATCTAAATCAGGACGATTCACATACTGTACAGGAAAACGCAATCTTTGAGATTTAGCCCCTAATTTAAATTTAACCGGCGCATCTTCAAGTAATGCCAGCAGTGTTTTTCCTGTATACCAAGGCATATTTAATGAAGGAGATACTACATTATCCCCCTCCAGTGCAGAGATAGGCACAAATTCGATAGTGAGATCGCGCGGTAATTGTTGTGCAAAGTGCAGGTAATCTTGTTGGATCGACTCAAAGATCTCTTGTTGATAATCAAGTAGATCCATTTTATTAATCGCGACCACTAAGTGACGGATCCCAAGGAGTGTGCTAATAAAACTATGGCGGCGAGTTTGCTCTTGTACCCCTTTTCGAGCATCGATCAGCAGAATAGAAAGCGTACTCGTTGATGCTCCTGTCGCCATATTGCGGGTATATTGTGCATGTCCCGGCGTATCGGCAATAATAAATTTTCGTTTGGCTGTTGAAAAATAGCGATAAGCTACATCAATAGTGATCCCTTGCTCTCGTTCAGCCGCTAAACCGTCCACCAGCAAAGCGAGATCTAATTTTTCACCTTGAGTACCAATCTTTTTACTCTCGTTTTGTAAGGTGGAGAGCTGATCTTCGTAGATCTGCCGCGTATCATGAAGTAAACGACCAATTAAGGTGCTTTTTCCATCATCAACATTGCCACAGGTTAAAAAACGTAATAACCCTTTGTTCTGTTGTGTTTTTAAATAATTTTCTACACCACCTGATTGTGCTATTTCACCGGCGATCAGTTGGTTGGTTTTGATGGCTGCAAGTCCCATAGTGACTCCTATTAAAAATAACCCTGACGTTTTTTAAGTTCCATTGAAGCAGACTGATCACTGTCAATTAAACGCCCTTGTCGCTCGCTACTGGTGGAAATTAACATCTCTTCAATAATGGCGGGTAATGTGTCTGCTTGTGAAGGAATAGCGCCCGTTAATGGCCAGCAGCCTAATGTTCTAAAGCGTACTTTTTGTTGTGTGATCACCTCTCCAGCTTTTAGGTCGATTCGATCATCGTCAACCATAATCAAGGTACCATCCCGCTCAATAACTGGACGGTGTTTAGCGAAATAGAGCGGCACAATATCGATGTTTTCTAAATAGATATATTGCCAAATATCTAGCTCCGTCCAATTTGATAATGGAAAAACGCGAATACTTTCCCCTTTATTAATTTGGCCGTTGTAGTTTTGCCATAATTCTGGACGTTGATTTTTCGGATCCCAACGATGAGATCTATCTCTAAATGAGTAAATACGCTCTTTAGCACGCGATTTTTCTTCATCACGACGCGCCCCACCAAATGCGGCATCAAAACCATATTTATCCAGAGCTTGCTTAAGACCTTCTGTTTTCATGATATCTGTATGCTTGGCGCTACCATGAATAAAGGGATTGATCCCCAATTGTGCCCCTTGGGGATTACGATAAACTTTGAGATCAAAACCATACTCTTTGGCCGTTTTATCGCGAAACTCATACATCTCACGAAATTTCCAACCCGTATCAACATGTAAAAGAGGAAAAGGTAATTTCGCCGGATAAAAAGCCTTACGTGCTAGATGCAACATCACCGAAGAATCTTTGCCTATTGAGTAAAGCATGACGGGATTTTCAAATTCAGCGACAACTTCACGCAGTATATAAATGCTTTCTGCTTCTAATTGCTGAAGATGAGTTAATTGTGTTTCATTCATAACAACCTCGTTTAGGCAAAATGAACCAAAGATGAGTGGATGGCAGAGGTATGTTGAGTTTGTCTATCACCAAACCACGCAAGTTGGTGATGTAATGCAGCAACTTCTCCAACGATTAATAATGCCGGGGTGGGAGCTTGCTTAGCTAATTGCGCTAATTGTGTTAAATTTCCCGTTAAGATCTGTTGATCATGGCGTGTACCGCAACTAATGACGGCAATAGGGGTGAGTGGTGAACGACCTTGCTCTATTAAACGCTGGCTAATAAGTTCTGCTTTCGTCGTTCCCATATAAATTGCTAACGTATGATTAGCTTGCGCTAAAGCTTGCCAATCTGGCTCTATCCCCCCTGATTGGCAATGCCCAGTCATAAAAGTGACACTTTGCGCATAGTTACGATGAGTTAATGGAATACCCGCATAAGCACTGGCCCCACTAGCTGCGGTAACACCGGGAACAACTTGAAAAGGAATGCCATGTTGTACCGCAATTTCAAGCTCTTCTCCTCCGCGTCCAAAAATAAAAGGATCGCCCCCTTTTAGTCTGACAACTCGTTTACCAAGCTGAGTATATTTCACGATCAATTGATTGATTTCTTCTTGCAACGTACTGTGTTGCCCCGCTCTTTTACCCACACAAATTCTATCAGCATCACGGCGTACCAGTTCTAAGATGTCTGCACTGACTAAACTGTCATAAAGTACCACCTCGGCCTGCTGGATAACTTGCAAACCTCGTAAGGTTAATAACCCGGCATCACCCGGCCCTGCCCCCACTAAAGCAAGCTCACCTTGTGGGCTATCTGGATGAGACAGTTGTTGTTCGAGCTGTGCTTGCGCTTGTATTAATTGACCACTTGCCACTAATGAGGCAAATTTGCCACTAAACGCTTGCTCCCAAAAGCGGCAACGTGCTTGAAAACCAGTCAGTTTTTGTTTCACTTTATTGCGCCATTTCCCCGCAATAGTCGCCATAGCCCCTAATGAGGTAGGCAATAATGCCTCTAGCTTTTCCCGTATCATACGAACTAAAACAGGGGCTTTGCCCGCTGATGAAATGGCAATTAATATCGGATTTCTATCGATAATGGCAGGAAAGATAAAAGAGCATTGGGGTTGAGAGTCGACGACATTGACAAAAATGTGGCGTGCTTGCGCATCTAGATACACTTGTTGATTTAATACCTTATCGTCTGTTGCCACGATCACCAGCATCATGCCAAGTAAATGCTCTGACTGATATTGCCCAGCAATCCACTCAATTTGATTTTGCTGATAAGCAAGATGCAATTCATCACATAACTGTGGCGCGATAACACGTAACCGAGCGCCCGCTTTTAATAACAGTACGGCTTTACGCGCAGCGACATGCCCACCGCCAACCAGTAATACTGGGCGCTGTTTTAATTCCACAAATAAGGGTAGGTAATCCATACGCGTATCTCACATTTTTATTGTTTACTTATATGAATAACGACTATAAAAGGTGCATTCGGGGTTATGAAATGACAAAAAGCTATGTGATGGAACAGAAAGGAATAAGCAAAAATATAATAATTTCAAATGGTTATTATTTTACTCACGACAAAGAGGGCAACAGATGACTCTATTGCCCACTCAAAATAAATAGCGATATTAATAATGAATAATAATATTATTCGTGTAATCCACACTCACGTTTTAAGCCAAAGAATCGCGTCTCTTCTTCACTCATTCCCTCTTGCCATTTGCGTGTCGTATGCGTATCACCCACAGACAGATAACCTTGTTCCCATAATGGATGGTAAGGTAAATTATGCTGTTTAAGATATTGATAAATTTGTTTATTATCCCAATCGACTATCGGTAGTAACTTAAAAATACCTTTCGCTATGGATAAAACAGGTAAATGCTCTCGACTTTTTGATTGCTGGCGTCGTAGCCCTGCAAACCATGTCTTCGCCTGTAACTCCTTTAATGCCTTTTCCATTGGCGCAACTTTATTTATTTGGTTATAACGTTCGATACCTTCAATCCCTTGCAACCAAAGTTTGCCGTAGCGTGCTTCTTGCCAAGATGAAGATATTTCAGCGCGATATACTTTTAAATTAAGTTGTAGTGAAGAGGTTAATTCATCAATAAATTGATATGTTTCGGGAAAGAGATAACCTGTGTCTGTCAAAATTACAGGTATATCGGGATATTGTCTGGTGAGCAAATGCAAACAAACTGCCGCTTGAATACCAAAACTTGAGCTTAAAACAAACTGGTTAGGAAGATGTTCTAAAGCCCAAATCACCCGCTCTATCGCCGTTTTTTGCTCTAATTGTTGGTTGATTTCATCAAGCGCCAGTCGCTGCTCTTCAATCGATAGCAACACCAACTGAGAAAGTGATAATCGACTCATATCACCTCCTGCACTTCATAAAAATCAATGGCTGAATTAACAACGGGTTTGATAACATCAGTACGAATAAGAAAATCACCAAAACCTTCATTTAATTCACGTGAAATAGCCCACTGACCAATTAAAGTATCAAGAATTTCAATGATTTCTTGTGATGAAATATTTTCACGATACATTCTAGGAATGCGAGTACCCATGCGGTTTCCTCCTAGATGTAAGTTATAGCGATCGGGGGCTTTACCCACCAGTCCGACTTCCGCCAACATCGCACGACCACAACCGTTAGGACACCCTGTTACACGTACAACAATATGCTCATCACTGACTCCGTATTTAGCCATGATATTATCAAGGGTATCGGTAAATGCGGGAAGGAAACGCTCCGCTTCTGCCATGGCTAATGGGCAAGTTGGAAATGAAACACACGCCATGGCATGTTTACGCAGCGGTGTAACCTCATCATTAATTAAACCATATTGACGCGCTATCGCCTCAATCTGCTCTTTCTGTGCCTCTGGTACACCAGCAACAATCAAATTTTGATTAGCTGTTAAACGAAAGTCACCAAGATGCACTTTGGCAATTTCAGCAACCCCCGTTTTTAACGGCGCATTAGGTTTATCGATTAATCGACCACTTTCAATAAATAAGGTTAGATACCATTTGTTATCAACCCCTTTTAACCAACCAATTTGATCACCACGGTGAGTAAATTGATACGGTCGGATCATATCAAACATAACGCCTGAGCGACGTTCAACTTCCTGTTTAAATGTTTCAATACCAACACGCTCTAAGGTGTATTTGGTTTTGGCATTTTTACGTTCAGTACGATTGCCCCAATCTCGTTGCGTCGTCACAATCGCTTCAGCGACTGCTAATGTTTTATCAATAGGAATATAACCAAATTCACTAGCTAAACGCGGAAAGGTTTTTTTATCACCATGGGTCATCGCAAGGCCGCCACCGACTAGCACATTAAAACCAACCAAATGCCCATTTTCTGCGATGGCAATAAAATTCATGTCATTGGCATGCAAGTCAACATCGTTATAAGGGGGGATCACCACCGATGTTTTAAATTTCCGAGGTAAATAGGTTTCACCTAAAATAGGCTCCTCATCCGTTGTCGCCACTTTCTCTTTATCTAACCAAATTTCTGCATAGGCATGGGTGCGTGGCAATAAATGCTCGGATAGTTTTTTGGCCCATTCATAAGCTTCTTGATGCAATGAAGATTGTTCAGGGTTTGAGGTACATAGCACATTTCGATTAACATCATTGGCGGTTGCAAGAGCATCAAGGCCTGTTGACGCTAGCATTTGGTGAGCCGGTTTAACATGACCTTTTAAAATGCCATGAAATTGAAAAGTTTGACGATTAGTAATACGAATACTGCCATAGAGCGTATTTTCACTAGCAAACTTATCGATACTTAGCCACTGCTTTGGTGTGATGACACCGCCCGGTAAACGACAACGTAACATCATGGCATGACGAGGCTCTAGTAGCTGTTGGGCACGCTCGGCACGAATATCTCTATCATCTTGTTGGTACATACCGTGAAAACGAATTAATAAAAAATTATCGCCCTCAAAACCACCGGTTAGACCATTTTGTAGATCATCACTAATAGTGCCTCGTAAGAAATTACTCTCTTTTTTCATACGTTCACTATCAGATAGTTTTCCTTCAACCACTAAGGGCGCTTGAGTTTGTGATTTCATTTTAATAAACATCCCTCTGATAACGACGTGCTAAACGTAGCTCACTTAAATAATCATCTGCTTGCTCAATATTTTTATTGCCATGGGTCATTACTATTTCTAACAATGTTTGTTCAACATCTTTAGCCATTCTTGATGCATCACCACAAACGTAGAGATAAGCACCTTGCTGTAACCATTGCCAAATTTCCTGACCTTGCTCCCGTAATTTATCTTGCACATAAATTTTATCGGCTTGATCACGCGACCATGCTAAATCAATACGTGTTAACAACCCGCTTTTGACATAACGTTGCCATTCCACTTGATAAAGAAAATCTTCTACAAAATGAGGATTGCCAAAAAAGAGCCAGTTTTTCCCCGTCGCACCTTCACTTTCACGTTGTTGCATAAACCCTCGAAAAGGCGCAATCCCCGTCCCTGGGCCAATCATAATCACAGGGACTTGATTATCTTCAGGTAAACGAAAATGATCATTACGTTCAATAAAAACGTTTACTGTATCGCCTTCTTGAAGTTGATCAGCTAAGAACCCTGAGGCGCCTCCTGTATAAGCACGCTGATCGACGTTATAACGAACAACACCTAAGGTAAGATGAACTTCATCATCAACTTCTTGTTGTGATGAAGCGATGGAGTAAAGACGTGGAGTTAATGGGCGCAATATATCAATAAACTCTTGAGCATTAGGTTGCGCACTATATTGACGTACCATTTCATTAATTGGGTAGGTTTGCGCATATTGCTGAAGTTTGCTTTTATCAGCCACCAGCGATAATAACTCTTCGTGGCGGGATAATTGGGCATATGCTTTAATAATTGGTGCACTATTTTGAGTTAATTCAACATGATGCAATAATGCTTCTTTTAACGTTAATGTTTGTGATTTAACATTTACCTGCTCATCCCCCGTTAACCATAGTAGGGTAATAAGCTCATCCACTTTTTCTTCCGAATTCTTAAATCATACTCCTAGCGCATCTCCGGGAAGATATTGCAATTCAGAGCCTGCTAGACTGATTTCAATATGACGAATATCTTTATCTGAATGTCGACCGGTGATCTTCTGATTAGTTAATAAAGTGGCACTAAAAGGTGCATCACGATGGTAGCGTGCGGTATCGACACTGTCGGTTGTTCCTGATTGTGTTTGTTGCAATACTTGAGTATTTTGCTCAGGTATACGTATTTTTAAAATATCAGTCAGCTGAGTTATCCATTTATCAGCGTCAGCTTGATAATCAACATCTGCATCTAATCTTTCTAATAGACTGGTCGCGCCAAGTTGCGCCAATTGATGATCAAAATCTTTACCTGCTTGGCAAAAATGTTCATAGCTACTATCGCCGAGACTCAGTACAGCATAAGCCGTTTGCTTCATTGGCGCGGCTTTTTTAGAGTGCAAATATTTATAAAATGCGATGGCTTCTTCAGGAGGTTCACCTTCCCCCTGTGTTGAGGTAATAATAATTAAGGTTGTCGTTTTGTGGATCTGCTTAAATTTATATTCACTCGCACTATAGAGCTCAACATTAAGTTGATTATCAACCAATTTATCGCGTAATTGTTCAGCTAAACGACGTGCATTGCCAGTTTGTGATGCTGATATCACGGTGATGGTTTCTTGTTGGGGAACCTGACTTTGTACACTTACCAGCTCATCTTTAGTGGATGAATGCTGATTTAATTGCCCCCAAAAATAGCCAGAAAGCCAAGCAAATTGGGCTGGAGTTAAGTCTTTCGTCACATCCTGTAATTTATTCAATTGCTCCTGTGTTAATGGAAGCATTGATAATAATGGGGGTTGATTGCTCATCGATCCTGCCTTAAAAAAACATTGCACTGCATCGGTGCTGTTATTGTGGTTGGACTTTTTTAATGTATATGAGGGTATCGCACGATCAGAGCACGACTTAAAGACTGGTTTGCTCTATCTAATAACCTTAAAGACTAAATTTATTTACCGATTTCCTTTATCGATATAATGAATAAACGAAAAAGAATATAATAAGTCGCTAAGGTTAAGCGATTAGGCGTAACACACTAAATCAGATACACTAAATAGACACCGTTTTATCTGTATTTTTTTACTATTTAAGTCAAGAGAGTTTTGATGATAACCACCATCTTTAAAGATTTTCAGTTTGAAGCTGCGCACCACTTACCCCATGTTCCCAAAGGCCATAAATGTGGACGTTTACATGGGCATTCATTTTTAGTGAGATTAGAAATCACTGGTGAAGTAGATGCGCAGTCAGGTTGGCTAATTGATTTTGCTGATGTGAAAGCCGCATTTAAACCGACTCTTGATAGGCTCGACCACTATTATCTTAATGACATTGAAGGTTTAGAAAATCCAACCAGCGAAGTACTGGCAAAATGGATTTGGCAACAAGTTAAACCATCACTCCCCCTGTTATCCGCCGTGATGGTTAAAGAGACATGTACCGCAGGATGTATTTATCGTGGTGAGTAATTTTCACCTAAAAAAATCAGCCACTCATAGGCTGATTTTTTTTAACGATAAATGACACACTAGGCGATATTTAAATATTTATGTGTTTGCATTGAAAAACGCCAATTACGCTCAATACAGGTTTTAATACATAACGCTGTTGCACTCTCTTTACAACTGATTGGTTGTAAGGCAACGATCGCCATAGGTTGTTGAGTTCTTAATCGCAGTAAATCATCCAGTGCTTCGATATCTTTTTCACGAGCAACAGGGTGTTTAATTTCATTGGCACGATTAATCGCACTAGATAAAACACTCAATCCACCTCGCATACCGACTTTCGGCGAAAGTGTTACCCATGTTGCTTCACTACAGAGGATGTCATGCGTGCCACTGGTTTCTATTTGGCAATCAAAACCTGCTTTTTCTAAGCCTTCCGTCAAAGGCCGTAAGTCATAAAGGCAGGGTTCCCCTCCCGTTATCACCACATGCTTTGCACTATAACGTTGTTGCCGGAAAAGTGATAAAATATCTTCGACAGTGGCTATACCCCAAGTATCACTTTCTTGTGTTTTAATGGGAATATCTCCAAGAGGGACTTTCTTGCTCTCTTCTTTTTCCCAGGTATGTTTGGTATCACACCAACTACATCCTACAGGGCATCCCTGTAATCGAACAAAAAGCGCAGGAACGCCAGTAAAAACACCTTCACCTTGCAAGGTTTGAAACACTTCATTAATGGGGTATTGCATAAGAAACTCTGATATCCAATGAATGCTGATGATTATTACAGATAACTGTCTCACCGTAAGAGGCTTTATGATAAGGTACATGCTTTGTTTTGGATAGCTAACGTGCGAAAAGACACTGAAAAAAAGAGAGCCGATTTTTCGGTTGGACAGAGATGGGAAACACTTTAGATGCAAAAAGAGAATAAACTTTCACGAGGACTATCAGGGCGGCATATTCGTTTCATGGCGCTAGGCTCTGCTATTGGGACAGGGCTTTTTTATGGTTCAGCCGCGGCGATTGAAAAAGCAGGCCCCGCTGTACTTCTTGCTTATCTTATTGGTGGTGCCGCAGTATTTATGGTTATGCGCGCATTAGGGGAAATGGCAGTCCATCATCCAGTGGCAGGTTCTTTTTCACAATATGCTAGCCATTATATGGGACCATTAGCCGGATTTTTAACTGGCTGGAACTACGTTTTTGAAATGCTTATCGTTTGTCTTGCCGACGTAACCGCATTTGGTTTTTATATGAAACTTTGGTTTCCCGATGTCGACCAATGGATATGGGTATTAGGCATAGTCTGTTTTATTGGTGCCTTAAATTTATGTCATGTGAAAATATTTGGTGAAATGGAATTTTGGCTCTCTATCGTTAAAGTGACTGCAATTATTGCCATGATTATCGGTGGTGTAGCCATAATGATCTACGGCTTTGGTCAGCAAACAGAACATCCAATTGGTATTTCTAACCTATGGGAGTTTGGTGGCTTTATGCCAAATGGTATAGAAGGCATTATTGCCTCACTCGCCATTGTGATGTTTGCATTTGGTGGTATTGAGGTTATTGGTATTACCGCCAGTGAAGCTAAAGATCCAGAAAAAACGATCCCTAAAGCTATCAATGCGGTGCCATTTCGTATCTTACTATTCTATGTACTGACCATTTTTATTTTAATGTGCATCTTCCCATGGCAACAAATTGGCCATAACGGTAGTCCATTTGTACAAATTTTTTCCAATCTGGGTATCAATTCAGCCGCTAACATTCTTAATCTTGTGGTGATCACCGCCGCTATCTCTGCGATAAACAGTGATATTTTCGGTGCTGGTCGCATGATGTACGGCATGGCACAAGAAGGGCAAGCACCTAAATCCTTTATGAAACTGACGCGTAACGGTGTACCTTGGATGACCGTATTAGTGATGTCAGTGGTGCTATTATTAGGGGTTGTGCTTAACTATCTTATTCCAGAAAAAATCTTCGTACTTATTGCCTCTATCGCGACATTTGCCACTGTATGGGTCTGGTTGATGATCTTACTTTCTCAAGTGGCTATGCGTCGCCAAATGAGTGCTGAAGAGGCGAAAAAACTAAAATTTCCTGTACCATTTTGGCCAATAGCACCCGCCATTACCATTATTTTTATGGCATTTGTGATAGCAATTTTAGGCTACTTTGAATCAACCCGAATGGCATTAATCGTTGGGTTAGTATGGGTGGCTATTTTAACTGTTGGTTACTATATTGGTATCAAACCAAGAATAACGCAGAAATAATCTACTGTTATCAAGAAAAATAAAGGCTGTGAGTTATTCACAGCCTTTTCTTTATCCATTATCTGCGCTCAATACAATTAGGCTAGCGCTTGGGTTAAATCAGCAATTAAATCATCAACGTCTTCAAGACCGATTGATAAACGAATTAATCCATCACTAATACCATGGCGTTGACGCTCTTGTGCACTGTATGTCGCATGAGTCATAGTCGCAGGATGCTGAGCCAATGATTCACAATCACCTAAACTCACCGCTCGAGTAAAAAGCATTAAGCGATTAAGAAATTCTCTGCCAGCTTTTATTCCACCATTCAACTCCATACTTATCATACCACCAGGTAACGCCATCTGCTTTTTGGCTAGTTCATATTGAGGAAAAGAATTTAATCCGGGATATGAAATCGTTGCCACCTTAGGATGATTTTCAAGAAATTGCGCAATACGCTGCGCATTCTGGCAAATTTTTTCCATTCTAATGCTAAGCGTTTTTATCCCTCTTAAAACGAGTGCTGCATCATGAGGTGATAAACAAGCCCCCGTCATATCTTTTAAGCCCTCAACGCGAATTTTATCTGCTAATTGATAATTAGTGATAATTGCCCCCGCCATCACATCACCATGACCTGATAAATATTTAGTCATAGAATGTACGACAATATCCGCGCCTAAGGTTAGTGGCTTTTGTAAATAAGGCGAACAGTAAGTACTATCAACCATGACTAAAACATCATGTTGATGCGCAATATTAGCGATCTTTTCAATATCACTAACCCGCATATTAGGATTAGCCGGTGTTTCAAAGAAAATAAGCTTTGTTCTATCTGTAATTGCTTCGGCTAATTTTTCAGGATCGGTTAAATCAACATGTTTGATAGTGATACCAAATTTAGCCAGCCCATGATTAAAGAAAGTAAAAGTACAACCATAAACGGTCATATCAGCAATGAGTTCATCTCCTGGCTGCAATAATGACCAACATGTTGAAGTGATAGCCCCCATACCGGAAGAAAAAACAACAGAAGCGTCTCCTTGCTCTAACTGAGCTAATCGTTTTTCTAATAAATCCAATGTAGGGTTAGATATACGAGTATAAAAATGCCCTTTTTCTTTCCCAGCAAAACAATCAGCACCATATTGAGCCGTGGGAAATGCAAAAGTGGACGTTTGAAAAACAGGAGGCACTAATGCCCCCTGATAATCTAACGGAGAGTAGCCATAATGTATTGCTTGAGTATTAAAACACTTATTACTTTGCGTCATTATATCTCCTTGACATTAATTAAACTTCTATTTTCTGATTATTTTCCCCAATAATTTGTAATGTCCTTAATACAATAGTTAATCCTTTTAAGGTGTCAGGATTTTTTAATAATGAAAAAGTCGCACCTAAGGTATATTTTTTATCCTGATAAAGAGATTCTTTTTTAGCCATATTAAAGGCCGTAGTTAATTCCCAAACCGGAATTAATGTTTCTTCAAAAGCAACCGCCAATTTTTCTACCGTTGCGTTATCCATAATATCGACGGTATCTGAGGCTAAAGATAATAAATCAACAATATTATCTAGGCGCTTTAATGCTAATAAAGGCCTTATTTTTTCTAGTAAATGTTCTAAATGAATTTTATCTTCATTAGATAACAACGGTTTTTCATTTGGGCTTAAATTATTTTCACTCATTATTTTATTCCCCTACAATAATCCTCTGACCGTTGCCCAATATAAGCCCCGGTTATAACCGTTACGTAACATGCCACCGAGTTTTGTTGGAGGTGTTGGAATAACATCATGTTTATAGTCATACTGTAATGGCATACCCGCTGATAATCCCATTTGGGCAACAGCTTGTACTCGCCCATCATAAATTGCTGCCGGATAACCATAACGCAGTTCACCACAAATATTATTAGCTATAACCCCCGCTTGGTTATGACAGCTACCACCGGCCTTACTAATAGGCAAATCAACCGTATCACCTAACACATAAACTTGATTTAACCCATATACCTGTAATGTTTCAGGATCGGTCGGTAGCCAGCCTTCACCATTGTTATATTCACTTAATCCTGTATTACGAATGGCTTCTACCGCTGTTATAGGAGGTGTGCTCATTAAGATATCAAAAGGCTCTGCTTCTCCTTCTTTCGAATAGGCGATTTTCTTATCAGGATCAACATGACTTAATGTAAAACCACGCTTTGCTTTGATATCTCGTTCAGAAAAGACCGCAGGAAGTACTTCACAAACTTCTTGCTGCATAAAAAGACAATTTCTTAATAGTTGAGCTACGGTAGGATAGGTATAAACAATTTCTATATTACTTCTTACCCGTCGCTGACGTAAAAATTCATCCAGCATCAAGGTTGTTTCCATTGGTGCAATACCACATTGGTGAGGTACATTTGGCGTTTCAGGGAAAGTTACCGTGATAAATACACGCCCTTTTTCAATGGTAGCAATTTTATCTGCTAATTTTCGTGCAGCTTCATATTGATAAAAATGATTTCCAGCTTCAGCTAAACCTTCAATTCTATCAAGACGAGGAACACATCCTGTGGCTAATACCAGAAAATCATAGTGATATTTTTTCTTAGAACAACAATAAACTGTTTTATTATTAAAATCGAAACTTTCAGCTTTATCTATAACAAATTCAATTTCTGGTCTTAATAAACTTCTTTGTGATCGCATTAACTCTTCTTTTAAGAAAAGGTTAAATGCAATATACATAAATGCAGGTTTGTAATAATGGTATGGATTATCTGAAATAAGCGTAATTTTTATTTTTTTTGAAAATATTTCATCATTTAATTTTTTAGCTAAGATATTAGCGAGAATAGTACCCCCCGTACCACCGCCAATAATAACTATATTTTTTGTTGCCATATTATTTCCTATATTTGTAGGGAATTAGATAGACAAAAAAAGTATAGTAAAGCGCGTTAATATAACAAATAGATTAAATAGATAGATAAATTAAATATAGAGTAATAATACTAATCAATAATAAATACAATCATATTATATTAAAATATTTATATTTTAATATTAACGAATGTTATCATCACGAGTTAAGAAAATGTCGCCACCAAAGGATTATGATCAGATGCATCTGTGATTAAGATTTCCGCTTTATTTAGTGATAATCCACGATAAAATATATAATCAAGTGGCTTACCAAAAGCGCGAGTGCGTAAATCCTTTTCAAAGATCACTTCTTTAAGTTTTAATCTTCTAGCAAAACGCTTTAACACATTAACTCTTGGACGACTCCAGGCGTTAAAATCCCCCGCCAAAATAACAGGCCCTTTATGATCGATGATATGAGTCGATAAGCTGTTTAATTGTCTTTGATAAACATCAACACCGAAACTAAAATTGATCGCGTGTACATTTATCACCATTAAATGCTCACCAGTAATAAGTGGATAAACCGTAATTAATGCAGATTTAGCAAGCCTTAAAAAAGGCTCTTTTTCTCTTAATGGGCAACAATAGATAGGATGAGAACTTGATAAGGTCATAACACCCGCAGGGTGCTGTTGAAAGGCTAAAGCAGGAACTTGATCAGCAATTAAATGGTTTTTACCCGCAAAACGAACTAATTCAGGTGTTGTTTGCGCTTCTTGTAAAAGTAATAGTTGAGTATCGGTGGCAAGCGTTTCCAGCATACTACGCCAATTGACCCGTTGCTGTTTGTAAATATTCCAAACAGCAATTTTTAAAGTGCCTTCTGTATATAGTGGCATCCCAATCGGTAGCATCTCTTCTATTTGGCCTAAAGGTAGACTAGGTTCAATCCTTTCTACAGGTTGACCTGCTACAAAACGTACTGAATAAGTCGGTTTTTTCGCCATTAAGCAACCTCAGATAACCAATAGGATCTCTTGCTACCTATCTAGTATACCAAAGCTGGGATCTCCCCTCACCCTTTTAAAGAATATAATGATAAATAAGTGTAACTATTTTTGTAAAAAATAGCTTTAATGGTGAATTATTATGAAATAAGCACTGGTAATGTAGACAACTTTAAATTTTAAACAAAAAAAAACCTAAGTCATTAGACTTAGGTTTTCTTATGTGTTGGCGGAACGGACGGGACTCGAACCCGCGACC